>NZ_CP045504.1:3366978-3707472 GCF_013376455.1 Desulfolutivibrio sulfodismutans DSM 3696 | reverse complement strand
TCTTCCGGCGCCCTGGACAGTTCGTAACCGCCCCGGGCCCCCTGGCGGATGGAGATGAGCCCTGACCGGGCCAGGGTCTGGGCCACCTTTCCCAGGTATTGGGCAGGGATGTTCATGACTTCGGCTATCTCCTTGCGTCCCACCACGCCGCGCCCTGCATGCAGGGCCAGATATAATAAACAGCGGACTCCATAGTCTCCGGACCTTGTCAGGCGCATGTCACTTTCCTTGTAACGGTTTTGGAGAGGAGTTCACGCAATTTTTTCATCGCGCCCCTGCTCGCCATTCCCCGTGCGGCCGACTCCTCCACTATCCGTTGCCGAACGACCGCCCGGGCCACGGATATGTAACGCCTTTTTGATCCGCATCGCAAGAAAAAAGACATATCGGACACGATTTGTCCTATATCGACCCTGGCCAGTCGTGTCAACGGATTTCGTGAAAAATATATCGAGGTTTTGCCCATTGCGTGCCAGGCCTCCTTTGGGTAAGGCAATGATGGATCGTGCCCGGCCCTTTTTCCGGGCAATCGGTCGACGGCGGAACTCCGCCACCATACGGACGCAGCGCGACAGCCGCCGCGACCTCACAAGGACGCCCATGAACGCCATGAACTTCAATTTTCTCTGCGGCGACCCGCCACAGGCCTTTGCGCGCAACGTGGGCATCATCGGGGCCGGGCCCTCGGGCCTGGCCGCCGCCGGATACCTGTCCTGCCTGGGCTATCAGGTGGAGGTCTACGACAAGCTGCCCAAGGCCGGGGGGCTGATGCTCTTCGGCATCCCCGGGCACCGCATCCCCAAGGAGCGGGTGGAGGCCGGGGTGCGGAGGATGGCCAAAAAATACGGCGTGGTCTTCCACCCGCGCACCAAGATCTGTTGCAGCGCCCCCCTGCACGACGAGGAAGGGGACCATTTCTGCTCGGATGTGCGGGGCCTTGGCGACCTGGTCAAAAAACACGACGCCATCATCATCTGCACCGGCTCCTGGCGCTCGCGCCGTCTGGGCATCCCGGGCGAGAACCTGCCCGGGGTCATGGCGGGCCTGGAATTCCTCTTCCCCATCCGGGCCGCCGGATATGCCGGGCCGAACATCAAGGCCCCGGACGTGGCCGGAAAGACCGTGGCGGTCATCGGCGCGGGGCATTCCGCCGTGGATGTGGTGCATAGCGCGCTGTTTCTGGGCGCGGCCACGGTGCATCTGCTCTACCGGCGCACCAAAAACGAGGCCCCGTGCGGCTCGTATGAGATCGACCGCCTGGAGGCGGCAGGGGCCCTGTGGCACGAGTCGGTCTCGCCCCTGCGCTTTACCGGCGAGGACCGGGTCACGGGCGTGGAGATCCGGGAAAAGACCCTGGGCCAGCCCGGCCCCGACGGCAAACGCTGCGCCCTGCCGGACAGCGAACAGGTGACGGTCATCGACGCCGACCTGGTGGTCACGGCCATCGGCGAGACGGCCACCCCGCCGTTCGCCAAGGAGCTGGGGCTGGAAAACGTGCGCAAGGGCGAGGTGCGCTGGCTGCACATGACTGACATCGAAAACGTGTTCGTGGCCGGCGACGCCCTGACCGGCCCCTCGAAGATCGGCAAGGCCGTTTACAGCGGCCTGCGCGCGGCCCGCTCCCTGGCCAACTGGCTGGATTTGAAGGACCAGGACCGCCTGGCCGACTACCCCTACGACGACCTCGTGGCCCGGGAGGCCGACCGCTTCCCCGGTGGCCGCCTGCACAGGTAACGCCCCATGCCGCACAAGCAAAAAGTCCTGTACATCGACTATTCCACCTGTATCGGGTGCGAAACCTGCGAATACGTGTGCCGGTTCGTCCACGACACCCCGCGCATCCATATGATGCGCACGGCCTCCGGGGTGATGGCCCCCCTGTACTGCCGCCACTGCGAAAGCCCCAACTGCGCCAAGGTCTGCAAGCGCGGGGCCATCGTGCGCGACGTGGACGGGGCCATGATCCTGCAACCGCAACTGTGCCGGGGCTGCGAGACCAGGCAGTGTCTTCTGGCCTGCCCCTACGCGGCCATGTTCGAGACCGATACCGGGGTCATGCTCTCCAAGTGCGACCTGTGCGCCGGACGGCGGCAGATCGGGCTGTCCCCGGCCTGCGCCGAGATGTGTCCCTGCGGGGCCATCCATTTCATCCCCCGGGAGGACATCGCCAAAATCGAGACCGGCAAGTCCCGGGAGGCCTTCGAGCGGGTCATGGGGCATCTGCGGCCGGGCAAGGGCAAAGAAGAATAGGGGGACAGGCCTGGCGGGGGGGGACCCCCTCCGGCGGCCAACGGGCTGCGCCCCCTGCGGTCCCGCCAAGGGGAAAGCGCCGTCAGCGTTCCCGGGTCCACACCCCGAGCCCCTCCCGGGCGTCCATGGCCCGCAGTTCCGCGTACTGCGGGGAGGCCTCAGCCCCGAACAGTTCGCAGGCATATTTGACGTAGCGCCCCACCGCCGCCGCCGCCGCCCGGTCCCCCAGGACCAGAAGCACCTGGAAATGCAGGAAGTGGGAGCGCGTCGAGGGTTCGCGGACAAGCAGCTCCCGACACAGGTCCACGGCCCGCTCGCGCATCCCGAGCGTGGCGCAGGCCAGGGCCAGAAGTCCCGTCGTCGTCCATGCGCCGTCCCCGGCGCACCGTCTGGCCAAAAGCGACACCGCTGCCGCCGCGGCCTTTTTTTCGGCCAAAAGCCGTCCCGCCGCCCGGGACAAAACCGCCTCGTCAGCCGCCGCAAGGCAGGCCGCATCCGTCTCGATCCCGCAAAAAGGCGTCCCCGTGTCCACGGCCCGCTTGATCCGGGCGGCCATGCGGCGGGACAGGACCGGGGCCGACACGATCGGCGCGGCGGCCTGGGCGTAAAACTGGTCCAGGGTGCGAGCGCCGCACAGAGCCGCAACGTCGGCCCGCCCCCGGTTCATCTTGGCCTCGTAATCCTCCTGCGACTTGAAGCTGTAGTGGTTCACCTGGACCACGTCGGCGCAAAAGGGCGACAGGGCGCTGGTCACGGGCATGCCCCGCTCGTCCACGCAGCACATGCCGGGCTCGCGAAACACGAACTGGTGCGGATCGCGGGCGGCCACGGCCAAGGCCGTGTTCACGATGCATTTGACGTGATGGTTGTTTTGGACGTTCCCGGCCAGGGCCTGCGTGTAGGTGTCCAGGACCAGCCCGCCCGGCCGTCCCAGATGTCCCGAGGAGCCGTAGGTCACCCAGTGCATGGCCAGGCCGGGGTGCTTCTCGTAGTCCAGGACGCAAAGCCGCGCGTCGGCGTGTTTTTTGAGAACCATGAATTCGTCCGCATCCAGGAAGGCCAGAAACGCCGCCTGGTCCCGGAAGGTCTCCAGACAGTGGGTATAGCACGGCATCTGCATGCTTTCGCCCCGAACCGGAACGACCCTCACCAGCCCCCGCTCCACCTGGGCGCGCAGGGTGTGGGCCACGGGAATGGCGCTTTCGTTGTCGTAGAGGATAAACGTCTCAAAACCGATGGCCTGGTGGTAAGCCACGAACTCCTCCAAAAAGAGATGCTCGTCCTTGACGATGGCGCACAGCCCCAGATAATTCCTGCCTGACATTCGTGACTCCGTTTGCCGCCCGCGCCGCCCGCGACGCCCGCGACGCCTGCGGCGCACTGCGGTTCTCCACTAGGGACGCTTTCCAGCACACTAGCCGGACCCGCCAAAAAATCAACGACACGGGAGGCCCCATGGCCGACGACATCGACTATCGCATTCTGGGTGACGACATGCAGATTGTGGAGATCATTCTCGATCCGGGTGAAGGTGTTCGGGCCGAAACCGGGGCCATGCTCTACCTCGAAGGCGGCATCGAGATGGCCACCGGCGCCGGCGGCGGCCTCTTAAGCGGCCTCAAGCGCATGGTCTCGGGGGAAAACTTTTTCATCACCACCTTTGAAAACACCGGGTCCGGCACGGCCATGGCCGCCTTCGGGGCGCCCTATCCGGGCAAGATCGTACCCATCGAACTGGCCGACCACGGCGGTTCCTTCCTGTGCCAAAAAGACGCCTACCTGTGCTCGGCCGTGGGTGTGGACATTACCGTGGCCTTCACCAAGCGTCTGGGGGCGGGGCTGTTCGGCGGGGAGGGGTTCGTCCTGCAAAAGCTCACCGGCGACGGCCTGGCGTTTATCCACGCCGGGGGCACGGTCATCGAAAAGGTGCTGGCCGCCGGGGAAGTCCTGCGGGTGGACACGGGCTGTCTGGCCGGATTCGAGGAGAGCGTGGACTACGACATCGGGTTCGTGGGCGGCTTCACCAACGCGCTTTTCGGGGGCGAGGGCATGTTTTTGGCCTCCATGACCGGTCCCGGCCGGGTTTATCTGCAAAGCCTGCCCTTTTCCCGGCTGGCCGACCGCATCCATTCGGCCAACTATGCGGGCCGCGAAGAAAAAAAGGGCGTCGCCGGGGTGGGCGGTTCGCTTTTGGGGGGCATCCTGGGCGGCGACAAATAGCCAGGGGCGGCCGGACGGCCGCCTGGGCGACACCCCGTCAGGGCGGAACACACAGCGGCGGCGCACCCCGGGGAAGGGCTGCGCCGCTCCCGGGACGCATGGTGCGTCCCGTTGAAAAAACCGCTTTACGAAAAAACGCGTCGTCGCCTCAAAACCCGTTTTGGAACCCGGGCGGACGGAGTCCTGAGGCGCGGTGCTATCGCAAAGACGGCGCGGCCCGCTCCCGGATGACCGCCGTAAACGACAGGATGTCGTCGCCCATGACCAAAAGGGTCAGGTACCGACGCCAGCGGGAGGGATTTTTCCGGGCCACGGTGACAAGCTGCCGCCAGAACTGCCCCCGGTGCCGCGAGGCGATCCCAAGCCGCCACACCAGCCGCGCCAAAAGCCGCAGTTCGCTGCACGTATCGGCCAAGACCGTGGCCTGGGGCCTTTTTTCCCGCGAAGGGGGCTTTTTTCCCGTGCCCGGCTCGGACCTGACCGGGCGCATGGCCAAAATATTGCCCAGCACCCGTTCCATGTGGTGGGACACGTCGTACAGACGGTCCCAGGCCGCGATCTGCTCCGTCAGGATGTCGCGCATGGGCCGGGTGGGCGTAAAGTTCATCGGCCCCGTGGCCAAGTCCCCCACGTCGCCGTCCACCAGCCGCCCCTCGTCGCGAAGCCGCCGCCACAGCTCGGTCTGGGGCACGGCCTGAAGGGTGTTGACCATCACCAGGGGGATGTGCGCCGCCTCGGCAAAGGCCGTGACGCGCGTTCCCGCCCCGGCGGCCTCGTTGTCGAACCCCAGGATGAAACTGCCCACCACCGTCAGTCCCCCGGCCCCGATGGCCCGGATGGACTCCAGGAGCGGATGGCGGATGTTCTGGTATTTATGGGTGGCGGCCAGGACGTCCGTGTCCGGGGACTCGATGCCCACAAACACGTAGCCGAAATTGGCCGCCGTCATGAGGTCGATGAGTTCGGGGCTGCTGCCCAGGTTCACCGAGGCCTGGGTGATGAACCAGAACGGCTCCCCGTGCCCCCGGTTCCAGTCGGCGATGGATTGCAAAAGCTCCTTGGCCCGCTTGGGGTTGCCGATGAAATTGTCGTCGGTGAAAAAGACCGCGCCCCGGTGCCCCGTCTCAAGGATCGCCGCCAGTTCGGCCACCACCTGCCGGGCCGACTTGTACCGGGGGGTGCGGCCGAACAGGTTGATGACGTCGCAAAATTCGCAGGCGAACGGGCAGCCCCGGGAGGTCTGCACGGGCATGGCGTCGTAGTCCCGGGGATTGATCAGATCGAACCGGGGCAGGGGCACCTGCTCCATGTCGGTTTTTTCCTCCACGGCGATGACGCCCCCCGGACGGCCTTCTTCAAGGGCCCGCACCAGCAGGGGGATGGTTGCCTCCCCCTCCCCGACCACCACGAAATTGCAGCCCCCGGCCAGCATCTCATCCGGCGCGGAGGTGGCGTAGGGACCGCCCGCGACCACGATCTTCCCCATGGCCCTGGCCCGCGCGGCGCAGGCGAACAGGCCGTCGCGCTGCACCAGCATGGCCGAAATCATGACCACATCGGCAAAGCGCAGATCCGCATCGGACACGGGTCGCACGTTTTCGTCGGCCAGACGCACATTCCAGTCCGGAGGCAAAAGCCCGGCCACGGTCAACAGTCCAAGGGACGGCAAAAGGGCCTTTTTCCCGGTCACCTGCATGATGTCCGGGAAACTCCAAAAGGAACGCGGCAGACGCGGATTGACCAGCAGGATGTTTTTCATGGCCCTCCAGGCCGGGGAAGAAGGCGGGTTTGTGTTTCCGGCCACGGCCGGAGGAGGTGGGGCGTCCCGGATTCGAGTCACGGCGACGGGAGAAGTCATGATACGCCACAATCCGGGGGAAGAAAACAGCCGCTTCGGGACGGCTGCGCCCGGCGGCCGCCTGGGGCGCGGCTGACGTGCGCCGCCTCGCGTGGCGCCCACAAAAACAATTATTTTTTTAATAAAAACAATAAGTTCAAAGTATTGCTGATCGCTAACCCATAACGGAAAGTACCGAAGGCGACTCTAGATATCCTCTCGGGGTTCCTGAGCGCAGGCCCGCAAAAGGGTGCGCCCAAGCTCCAGATCTTCGGGCAGATAGGCCGGGTCCGTAGCCACGGCCACCACCCGGCCGAGCACCCCGCCCCGTTCCACCTGGCAGTCGCTGGCCGGATGCTCCAGGATGATCATGCCGTGGTCGGCCCCGCGCGACAGGATGCGCCGAAAAAGCGCCCGCACATCGGCATGGGCGGCGGGTGCGGCGTCGATCCGCAGGGTCCGGTCGGCGCGGATCGTGCAGGTTCTCCAGAAAAGGCCTTCCAGGGCCCGGGCCAATTCCCGGGCGTTTTCCGGCAAGCGCCCCTCGAACACGGCCCCCAGCTCCAGGTCGGCCAGGGTGGGCGCTCCGGCGGGCAGGGCGCTTTCCAGGGTGCAGCACATCTCCAGGGCCGCCCCGTGCTTTCGGGCGTTGACTTCCACGAAATGGACCGTGCCTTCCCGGTCCACGATGAAATCACAACCGAATACGCCGCGATATCCGCTGCCTCCCAACACCTGTCCGGCCGTGCGGGTGTGTTCACGCAACTCCCGCAGGACGTGGGCAGGCAGAACCGACGGATACGACGCCCCCCATCCTCCGTTGGCCTCTTTCCGGCGATCCGCCACGGCCGCGATGAACACGTCGTCCTCTCCGGCCGTGATGCCGAGGACCGTGGGCGCGTGGACGGCCGGGACATGGCGGAACAGGAACGCCTCGCCGCCTCCCCCAAGGCGCGCGGCGGCATCCCGGGGGTCCGTGACCACAAACGTCGCGTCTGCCTCGCGGAAGCCCTCGGTCAGCACGCCCACCCCGTCGCCCCAGACCGGCAGCAGCCCGGCCACGACCTGGGCGATCTCCTCATCGGCCCGGCACTGGCGGTGGTCCAGAACGGGAACCAGGTCGCGCAGCATGCGCGACTGGAAGAGGCGGTTGTTCCACATGGCCGCCGTCTCCCCGTCCGGGCCGATGAATTGTACGCCCGGCAGGCGGCAAAGCGTCAGTTCCGGAACGGATTCCGCCACATGCACGTAGACCTCGCCCTGGCGGCGCACCAGGGAACGGATAAGGCCCAAAATGGTTTCCGAGGCGGAAACCGCTGCGGCGAATTCGCGGGGGGGGATGGGACAGCGGGACATGACCCCGGTTTTGGCGAAACGGCGCTTGGCCCTGGGGTTCAAAACAATGGTGTTGCGGTGCAGGCTGCACCCTGACACATCGGGGATGATCCGGACGTAATCCATGCGTTGTCCGGTCCTGCGCTCCAGGGCCTCACGCATGAACTGGTTCAGGGAATCGTACCTGGCCTCGCCCACATACAGGAAATATCGGACCTGCGGGTCCAGGACCAGATCATAGGGAAAAAGTCCGTCGTCTTCGTCTGCGTTGCCCATATCGTCCGCCTGCGTCTGTTGCATCCGCTTTTTCCTAATTATTCAGTCTCGCCCCGCTTGGCATCCTTGTCAAGAACTGCGGCGGCTGCGGGACATTGTCGGCAACCTGCCGGAAACCGGATGCGGAAGCCGCTCCGCCCGATCCTTTCATACTGTCATTTCGTTTTTCCAAAACGGGGATATGGGCCGGGTCCGGAAAACGATCCGCCGGACAAAGGCCGACCGAATCCCGGAGTATGGACGCATTTCCATTGGATGCGTAAAAGGGCTTATGCTTAATACCCTCAAGACCCAGTTGCGCATCCCGGTCGGCACCCGCTTCCTGACCATGATCCAGGGCCACGTCCGGGATCTGGCGACCATAGGTTTCGGGCGGCCTTGGCCTGAAGCTCATCCACCATGCCGCCGACGAGGTCCACTGGATCAATCGCGGCCGACAGGGCAAGGGGCTGTGTCTGGCCAAGTGGCTGCCCGGCGCGGCTGAGAGACCCCCCTCATGCCGTCAGCGGCCCGTCCGGTTTCCGGCCGTTTCCTTTATTCCCCTTCGCCGCGCGTCGAAGCGGCAGAGCAGCCGCGCCACCTGGGGGCCGATGAGCACCACCGCGAAGAGGCGCAGGGTCTGCTGGGCCATGACGAAGGGGACATCGCAGCCGCTGCCCGCGGCGATGACCACCACCGAATCGAGGCCTCCCGGGCTGGTGGCCAGGTAGGCGCTCAAGGGGTCCACACCGAGCCAGGCGGTCAACATCCAGGCCGCGATGCCGCACAGGGCGATGAGCAGGAAGGTGGCCAGAACCAACTGGGGAATGGCCCGCAGAGCGTGGCGCACCGTGCAGCGCGTGAAGCGCATGCCGATGTACCAGCCCAGGCAGGCATACGTGGCCCACAACAGCCAGGCAGGCAGGGTGATGCGCAAAAGACCGCTGGCGTTGAGCGCGGCGGCGAGAAGCATGGGCAGCAGCATGGTCCCGGCCGGTACGCGCAACCGGCGGGCCAGGAGCATGCCGCAGGCGATGACGAGCAAGGTCAGGGCCAGGGGGAGCACCGGCGCATCCAGGCCCAGGGACAGGGCGCGGTCGGCGGGAGGCGCAACCGCATGGCCAAGCAGAAGGCGTGAGACACCCGAGGCGGTCAGCACCACCACGAACATCCGCAGGTACTGCATGAAGGCCACCATGCGCATGTCCGCGCCGTAGGACTCGGCCATGATCGACATGGCCGCGGCACCCCCGGGCGAGGCCCCCCAGGCGGCCGTGGAGCCGGGCACGACGCCCCGGAGGATGAGCACCAGCCCCACGACCGCCCCGGAAATGATGATGTGGACGATGGTCACGAGCATCGGCAGCCACTGCTGGCCCAGGGCGGCCAGGGTGGCGGGGGTGACGGTCACGGCCACCAGACAGCCGACCACGGCCTGGGCGGCGGCGAAGGCCCTATGGGGCACCTCCAGGGGGACGCCGCCCAGGGAAAAGGCCATGGCGGCGATCATGGGACCGAGCAGTACGGCGGCCGGAAAGGCGGCCCAGGCCAAAAGCCCGGCCAAAAGGCCGGAAACCAGGACAAGCGCGGCCCACAGCCAGGCACGTCGGAACAGGGACATAGACGCTCCAAATCCCGGGCAGCCCCAGGGACTCCTTCGGGGAGACCGGCGCGGCGCATCCTACGTGCGGCCGCCCCGGATAGGCAAGCATGGGCCGGGGCATGGGCGGGCGTCACGGATTCTGGGAGAGCATGACCCGGGCCGGTTCGGCCAGGGCGGCCAGACAGGCGTCGGCCAGGCGCGCGGCCCCGGCCGGGGCCAGATGCACGCCGTCGGGGGCGCGCAGGCGGGTTCCAGGGTTGAGAAATTCCGCATACCGCCCCCCGGGACCGGCCAGCACCGGCCAGACGTCGACGAACCGGCATCCGGGCAGACGGCGCATCTCCTCGGCCAACGCGGCATTGACCACGGGCATGTCCCGGAAAAGCCCGGGATCGGCCATGACCGGCGCGCCGAGCCAGACGATCCGCACGTCCGGATTGGCCGCCCGGGCGATATCCACCAGCCGGGCGGCCCGGCGGCGATATTCGACGCTCCAGGCCGCCGTGCCGAAGGCCGCTGTCTTGCCCGAGGGCAGGGGCAGGGATTTGTTGTCGTTGGCCCCGATCATGACCACCACCGTGTCCGGGCGGTTGGTTTGCACCATCTCGGCCAGGTGTTTCTCCCAGTCGAAAAACCCGGGGCGGGCCAGCCCGCTGGAGACCTTGCCCAGCCGGGCAAAGGCCAGTTCGGGCGTTTTGGCCAGCCGCCGCTCCAGGACATCGGCCAGGGAGATGGACAGGGAGTCGCCCACGACCAGAAGGCGCGACCCGGTCAGGGCCCGGCCTGCCGCCTTGGCGGGATCGCCCGGGGAGGGGGGAGGCGTGGCCACGCGGGGGGCGGTCTGGACGGCGACCTCCCGGGGCGCGGCGGGTGCGGGCGACCGGAGCGATACGGCGGGCGGGGCGGCGGCCACGGGAGGGGAAACTGGCGGGGCCGGGACCGTCCCGCGCGGATCGACAGCCGGAGTCGGTTCATTGACGGCATAGACCCGCACCGGCCGAGGGGCCTGGGTCCGGCCGGGGAGCCGTCCCTCGCGGCGCACGGCCAGGGGATGGTCCAGGGGATGATGCGCGTTTTTGTCCACGGCCAGACGCACCGCGTTGGCCTTTACCGGCTGTCGCAGGACATGGGTGACGCCGCCCGGAGCCGTCGCCGGGGGCTGGGCCAGGCTTGGCGGGAAGGGAAAATCGACAACCGGCGTGGTCGGCGAGGCTGTCGCCGAGGCCTGGGCCGGGGGCCGCATGGATAAAAGCTCCCGGGGAAAGGCCGCAAGGGCGAAACCGGCGCACAGCGTCAGGAGAAGCCGCAGAACGGCCGAGGTATGGCGGCGTGGTGCATTCATGGCGTTCCCGAAGCCCCGCAACCGGTCAAACCCGTCGGTCGCGAGGCGTTTGGGGACACGAATGCAAAGGCCGGGCCGATGAAAAAATCAAAAAAATAGACAATAAATACAAAGCATTAAGTATTTCAAACCCAGGCCGCCGGACCAAAGCGCCGGAAGTTTGGCGCTGGTTGCGGTTGTCATTTTCGCGGCCCCGTTTTACCATCCCTTTGTGCAATAAATTGCGTCAAAGGATGGCATCACAGCCCGCATGAATCCCACGAGCCTCGAATTCGCGCTATTTTTCCTGATCGTATTTCCGCTGAACTGGCTGTTGCGGTCCCATGATCTTGGCTACCGGCTGTTTCTGCTGGCGGCGTCCTATGTGTTTTATGCCTCCTTCAATCTGAAGTTCTTCCTGATCCTTTTCATCTTCAGCTTTCTGACCTGGTTTTTCGCCATCATCTTCCGCGAGTCCGGCGAACGCTGGTTCCGAAAATTCTGCCTCATTCTCTATTTAAGCATCTCCCTGGGCATCCTGATCTTTTTCAAATACTACGAGATGCTCTATCTCTCTTTGGACCATCTCCTGGGATGGGTGAACGTGGCCAATCCGGTGCCGTTTATGGACGTGTTTTTGCCCATCGGCATCTCTTTTTTCACCTTCCAGGGCCTGTCCTACGCCATTGATGTCTATCGCGACGACAAGAACGTGGTCAAAAATCCCCTGGACGTCTTCATCTTCATCGCCTTTTTCCCGACCATCCTCTCCGGCCCCATCCTGCGGGCCAAGGACTTCATGCCCCAACTGCGCCGGACCACGGCGAACCAGGTGGACATGGGCTCGGGTTTTTATCTGCTGCTGCGCGGCCTGTTCAAAAAACTGGTCATCTCCAGCTACCTTTCCGAGCACATCGTGCGCCAGGTCTTCGCCGCCCCCGAGGGATTCAGCTCCCTGGCCGTGCTGGTCGGCGTGGTGTCCTATTCCATACAGATCTATTGCGACTTCTCCGGATATACCGACCTGGCCCGGGGCATCGGGCGGCTTCTGGGCTTTTCCCTGCCCAACAACTTCAACCTGCCTTATGCCGCCTGCAATCTGCGCGACTTCTGGCGTCGCTGGCACATCACCTTCTCCACCTGGCTGCGCGACTACCTGTACATTCCCCTGGGCGGCAACCGCAAAGGCCAGTTCCGCAAATACGCCAACCTGGTCGTGACCATGGCCCTGGGGGGCCTGTGGCACGGCGCGGCGTACAACTTCCTGGTGTGGGGGTTCATCCACGGCTTCGGGCTGGTGGCCGTCCATCTGTTCATCGACCGCAAATCCCGCAGGCGCGGCGACGCGCCGGTTCCCGAGGCGGGATTTGGTCCCTTCGCCTCCCGGTTCCTCGGCCGTGTGGCCACCTTTTCCTACGTGACCCTGGCCTGGGTGTTTTTCGGGGCCGAGGACGCGGGCAAGGCCATGGACATCCTGGCCCGGGTGGCCGCCTTCGATCCCCATGGCGCATCCGGCGGCCATCTTCCGCTGGTTCCGGTGGTCCTGGCGGTCCTGGTGCTGGCCGCCCAGATCTGGCGCTTCGACGCCCGGGGGCTTTACGACCGCATGATCCGGCCCCTGCCCGCGCCGATCCAGGGCGTGGCCCTGGGCCTTGCGGCCACGGCCATCCTCAAGCTCGGCCCCGACGGGGTGTTGCCCTTCATCTATTTTTCCTTTTGACGAAACAGTGGTCCGGTTCTTGCTGATCACGGCCTTGGACGCCCCGGGCATTTTTTCCGTTCCCTCCCCTTGCAAAAAAAGCCCTTTTTTTGCTAAGCTACGGGTTCAGAATGGATGTTTGGCCCCATTGCATCCGGGCCATAGTATAACATGTTTAGATAGTTATACTTTTTATCGGGCGGTGAACCGGCCGACCAGGCCTTCGTCGTCCGTCGTGTCGTCCGTTTCGTGAAACTGCGGCAGCAGGAAAAAGCCATGGCGCAAGGATCACATGGATCTGGCGCGCCCTGCCGCATTATCAGTGCGCGTGAACATCGCGCCCGCATCGTCGAGGTGACGCATGCATCGAAAAGGACCGAATCTGCTCGTCCTGGCCCTCATGGTGGCCATGGCCCTGCCCCCTCTGCCCGGACGCCTTCTGGCCTCGGTTTCGGCCGAGCCCGAAGCCTCTTCCGTGACCAGGACCGCCCCGGCCCACACCGTGGCCGTGATCGGCGATTCCCTGTCCATCGGCCTTGGCAAGGAGATGGAGCGCGTGTTCGCCGCGCGGCAGGACGTGGGTTTCACCCGCCTGGGCAAGGTCTCCAGCGGTCTGGCCAAGCCGGAATTTTTCGACTGGGAAAAAACCGCGGCAAAACTGGCCTCGGACCTTGAGCCCGACGTGGTTGTGATCATGATCGGGGCCAACGACAATAAGAACATCCTCACCGAGGATGGCCGCACCATCTACTTCACCGACCCCGCCTGGGACGCGGCCTATGCCGCCCGGGCCGCGCTTTTGGCCGACGCCTGCCGGGCCCACGCCCCCCAGGCCAAACTCTTCTGGGTCGGCGCGCCAGTCATGGCCGACGCCGCGCTGAGCCGCGACCTCAAGCGCATCAACGCCGCCCTGGCCGCCATGTGCGCTGGCAAAAAAGGCTGCACCTTCATCGACACCTGGAGCGTCCTGGCCGACGGCGAGGGACGTTTCGCGCCCCTGGCCGCCGCCGCCACGGGCGAGATGACCGCCATCCGTCTGGACGACGGGGTGCATGTCACCCCGGTCGGCTCCCGCCTCCTGGCCTCGCGCTGCCTGGAGACCATCCTGCCCGCCATGGGGCTGGACGCCTCGGTGATCGGGACGGTTTTCGCCGACGCCACGCATCTGCGTCCGGTGGCCGCCCGCGAGGTGGCCTCGGCCAAGCCCGACGCCTCCGTCACGGCCGCCATCCCGGCCGGAAAAACCCCGGTCGACGCCCCCGGACGCCACACCGTGCGTTCCGGCGAAACCCTGTGGCGCGTCGCCAAAAATGCCGGAACCACCGTGGCCGCCCTGGTCGCCTCCAATCCGGGCCTGCACCCCGACCGTCTGGCCGCCGGGCAGGTGTTGACCCTTCCGCCGTCCGCCGCCGCGTCCCAGATGGAAACCATCACCGTAGAGGTTGCGGCCGCGGCGCCCGTCGCCGTCCCGACCGAGCAACCGGCCGTCTCGGCCGCCGCCCCGGACGCCGCCCCGGACGCCGTCCCGGCCCAGGCCGCCCTGGCCCAGGCCGCGGATGTCCCTGCCGCCGCGCCCCGCGCGGACGATCAGACGGAGCAGGCCGCCCCGGCGAGCCCCCTGGGGACCTATGCGGTCCTGCCCGGCGACTCCATCTGGACCGTGTCCAAAAAGCTTGGCGTGAGCGCCCGCGAACTGGTACGGGCCAACAGCTCCATCGATCCCGACCGGCTGTCCCTGGGACAGCTCTTACACGTTCCGGCCAAGACCCAGGCGGCCGATGCCGCCCCCACGACCAAAACCCCGGCCCCGACGGCCCAGGTCGTCGACGGTCCGTCCCATGTCCTGGCCCAGGGCGACAACTTCTGGAGCGTGGCCAAGCGGCTGGGCGTGCGGGTGTCCGATCTGCGCACGGCCAACCCCGGGCTCGATCCCAAAAAGCTTCAGCCCGGCCAGACCATCGCCGTGCCCGCCTCCCCGGCCCAGACGGAAACGGCCGCCGCCACGCCCGCCACGCGCATTGACGGCGGCTACGCTGTGGCCGACGGCGACAACCTGTGGAGCATCGCCCGCCGCTTCGGCGTCAGCGTCTCGGATCTCAAGAAGGCCAACGCGGGCGTGCGCCCGGATCGGCTACAGCCCGGACAGCGTCTGGCCATCCCCGATCCGGCCGCCCCAAGCCAGGCCCAGAGCGCCCCGACCCCGGGACAGGTCGTCCAGGGCCAGGACGGCGTCACCGCCTATGCCGTGGCCGGGGGCGACACCCCGTGGACCGTGGCCAAGCGTTTCGGCGTGAGCGTGGAGCAGCTTTTGGCCGCCAACGACGGCGTCAACCCCAAACGCCTCCAGATCGGCCAGCTGCTGACCATCCCGTCCGAATCCGCCCCGGGCATGGCCAAGGGGCGTGATCTGCGCCAGGACGCCGACGCCGTGCGCGTGCCCGTGGCCAAGGGCGACAACCTGTGGTCCCTGGCCCGCCGCCACGGCCTGCGCGTGGACGACCTCCTGGCCGTCAACCAGGGCATCGACCCCATGCGTCTGGAGATCGGCAGCGAACTGGCCATTCCCTCCCACGAGGCCGCCAAGGCCGAACGGGAACGCCGCGACGCCTCCATCGAGGTCAGCGTGCGCCAGGAAGGCTCCGTTCGGGCCTACAGCGTGGCCGACGGCGACACCCTGTGGAACCTGTCGCGCCGTTTCGGCGTGAGCGTGACGCGCATCCTTGAGGCCAACGCCAGCGTGAACCCCGACCGGCTGGAGATCGGGCAGCCTCTGAACATCCCGGCCAGCGTGATGGCGGCCCGATAGAAAATCGGCCGCGCGCGCCGTTGTCCCGTTTTTTACCGCGCGTTGCGAGGGAACACGTTGTGAGCGATTTGTTGCGCCTGGAAATCTGCGTCCCCGGAACGGCCCCGGTGGTGGGCGCACTTGTCGAAGAGGCCCTGCCCGACCCTGTGGACCCCGTCCGGGAGGAGCTCACCGCTTGGCTTGCGCCGCGCCTGGCCCAGGGCTGGGAGGAGATGGACACCCCTGAGGGGGCCGTCTTCCGCGTCCATGTGGACGACAACCCGGCCGGCCGCGATCTGGCCGACGCCCTGGCCGCCGCCTGGCCCCATCTGGCCATCCGGCGCGAATCCGTGGCCAGCGAGGACTGGGGCGCGGCTTGGAAGGCCTTTTTCACCCCCATCGCCGTGGGCGAAGTCTTCGAGGTGCTGCCGCCCTGGCTGGTCCATGAGGGCCATGCCGACCGCACCCCCATCATCATCGAACCCAAGATGGCCTTCGGCACCGGCCACCACCCCACCACGGCCCTGTGCCTGGAACTCTTCGGCGAGATGTCCGGAGCGGGCCGCATCGCCCCCGGCATGCGCTTCCTGGACCTGGGCACGGGCTCGGGAATCCTGGGCATCGGCCTGTGCCGCCTGGGGCTTTCCGGGATCGGCCTGGACATCGATCCCCAGGCCGTGTTCTGCGCCGCCGAAAACGCGCTGGCCAACGGCGTGGCCTCGGCCATGCGCACGGCCGTCGGCAGCCTGGACTGCCTGGCCCCGGGGGAGCGCTTCGACGTGGTTGCGGCCAACATCCTGGCCCAGCCGCTGACGGCCATGGCCCCCCATCTCGCGGCGTGCGTGGCCCCGGGCGGCGCGCTCATCCTGTCGGGAATCCTGGCCGAACAGGCCGACGCCGTGGCGGCGGCCTATCGCCGCACCGGCCTGCCGCAACCGGTCATCCGCCTGTCCGGGGAATGGGCGGCCCTGGCCTGGGCCTGACCCTGTTATTTCCTTTTCCCTTTCCCTGAAACCGCTGTAAAAGGGGCGTTACGATTCCCCTGTTTACAAAGCGCAGAATCGGCATTATGTGCGACCCGGGATTTTTCCCCACCACCTTTCAAACACATCTGGATAAACGGCCATGCATCTGAAAAAACGTGTTTTGGTCACCGGCGGCGCGGGCTTTTTGGGCTCCCACCTGTGCAAACGGCTCCTTGCCGACAACTGCGAAGTCGTGTGCCTGGACAATTGTTTCACCGGCTCCAAGCAGAACATCCTGCCGCTTATGAGCAACCCGAATTTCGAGTTCCTGCGGCACGACATCACCTTCCCGTTGTTTATTGAAGTGGATGAGATCTACAACCTGGCCTGCCCGGCCTCGCCCATCCACTACCAGCACGATCCCGTGCAGACCACCAAGACCAGCGTGCATGGCGCCATCAACATGCTTGGCCTGGCCAAACGCCTCAAAGCCAAAATCATGCAGGCCTCGACCTCCGAGGTCTACGGCGATCCGGCCGTGCATCCCCAGCCCGAATCCTATTGGGGCAACGTCAACCCCATTGGGTTCCGTTCCTGCTACGACGAAGGCAAGCGCTGCGCCGAGACGCTTTTCTTCGACTATCGCCGCCAGCACAAACTGCGCATCAAGGTGGCCCGAATTTTCAACACCTACGGCCCCAACATGCACCCCAACGACGGCCG
Source organism: Desulfolutivibrio sulfodismutans DSM 3696 (assembly GCF_013376455.1). GTDB lineage: Bacteria > Desulfobacterota > Desulfovibrionia > Desulfovibrionales > Desulfovibrionaceae > Desulfolutivibrio > Desulfolutivibrio sulfodismutans. The sequence continues at coordinate 3,690,479 of NZ_CP045504.1, read as the reverse complement.
GGTGGTCTCCAACTTCATCATCCAGGCCCTGCAGGGCAAGCCGCTGACGGTGTACGGCAAAGGCCAGCAGACCCGGTCGTTCTGCTATGTGGACGACCTCGTCGAGGGTTTTGTGCGGCTCATGAACAACACCGGTGACGATTTCACCGGGCCCGCCAACTTGGGCAACCCCGGCGAGTTCACCATCCTGGAACTGGCCGAACTGGTGCTCAAGCACACCGGCTCGAAATCCAAGATCGACTTCAAACCCCTGCCCGAAGACGATCCCAAACAGCGTCGTCCGGATATCACCCTGGCCAAGTCGGTCTTCGGCTGGGAACCCACCATCAAACTCGAAGAGGGCCTGGAAAAAACCATCCCCTACTTCAAAAAAATACTCGAATCGGCCTAGGGCCGCCTGACGCTGCGGGGAGGGGGCGTCGCCCCTTGCCGCACAGACACCAAAGCCCCGGTTTCAAAGAAACCGGGGCTTTGTGCCGTCTGCGGCGGCTACACCGCCGGACGGAAAGGCACAAAAATCACTCGCTTACGGCGCGGCAAGCCGCGACCTGCTTGTGATTTTCGCAACCGTCGGCAGGCCGACGGCGGGGAGGTGGCTTCGCCCCCTCCCCACACCCCTTCCCTGCCCGGGGGGAATCATTCCCGGCCCCCCCGGATAGTTTCGTTCAGTCTGCTGCATAGCTCCCCCTCTCACCCCCCCCTTTACGAAAGTTTTTTGGGGAGGGGAGGGGTCCGGGGAGGGGAACCCCTTTTGTTCACAAAAGGGGTTCCCCTCCCCGGTCCTCTTCTCCCTTCATCCCCCCTTCCCGCCTCTCACCCTCCGGTAGACGCCGCGAAAGGCGTGGTAGCTCAGGCCCAGCAGTTCGGCGGCGCGGCGTTGGTTATGGTTGGCTTTGGCCAGGGCGTCATGGACGAGCCGGTTCTCGAGGCTCGCCAGGGCGTCGGGCAGCGAGGCGGGCAGGCTGGGGGGATCGGACGGCAAGGGGGCCGCAGACAGGGATGCCTGGACGGCAGGGGGTGCTGTGAAGGCAGGCGCGGGAAGCGGCGGAAGCGGCGGAAACGGCGAGGCAAAGGGGTCAAAGTCCACCTGCCGGATGCGTTTGCCTGCAGCGCGAAACACAGCCCGCTCCACCACGTTTTTGAGTTCCCGGACGTTGCCGGGCCAGGGATGGGCCTCCAGGGTGGCCATGGCGGCGGAGGTGAACTCGGGGGGCGATTTGTGCCCGAGTTCGGCCTGCATGCGCGCGGCGAAACGGGCGGCAAGCAGGGGGATGTCGCCGTGGCGAGCGCGCAGCGGCGGCAGATGCAGCACTTCAAAGCTTAAGCGATCCAGCAGATCGGGCTTGAAGGTTCCCTGCCGGGCCATGGCCGCCAGATCGGCGTTGGCGGCGGCGATAAGCCGCACATCCACGCGTTTTTGCTCGGAGGAGCCCAAGCGTTCGAACGTGCCGTATTCCACGACCCGCAGAATTTTTTCCTGAACGGACAAGGGGATGGCAGCGGCCTCGTCGAGAAACAGGGTGCCCTGGCGGGCGGCCTCGAAGCGGCCGTGGCGGACCTTGAGCGCGCCGGTGAAGGCCCCGGGCTCATGCCCGAAGAGTTCGGATTCGAGCAGCGAGGCAGGCAGCGCGGCGCAGTTGAGGGTGAGAAGCGGCTTGTCCCAACGCGTGGAGAGGTAGTGCAGACGGATGGCGGCCAGCTCCTTGCCGGTGCCGCGTTCGCCAAGCAGGATGACGGGCCGCGCCACGCCCGCCACGGCGGAAAGGCGTTCCTGAAAGGCCAGAAAGGCGTCGGACTGGCCAATGGCCTCGCTGACGGCCTGCTCCGGCGCCTGATAGCTATTCGCCATTTTCACCATCCTTTTGCGTTTCATGCCATATCTTAGCCAGATAAACCACACAAGTTTTATTCTTAAAACATATTACCGCTTTTTTATTCGATTTTTTATCTGGCATGATCCCTGCTTTTCCGTTGCAAACGCCCCAAGGAGGAACCACCATGGGTATTTTCACCCGCTTCCGCGACATTATCAGCGCCAACATCAGCGCCATGCTCGACAAGGCCGAAGACCCCGAAAAGCTCATCCGGCTCATGATCCAGGAGATGGAGGAGACCCTGGTCGAACTCAAGGCCTCCTGCGCCCGCACCATGGCCCAGGCGGCCACGGCCCGCAGGCAGCGCGACGAGGCCGTCCACCGCGCCGAACTGTGGCGCGGCAAGGCCAAGCTGGCCGTGGACAAGGGCCGCGAGGATCTGGCCCGGGAGGCGCTTCTGGAAAAGCGCCGCCTGGAGGAACGCGCCCTGGCCATGGAAGCCGAGACCGCCGAATTCGAGGGGATGATCGAGGCCTGCAAGGGCGATCTCGAAAAGCTTGAGGAAAAGCTGGCCTCGGCCAAGGAACGCCGCCGAGTCCTGGTGGCCCGGCATCATCGGGCCGCTGGCAAGAAGCGGGCCGGGGACGAGTTGCGGCGTGTACAATCCGCCGACACCCTGCTACGCTTTGAGGAATTCGAGAACCGCATCGAGCGCCTGGAGGCCGAGGCCGATCTGGCTGCCCCCCGGGAGCGCGGCGCCGCGTCCCGGCCCGGCGAACCCATGACCCTGGAAGAAAAGTTCGCCCGCATGGAGGCCGACGAGGACATCGAGCGGGAACTGGCCGCCCTGCGCCCTCCCCGCCCCGAAACCGGCGGCGGAAAGTGACATGAAAACCGCGTTGCGGCTTTGTGCCCTCTTCGCCCTGTTTCTCTTGCAACGGACCTGCGCCCGGCTGCTTCGGGCCTGACGGATATGCGGAGCCAGACACCATGATCAAACTTCTCGTCACCCTGATCGTGGCCGGGGCCATGGTCATCGGCGTGGTCATCCTGGGCGGCGTCCTCGTCCTGGCGGCCCGCCTGTTCAAGTCCGGCGGCAAAAACGCCCAGGACGAGCGCCAGGAGGCCGAAACCGCCCAGGAGCTTTACCGGCAGTTGGAACAGTTGGAGAGCCGCGTGGAGAGCCTGGAAACCATCATCATCTCCGGCAGACGGGATGGCGGAGGTGGCAACCCATGAGACACGTCTCGGAACTCAAATACCACAAGCTCTACCGGGCCCGCGACGGTCGGCTGCTCGGGGTGTGCAAGGGGCTGGCCCGCTACCTGGACGTGCCCGTGACCTGGGTCCGACTGGGCGTCGTCTTTTTGGCCGTGTTCTCCGGCGTCTGGCCGGTGATCGGGGCCTACATCCTGGCCGGATTCCTGCTGCGCCCGGAACCCGTCCTGGCCCCCGGCAGCGACGACGAACGCGACTTCTACTCCCGCTTTGCAGCAAACAAAAAAAGCGGCCGCGAGGAGCTCAAACGCCGCTTCGAACGCCTCAGCCGCCGCATCCGCCGCATGGAGGATGTGGTCACGTCCAAGGAATACGACTGGGAACGCCGTTTCCGCGACCGGTAGCACCGCGACAAGGGGGGAAACCTTTTGAAAAAGGTTTCCCCCCTTGACCCCCCTTCGAAAACTTCATCGCGCTTCGCGTCCGTATGCGAAGAACCAGTTCTTTCCGGCCCAGTGTGTGCGGCGCTGCGCGCCGCACACACTGGGCCGGGTGCATGGCGCGCTTCGCGTCCGCGTGCGGGAGGCATCGAGTTCTCCGGCCATCCCGATTTCCGTTGCCGTTTCCGGAGCAGCTTTGCTGCTCCGGAAACGGCAACGATATCAGGGGGTCCGGGGGAAATGATTTCCCCCGGGCGGGGTTCGGGGCGGCAGCCCCGAGAACAGTGCGGGGCGGCAGCCCCGACGGCAGTGGTTACCAGCGCCTGGGCAGGAAGCGCCGCACCTGCGGCGGGATGAGCCGGGGGAAGTCTTTCCCGAGCCGGGTCAGGGCCGTCAGTCGTCCCTCAATGATGATGGCCCGGGGAAAGACGTTCACGTTGCGGTAGTATTTCGGCACCTGGAACCGGTTTTGCCGCGACAAGACCACCGAGGCGTCTGTCTTGGGCTCCACCGCCACCAAGCCTTCCGGGAAAAAGAGCGTCTCCCGCAGACGGGCGGCCGCGGCCTCGAAAAGCGCCCCATGGATGGCCGAAAAGTGTTCGGACTGCATGCGCTGGTTCATGCCCGGGATGGTTTCGTTGGCCACAAAGGTGATCGGCCCGTCCACCATGTCGATGTAAGCCTGGGCGTCCCGGGCGTCGGCCGCCACCACCCGGCCTACGCCGAGCCGGTCCAGCAGAAGTCCGGTACGTTCGGCCACCAAGGTGTCGTATTCCACCCCCAGCAGGTCGAACCGTCCGGCTCCATGCCGCCTGGCTTGGAGCGACGCCGCCAAGAGCAACACCCCGGTCCCTGTGCCCAGGCCGAGCCCCACGTAGCCGTCGGCGAGGCCGGTCGGCATGGCCGGACGTCCGGCGATAGAGCGGAAGATATGCCCGGTCTTGGGCAGATCGGCCAGCATGCGCAGGGCATATCCGGTGGAGTCGCGCAGGCCCAGATCGGCGGGCGTATCCCGCGTGCCCTCCCACCACATGCCGCAAAACCGCCAGAACAGTTCGGAGATATCCCCAAGCGGCACGGCATGCGCCTCGGAACCGGGATAGATGTAGGCGTGAAAATATTTCACCAGGACGTTGATGATGTCCTCATCCGACAACACCACGCCTGGACGCGACAACCGCTCGACGTCCTCCACCAGCGGCCCGGGACGGAACACGCCGGGCCGGATGACCGGCGCGGTTTGGTCCGGACGCCCCACGGGCGCGGTGCGGAACCGTTGTGATGCTGCCTCTTGAGCTATCGCCATAGCCTCCCCCGTTGGTCAAGACTCCGCCCCCACGGCGGAGTTTTTTGCCCTGCCTCGCCTTTGTTGCAGATGTAGTGCCACAAACGCCACAGCGCCAAAAAAAAACGAAAAACGCGGCCGAAGCCGCGCCCTGATCCCCGTCATGCCCCGCAATGGGCCGCCATCAGCGCATGGTCAGCGGCAGGATGAGTTGCTCTTCATCCGCCGCCGCCCGGTTCACCCCCGGCCCGACCGGATGCCCGGCCCAGATCGACGGCCCGGGGCGTCGAAAAATCGACGCCGCGCGTGCCCCGTCGCGCATGGCCGTGTCGAGCCAGCGCTCATAGTCCTTTGGTTCGATGGCCACCGGCATGCGTTCGTGTACCGGCGACACGGCCTCGTCGGCCTCGGTGGTCAGGACCGCGCAGGATTCCACGATCTCGCCCATCGCGCCTTCATAGCGCTCCCAGAGCCCGGCCAGGGCCGCCAACCGCCCGTCAGTTCGGTAAAAATACCACGGCTGCTTGCCGCCCGGCCGGGCCTGCCATTCGTAGAATCCCGAGGCGGGCAGCAGGCACCGCCTGTAGCGCATGGCCGCTCGAAACGACGGCTTTTCCGCCGCCGTTTCCAACCGCGCGTTCACGAACCCCCGGCCCTTGCTGCCTTCCTTGGACCACGACGGGACCAGGCCCCAGCGAAACAGGCGCATCTCGCGCCGCCCAAAGCCCGCGTCCACCACGGCCTCCACGAGCTGGCCCGGGGCGATGTTGTAGCGCGCCGGGGCCTCGGGAACCGCGTCCAGGCCGAATTCCTCGGCCAGTTTTTTTCTGGGAATGCCCAGGGCGAAGCGTCCGCACATGGAGGGGAGGATAGGGCGAAGCTGACGTGGGGTCCAGGGGGCAATGGCCCCCTGGCGGCGGTGGGGTTCGGGGAGGAGGCGGCACCTCCTCCCCGACTCCCGCTATTCAAACCAGTCGTCGCCCTCTTCGATGGGGGTGAAGCCGCGCCGGATGGTATTTTCCGTCACCACGCGCGGATCCATGAACTGGAGCAGGTAGTCCGGGCCGCCCGCTTTCGACCCCACGCCGGACATCTTCGCGCCGCCGAAGGGCTGCCGCTCCACCAGCGCGCCGGTGATGTTGCGGTTGATGTACAGGTTGCCGACCCGGAAGCGTTTTTTGGCGCTCTCCAGGTTTTTGGGGCTGCGCGAGAACACGCCGCCGGTTAAGGCGAAGCGGGTGGAATTGGCGATATCGATGGCCTCATCGAAGGTCTTGGCCTTCATGACGGCCAGGATGGGTCCAAAGACCTCTTCCTGGGCCAGGCGGTGTTCGGGCTTTATGCCCTCGACGATGACCATGGGGGCGTAGAAGCCCTTGCCCGCGCAAAGCCGCTCCACCAGGATGCGGCCCTCGGCGCGGGCGATGTCGGCGTATGTGGCCACGGTTTTTTGCTGCGAAGCGTCCACCACCGGTCCCATGAAGTTGGCCGGGTCTTCGGACGGGCCGATCTTCACGGACTCGGCGGCTTCTTTGAGGCGCGCGGTGAACTTCTCATAGATGGGTTCCAGGACGATCACACGGGAGCAGGCCGAACATTTCTGGCCCTGGAAGCCGAAGGCGGAATACAGCACGCTGGAGACGGCCTCGTCCAGGTCGGCGTCGTCGTCGATGATGATGGCGTTCTTGCCGCCCATCTCGGCCACCACGCGCTTGCAATAGGCCTGCCCGGGGACGACCCGGGAGGCCTTTTCCATGATGCGCAGGCCCACGTCCATGGAGCCGGTAAACGCGATCATGGTGATGTCCGGGTGTTCGACCAGATGGTCGCCCATGACCGAACCCCGGCCCGGGCAGAAGTTGAAGACGCCGTCCGGCAGCCCGGCCTCGCGGAAAATCCCGCACAGGCCGTAGCCCACGGCCGAGGCCAGTCCCGAGGGCTTAAAAACCACGCAGTTGCCGACGACCACGGCAGCGGCGGACATGCCGCAGGCGATGGCCAGGGGGAAGTTCCAGGGGGCGATGACCGCCACCGGCCCCTTGGGCTCGTAGAAGAGGCGGTTTTGCTCGCCGGGCTGGTTGCCCATGCGCCGAGGCGCGCCCAGGCGGACCATCTCCCGGGCGTAGTATTCCAGGAAGTCGATGGCCTCGGCAACGTCGGCGTAGGCCTGATCCCACTGCTTGCCGACCTCGAGGACTTGCAGGGCGGACAGGGCCACGATGCGCTCCCGGGCGATGGCGGCGGCCTTTATGAGCACGGCGGCCCGGGTCTCGGGCGCGGCATCGCGCCAGCCCGCGAAGGCGGCTTTTGCGGCGGCGACGGCCTGATCGATCTCGGCGGTCCCGGCCTGGCAGACCTGGGCCACGACCTCGTCCGGATCGGCCGGGTTGACCGAGGCCAGCCGGTCGGCGGTGAGGATCTCCTTCCCTCCGATGACCAGGGGGATGGTGCGGCCGAAGTCGGCCCGGACCTCGGCCAGGGCCCTGGGGAAGGCGGCCCGCAGGTCGGCCACGGTGAAGTCGGGCATGGGATGGTTGGCGAAGCGCGTCAGCCCCCCCCTGGACACGGGCGGCGACGACGGCGGGCAGGTCGTGGACGTTTCGCGGGCCAGTGTGGCCAGAGGGTTTTCCAGGAGCAGCTCCTCGGTCTGGCCGTCGGCGAAGCTCTGGCGCAAAAACGATTCGTTGGCCGTGTTTTCCAAAAGCCGCCGCACCAGATAGGCCATGCCCGGCAACAGCTCGCCGTAGGGGCAGTACAGGCGCACCCGCCCGGCCACGGCCAGAAGGCCCTTGCGCACGGGCTCGGCCATGCCGAACAGGGCCTGGAATTCGTAACGGCTGTCTGGGACGCCCAGGGCCGCCGCCGTCTCCATGACGTGGCTGATGCTGCGGATATTGTGCGAGGCGGCCTGGAAGTAGACGATGTCGGCGTGGCGCAGGATCTCCGTGGACAGGCGCTCGTAGGCGGCGTCGGTCTCGGGCTTTTTGGTCCACACCGGAACCTCCCAGCCCATCTGCTTGGCCACCACGGTCTCGAAGTCCCAGTAGGCCCCCTTGACCAGCCGGATGCCGATGGGCAGGCCCTCGGCCCTGGCGAAGGCCACAAGGTCGGCCAGATCGCGCTCGGTGTCCTTCAGGTAGGCCTGGAGCACCACGGACAGGTGCGGATAGTCGCGAAATTCCTTGTCCGTGCGCAGGCGCTTGAAGAGCTCAAGGGTCATGTCCTTGTATTTCAGCGCCTCCATGTCGATGCACAGCGCCCCGCCCATGGCCCGCGTGGCCCGGTAGACCGGGACCAGCCGCGACAGGATGCCCGCGATGGAGCCCTCCATGTCCACGGGCTTGGCCTGGGAAAAAAGCGCCGAGGGCTTGATGGAGACGTTGACCCGGGGGGCGCTTCCCCAGTCCAGATCAGTCTTGCCGCCGCCAAGCGTCGAAAAGGAGGGCTGCTCCTTGGCGATGGCCGCCAGCACCTCGAGATAGCCGTCGCGGTAGGCGTCGGCCTCGGCCTCGCTCATGGTGGCCTCGCCCAGGAGGTCCACGGTGAAGGCGAAACCATCCTTGCGCAGCTTTTTGATGGATTTGACGGCCTCCTTGGCGGTCTGGCCGATGATGAAGCCCTTGGCCATGCCCTCGATGTTGGAGCGGATGGCCTTGCCCATGACCGCGGCGGCCAGCCCGCCGAACATGCCGGATTTTTCCGCGCCCCACTTGAGCACGGCCGGGATGTCCGCCGCGCCATGGCCGGTGAAGTATTCCTCAATGTGGCGCTTAAGCGCGTCGGAGGTGGTGAGGTAGGGCAAAACGTCCACGAACCGGAAGAGCTGGACCTTGAAATCCTCGTTTTTCATGGCCCAGTCCATGACCTTGCCGGTCCAGAAGCCCTTGTTGAAGATGGAGGGGGCCTCACCCCGGATGCTCTGGAAAAACTGCTTTCCCCGGGCCACGATGCGCGATTCGAGAGCCTGATCCATGACGGCGATCCTTTTTATGAATGGTGGTTGAGAGGCAGCGCGGCGGTTTCCTTGACCGTTTCCAACACGATGGTGGTGTTGGTGTCGCGCACGCTTTCGATGCGGCCCATCTCCCGCAAAAGCCCGGCCAGGGCGGCGGTGTCGGCCACCCGGACCTTGACCAGATAGGCGGCGGCCCCGGCGGTGTAGTGGACCTCGAGCACGCCCGGCAGATCGGCCAGAAGCCGCCCGGTGTCCGTGGCCCCCACGGCCTCCTCCACGCGCACGAAGGTGAACGCGGTCAGCGAAAGCCCCACGGCCGGGGGGGACAGATGCGCGGCGTAGCCGGTGATGACGCCCCGGCGTTCGAGCTTGCGCACCCGCTCGAGCACGGCGGACGGGGCCAGGTCCACGGCCCGGGCCAGGTCGGCGTTGGAGGTGCGGGCGTTTTCCTGAAGGATATTCAGAATTTTGAGATCGATTTCGTTGAACATGCGGTTTTCACTCCGATTTGCGGAATGAAATGCGAAACGCAGGGGTTTGTCAAGATGGATGTGGGGCGATATGCGGGGAGTGAGTCGACGGAGGTATGCCGTGCCGCTTCTGGCCGCACGGCGCGGGGAGAGAATTGACATCTCCCAAAATGTTATCATATTGATAGCACGCATGAAGGAGGGAGTCATCATGTCGCAGATACTGGTTCGCGATCTGGACGAGGGCGTGGTCGGCCGTCTCAAGGCCCTGGCCGCCGAACACAACCGCTCGCTCGAGGCCGAGGTGCGGGTCATCCTGAGTCAGGCCAGCACCCGCAAGGTGCTGGATCATCAGGCGGCCGCTGCGAAACTTGAGGATTTCCGCAGGCGCATGGCGGGGCGGGTCTTTCCCGACACGACGGCGCTTCTTCGGGAAGATCGCGACGCATGAGGCCGATCATTCTTGACGCCTCGGTGGCCGCCAAGTGGTTCACGTCCGAACCGGGCGGGGACGCGGCCGCCGCATACATGCGCTCCGGGATCGATCTCTATGCCCCGGACTTTTTTCTGATCGAGATGGACAATCTGCTGGCCAAGTTTGTGCGCCGGGGGGACATGACCCGGTTGGAGGCGGAGGAGGCGCGGGAGACCCTGGCAGGGCAGCCGATCTTGTATTTTGAGACGTCCGAGCTTCGCGACCACGCCTGGGAGATTGCGACCATGACCGGCCGGGCCATGTATGACTGTCTGTATGTGGCGTTGGCCGTGGCCCTGGAGGGGGTGATGGTGACGGCCGATGCCCGGCTGGCGCAGGGGCTCATGGGGACACCATTTGGGGAGTATGTCGAATTAACAGGGTGATCATTTTGATTTGCGTACTACCCCCATACGCTATAGAGGCAGCCCAGAACCATCTTGTACATTTTTCAACAGCCGTTGTTTTTCTGGCAAAACATACACATCTGTCAAAATATGGTTTAATATACTGATAGCAGCTTCAACTTTGACCTTTTCTAACACAGAAAGCTCATGAACTGCATCATTTCCAACAATCCTTAACGTGTGAAGTATATCAATATTTCTTTTCGAAACAAACCCTGCCTCACACATTCCATTTATCTTTCCTTCCAGGTTATTAATTTTTCGATCGACATAAACTCCTTTTCTTTTTCTTTTTACAATTCCGTCCTTCACATTTCTATCCTGGCACACTCCTTCAAGTGTAGCACGAATACCCGCAACGCACAAAACAACCAAACCATGTCGATAACATTCTATCGTTTCTGAATATATTTTTTGTATTTTCCATGGGAGAAATCCTTTTTCAATAACCTGAATATAACCATCCTCTCTATTCGGAAAATACACTATATGTGGATAAGCTCCGTCTTTCCATGGCAATTCCTCTGAATTTGATTCTTCAACCATCACCGTCGTTGTTCCGCACCCATTGCATTTTAATATCTCAACGTTCTCGCTCCAATAAAATATGAAATCATCGTTAATTTGATCATTCCCGTTCGTCACTAAAGAAGACTTAATAATATGCTTCGTATCCTGCTTGCATCTATTGCAAAAAATAACCCTTTCTCCTCCAACGTTCTTGTCTTTAAATTCTTCAATCATTTGTGCCAGCTCCCCGAATCATACTTATCTCTCAGGGCTACATATAATCAAATATACTTATATTACAACACCTTCACCACCACCAGCGTCACGTCATCCTCGGCGGGCAGCCCGCGGCGAAACGCCTCCAGTTCCTCGAGCACCGCACCAACGATCTTTCGGGCCGGAAGGTCCGCATGTTCGCTGATGATCCGGCGCAGGCGCTTTTTCCCGAACATCTCGCCGTTGCGGTTCCGGGCCTCCCAGATGCCGTCCGTGCCCAGCGCCACCACCTGCCCCCCAACCATGCCCTCAAAGACGAATTCCTCGTAAGCCACCTCGCCGATGATCCCCAGCGGCACGCCGCCCTCGGACAACTCCAGAAATCCCCCGGTCCTCGGGTCGTACACCAGGGCCGGATCGTGCCCGGCCCGCACCCAGCGCATGCGCCCGGGCTGCGACCCATCCGGCGACGGCTCCATGGACAGGTAGAAAAGCGTCACGAAACGCCCGGTCTCGGCCGTGTCCTGGGTCAGCAGGCGGTTTAGGTCCTCCACATGGCAGGCCGGGCCGCCGCCCATGGAGGCCCGCATGCGCAAAAGCGCCCGGGCCGTAGTCATAAGCAACGCCGAGGCCACCCCGTGCCCGGACACGTCCCCCACGACAATCGCCACACTGCCCGGTCCGGCCCCGGGCACGGCCAGATAATCGTAATAATCCCCGCCTGTTTCGTCGCAATAGATGCTTTTGCCCGCAATATCGAAGCCAGGCACGGCCGGGTTGTCCCGGGGCAGAAGCCGCAATTGCACCTCTTCGGCCAGGGCCAGGGCCTCGCGCAAAAGCCGGTTTTTTTCCTTGATGATCAGGTTGGCGTCGCGCAGTTCCTTGTTCATGCGGCCTTGCAGACCCGAACCGATGTCGCGCAGATGCTCCAAGCGGGTCACGAGCTGTTCCGAGCGGGCGCATTGCTTTTTGAGGAACCGTATCTCCCTGTCCTTCATGGCCATGGCGTCCTCGGCGCATTCGGGCACGGGAAGTTCCACGGTCGGCTCGGGAAAGGCCGCGCCTTCGCCCTTCCCGTCCCCGAAAAGCACCGTCACCAGCGTGCAGTTGTGGAACCGGGCCGGGTCGCCCGGGATCAGGGGACTGATCTCGCCGTAGGCGTGGAAACCGGCAATGGGCAGTTCGGGAGGAAAATGCCCGCGCATGAGCTCGAACTCCTCCCGGGAACGCTGGCCCAGGATGTAACGCCGTGTGGAGCAGGAAAAGGCCAGGGCCGCGTCGGGGATGAAATCAGCGGGCAGGGCCCGGACCAGTTCCTTCAGGGACCGGTCCACGTCCCCGATGATCCCCTCCCGCGTGGCCTCGGTGATGCGCACCTGCGCCCCCTCGGGCACCACGTCGGAAAATACGATGCCGCCGCCCTCCTCGTCGTAGTCCAGGGGACCGCGAATGGCGAACCGGCCGTCGTCCGCAAACACGGCCAGGGGCATCTCCGTGGCGGGCAGCCCGTGCGGCCCCAGGGTGTCGCGGTAGAAATCCACTGCGGTTTTCCCGTCGATGCGCAGCACGCGGGGGCCGTCCACCGCGTCCACCCGCACCCGGCGGCCCACGGGACGCCAACTGTTGCTCACGGCGAAATAGGCCCGGGCCGGGCCGAACAGGCAAAGCACAGGAACCCCGCCCCGCACCACCTCGCTCCCGAAAAACTGGCGCACGTCGTCGCGGCCCTCGCCAGCGGCGAACCCCCCGAACACCGGGCAGCGAAGCGACGCGGAAAGACCCGCCACAAGCCGCCCCGGGGCCAGCCCCATGGCCTCGGGGAAGGCGAAGGCCAAAGACGCCGCCTCCTCGGGCCAGGCCGCCCGGGCCATGGCCGCCGCCTCGCTGGCCGCGCCTTCCGGGTCGGCCAGGGCGTTTCGGCCGAGCCCCGCCCCGAAACGTACCGTGTCCGACACGAAAAGCATCAGGCAGATGGAATCGAAGCTTGGACCAAGGGCCGTGGAGAACTGCCCGGCCGTGGTGCAGCCGACCAGGGGCATGCCCGGGAAGGACTGGGCCGTCATGTCCAAAAGCTGCGGCAGATCGAAACCCGTGGAGGAAAAAAGCACCCCCGCCCCGGGGACGGCCCCGGCCAGCCGGGCCCGGCACTGCCGGATGACGTTCCCGGCGGCGCATTCGGTCTCCACGCACTGGGCCTGCCCGATAACGGCTCGAAACATATGGCGCTCCCCTGTCGGCCCCCATGTCCCGGGGACCGGCGTCCGATGACGGTCCTGCCTGTGGCATAGCCCAAAGGGGGCTTCGGGAAAAGGGGCACGGGGACGCCTCGCGGGGGAAAGCCGTTGCCCGGTCCCGGGAGAATGTGTACATGCTGGACAGAGCCTTGTAACCGATGCCCTCCGCGCACCGACACAGGACTTCAGAGGTGGAACCTGCCGTGACGTGCCAAGCCGCCTCCTGGCGATTCCGGCTTTCCCCCTGCCGCAAACCCCTTCCCCATGAGGTGGAGCCATGTTCCCCCGTTTTTCACGAACCTATGCCATTCTTTTTGCCGCGCTCATCATCTGCTTTCCCACCGCCCTCCCGGCCGCTGAACCGGGTTCGGCCGGAAACCACGTCACCGAGATGCGCCGCCACGTGGAGGCGGCCTGGGCGGCCGTGGAGGTCGGCGACCCGGCCCGGGCCAGGGCCGAAGGCCTGGCGGCGCAGGCCGCCTGGGCCGCTGTGCGCCCCATGCCGAAAAAGGCCATCCTAAACGCCCATCCGGATATGGACGCCCGCATGGCCGCCCTGCCGGAAGAGGCCGCCAGTCTGGCCGCCGCCAAGGCCGCCACAGGAACCGCCACGACCCCGGTCAGCCCGGGCGCAGGCCCCACGGTGGTGGTGACGCCCGCCCCCGTGACCACGGTGACCGCCGTACCGCCGCCCGTCGCCACGCCGGGCGCGACCGTGGTGGTGACCCCCGCGCCGACCACCACGGTGACCGCCGTGCCGCCCGCCACAACCACCGTCACCACGGTCCCGGCCACAACCGTCCCCCCGCCCGCCGCGACGACCACGTATTACACCGACCCCTCGGGGACCGTGGCCGTGACCGGCCCGGCCGGGACCACAACCGTCGGTCACACCGGCAGCGGCACGACCACCACGGCCGGGGCCACAACCGTGAACACCCACTCCGGCCAGACCACCGTCACCGGCCCCCAGGGACAAAGCGCCACAGCCACCGGGGCCTCGGCCTCGGCCGTGACCACCTCCGGGAACACCACCACGGGCCGCGCCGCCGGGGCGGCCACCGTCCAGACCCCGTCCGGCCAGACCGTCAACGCCGCCGGGACCGCCACGGGTTCCAAGACCGTGTCCGGAAACACCACCAGCACCCAAAGCGCCATGGGCGGCGTAGTCACCAACCCGGCCACCGGACAGTCGGCGGCGGCCGGACGCCAGGGCCAGGGCAGCGTCACCCGAAGCGACTCCGGCCAGGTCACGGATTTTTCCTACACCGGCCAAAGCGCCGTGGCCGGAAGCGGCGGCAATGCCGCCACGGCCCAGACCTACGCCACCGGCAGCAACCTGGGCTCCGGCCAGGGTTCCGTCAGCGCCGGGGCCGACGTGCAGACGAAAAGCGGCGGCGACTATTCCGTAGACGCCACGGCCACCAAGGGCCAGGCCACGGTCACCGGCACCAACAACGCCACCGGGCAGTCCAAGACGGCCACCGTGGGCGATGGGCAGGTGCAGAACATGCCCGCCCAGACCACGGCCAAGACCACGGCGCAGCCGTCCTCCCAGGCTGCCCGCACGGCCCCGGCCCCGAGCACGACCCAGGGAATGTCCCAGTCCCAGGCCGCCCGCACGGCCCCGGGCACGGCCCCGCAGGCCTCCCGCACCATGGCCCAGGCCCCGCAGGGCTATTCCGACAACACGGACGTGTTCGGCAAGACCGGGTTCGGCCAGTCCGCCGCCGCCGGGCAGACCATGCGCAAGCCGCCCGCCACGGAACGCCAGGCCCCGGCGGCCACGGGCCGCGAGGCCGGAGGCCGGGGCGGACGCGGCGGACGCAAGTAGGCGGGATGCTGGGAATGGGCAGGGGGGAGCCCTCCGGGGGCCAAAGGGCTTCTCCCTTTGGAATCCCGTAACAGGGACGCTCCCGCCGTCCTACGGACCACCCAGGAAGGAGGACCGGCCGTCCCGCGCGGCCGGTCCCATGCCTTCCGCTTCCAGGTGAAAGCGGCTATGCTTGCGGCATGAGCATCGACCCCGCAACGCCTGACGACGGCGACGCCGACGCCCTGCGCCGGGCCATGGTCGTGTACCGCACCGTGGCCGATTTCACCTACGACTGGGAGGTGTGGCTGGGCCCGGACGGCCGGGCGCGCTACGTCTCGCCGTCGTGCGCCCGCATCACCGGACGGTCCCCGGAAGAGGCCCTGGCCGATCCGGATTTTTTCGCCCGGGTCATCCACCCCCACGATTTTCCGGGATGGCGCGCGGGCCTGGACCAGGCCCGGGAGGCGGGCGCGCCGTCCATGGATTTCCGCATCCTGCGCCCGGACGGGGCCGTGGTCTGGGTGGCCCAGGAGACCACAAGGGTGTCCGGCCCGGACGGCGAACCCATGGGGCTGCGCCTGAGCCTGCGCGACGTGACCGACCGGGTGGCCGCCCAAAAGGCCCTGCGCGAGGCCAACGAGCGCCTGGAAGAGCGCGTGGCCGCGCGCACGGCCGAACTTGTGCAGGCCAACGCGGACCTGCGCCGGGAGATCACCCGGGGGGAAACCGCCCGCAAAAGCCTGGAACAGTCCCGGCAGCGCATCCGCAACCTTTCGGCCCATCTGCGCGACAGTGTGGAGCAGGAACGCCGCCGCATCTCCCGGGAGATCCACGACGAGCTGGGCCAGACCCTCACCGCCCTGTCCATGGGGCTTTCCCGCCTGGGAAAGCGCCTGCCCCCGGACGACACGGCCCCCCGGAAACACATCGCGGACATCGCCGCCCTGGCCGAAAGCGCCCTTTCCACCGTGCGCCGCATCGCCCGGGAACTGCGCCCGGCCATTCTCGACGACCTGGGCCTTAGCGAGGCCGTGTCCGCCCATGCCCGGGCCTTTGCCGCAAGCGCCGGGATCGCCGTTGAGGTTGAGACGGCCGAGGCCATGCCGGGCATCGACCCGGAACAGGCCACGGCCCTTTTCCGGGTGCTTCAGGAGGCCCTGACCAACGTGGCCCGACACGCCGGGGCCAGCCGGGTGCGGGTGCATCTGTCCGCCACGAAACGCGAGATGCGCCTTGTGGTGGCCGACGACGGCCGGGGCGCGCCGCACAAGGCCCTTGACGATCCCACGGCCTACGGCATCCTGGGCATGCGCGAACGCATGCGCTTTTTCGGCGGCGACGTGGACGTGCGCCCGGCCAAAAACGGCGGGATCACGGTCACGGCCGTGCTGCCCCTGGCCCGCCGGAGAAAAACGCCATGACCCCGAACAAGCGCGAGAAGGACGCCGCCCTGGTCGTCCTGGTGGTGGACGACCACGCCGTGGTGCGCCGGGGAACCATGGACATCCTGGCCGACATGCCCCGGGAGTTCCGTTTCCTGGAGGCCGCAACCTCGGCCGAGGCCCTGGCCCTGGTCCGGGCCCATCCCTGCGGTCTGGTGCTCCTGGACCTGTCGCTGCCCGACGAAAGCGGTTTTGCGACCCTGGCCGCCATCCGTGGCCATGACCCGGAACTGCCGGTCATCATCTTAAGCATGCATGTGGAGGCCGAATACGCCCGGCGCGCCCTGGCCCTTTCGGCCAACGGCTATCTGGGCAAGAACTCCGCCCCCGGCGAGCTGGCCCAGGCCATCGAAAAGGTGCTCTGCGGCGAGACCTACGTCAGCCCAGGCCTGTCCGGCGAACTGACCACCCAGGGCGGCCCGGGCGGGAAATCCCCGCGCCTGTCGCCCCGGGAGCGCGAGGTCATGCACCGCCTGGCCCGGGGCGAGAAGCTCACCGACGTGGCCGCCGCCATGCGGGTCACGGTGCAGACCGCCGGAACCTACCGGACGCGCATCATGAAAAAGCTCAACCTGCGCACCACGGCGGACTTTTTCCGCTACGCCCTGGAAAAGGACGACATCCTGCCCTAGCGCTGCGTCCGGGACTGTCTGTCGTGTTTCAACAAGCAGCAACACCTTGAATTCGTTTCGTTTGTAAACGCCTGACCCTGCGCACTGTGAAAAATACCCCCGTGTTTTTCACGGGCGGGCATCCCCCGTGAGCTGTCCGCATGCGCTGCCGCCTGCGCAGATTCCCCGCTTGCGGAAGCCGTACGGGCAGCCGCTTTGCCCCCTCTTGTCCCCGGGCCGGGTCTGTCGCGACTGTCGCGTCTGTCGAACCTGTCGCGCCTGTCTGAAGATTCCGACAAATTTGCGGGCAAACGCGTTTCCCGCCACAGTCTCGCCCATCATCCCGGAACCGGCTGGTGGACGCGCCATGAACCTGCTTGCGACATCCTTATTCTGGGCCACGGCGGCCATTGTGGCCGTGTTGGCCGTGGCGGCGCTGGCGATCATCCTGCGCCAGGGGCGGCATCTGCCCCAGGATTTCGACTTCGACCGGCACAAACGCTTCGAAAACCGATGAACCCCGCCGAATCGTCCTCCCGCAAAGACCGCCAAGACGCCCCCGCGACGCCGTGGCTTCCCGGCCACCCCCTGTGGGAAGCGGCCTTCGATCCGCCCCATCTGGGCATCCCGGCCAACCCCACGGCCTCGGCCCGGGTCGTGGACCACCAGGGCGGTTTCATCGAAATCTTCGTCAGCGTCGCCAAGGGCCGCATCGTCGACGCCGGATTCCTGACCAGCCTGCCCGGCCCGGGCATGGCCGCCGCCTCCCTGTGGTGCGCCGCCGTCCTGGGGGCCTCCCTGGCCGAGGCCGTCAAGGCCCCGCCCAAACCCCCTCCCGGCCTCCCGGCCGTGCATGAACTGCGCCGGGCCGTCCGCCTCGCGGCCAGGGCCGGTCAGTCCGCCCTGGTGCGGGCCGCCCGCCCCCCCGCGCCGCACAACGGTTGACCTCCTGACGTCGCTTTCAAGGGGCCGCCGCACGAGCCCGCAACAGCCTCCGGGCCGGGACCATCCGTCCCGCCCGGCCTTCCCTTACACCACGACACGGCCCCTTGGCCGCCAAAGGAGACCCCCCGCCATGCAGCCCCAAAAAACCAACGACGTCCTAGGAACCGCCAACCGGGGCACGCCCGCCGAATCCGGCCTGTGTACCCTGTGCCGCGCCGACTGCGCGGGCAAATGCGAGACCTGGCTGTCCTGCCTGCGCGGCCGGGACATGCTCTATCCCCGGGACTTCGGCATAATCACCGCCGGGAGCGCCAACACCGACCCGCAGGGCGTGTCCTACGCCTCCCTGCGCCTGGCCGGACGCGTCCTTGGGCCCGGCGACGACGCCGAACGCATGTTCACCGGCGTGGATCTTACCGCCACGTTTGGCCGCGAACCGGGCCTGGCCGTGGGCCTGCCCCTCATCACCGGGGCGCTGGGGTCCACCCGGGTGGCCGCCGTCTACTGGAACGGACTGGCCGTGGGCTGCGCCCTGTGCGGCGTGCCCCTGGTCATCGGCGAAAACGTGGCCGGCATCGACCCAAAGGCCGAATTCAAAAACGGCCGCCTGACAAAGGCCCCGGAACTCTCCCGGCGCATCGCCGTTTATCGCCAATATGCCACGGGCACAGGCGGCATCCTGGTGCAGCAGAACGTGGAGGACGCCAAAAACGGGCTGGCGGAATTTCTGGCCGAGTCCCACGCCGGTGAGGTGGCCATAGAGCTCAAGTGGGGTCAGGGGGCCAAAAGCATCGGCGGCGAGATCAAGGTGGGCAGCCTCGAACAGGCCCGGTTCCTGGCCACGCGCGGCTACGTGGTGGACCCCGACCCGGACGACCCGGCCGTGGCCCGGGCCTTCGCCGACGGCGCGGTGCGGGCCTTCGCCCGGCACAGCCGCCTGGGGCATGCCGATCTGGGCGACTTCGAACGCCTGCGCGAATCCTTCCACGCCACCGTCAGCCGCCTGCGCGCCCTGGGATTTTCCCGCATCACGCTCAAAACCGGGGCCTACGGCATGGACGGGCTGGCCATGGCCGTCAAATGCGCCGCCGAAGCGGGCCTCGACCTTTTAACCATCGACGGCGCGGGCGGCGGCACGGGCATGAGCCCCTGGAACATGATGGACCACTGGGGTATCCCCTCCCTCCATCTGCACGCCAGGGCCCGTGAATTCGCGGCCGTCCTGGACCGGCGCGGGGTCAAACCCGCTGACATGGCCTTTGGCGGAGGCCTGGCCCGCGAAGACCACATCGTCAAGGCCCTGGCCCTGGGCGCGCCCTACGCCAAGCTGGTCTGCCTGGGCCGGGCGCTCATGATCCCGGCCTTTGTGGGGGCCAACATCGAAGGGGTGCTGTTCCCGAAAAAACGCGCCGCCGTAAACGGCCTGTGGGACACCCTGCCAAAGGCCGTCTCCGAACGCGGCACGACCCCCGAGGCCATCTTCGCCGGATACCACGCCCTGCGCGGACGCCTGGGCGACGACGCCATGCGCGAGCTCCCCCTCGGGGCCATCGCCTTCTGCACGCTCATGGACAAGCTCGGGGCGGGCATCCAGCAATTCCTGGCGGGCATGCGGCGCTTCGCCGTCACCGACCTGGCCCGGAACGACGTGCTGGCCGCCAACCGCGAGACCGCCCGCGAAACCGGCCTGGAGCATATGGCCGAGTCCGGCCTGGAACAGGCCATGCGCATTCTGGAGGCGTAACAGATGTGGCGCGAAGGGGCGGACGCCCCTTCGCGCCACACAGACTATCTTCGCAGGATGGAAGGCTCGACATGCGAGGCGTCGGCCGTGCCGGTCAGAATCATGGCCGCCGCAAGCTCGGCCCGCATGGCGTCGAGCAAAAGCGCGACGCCTTCGGCCCCGCCGCCCACGGCCCCGACGATGAGCGGACGGCCCACCAGCACGGCCTGGGCGCCGAGCGCCAGGAGTTTGAGCACGTCGGCCCCGGTGCGCACCCCGCCGTCGGCCAGGATCGCGGCCCGGCCGCCCACGGCGGCTGCGATTTCGGGCAGCACCTCGGCCGCGCCCGGGGTGTGGTCCAGGATGCGGCCGCCGTGGTTGGAGACCACGATGCCCGCCGCCCCGGCGTCAACCGCCGCCAGGGCGTCCTCCACGGTCATGACGCCCTTGACCAGGAAGGGGAGCTGCGTGGCGCTGATGAGGGCAGCCAGTTCGTTACGGGTCTTGGGGCCCACGGGCTGGCCCTTGAGGGCCATGGTCACCAGCCCTGCGCCGTCGATGTCCATGCCGACAAAGGCGGCGTGGGCGGCCCCGGCCCTGGAGAGGCGGGCCAGCACCTCGCCGTGCTCCCGGGGCTTGATGATGGCCCCGCCCCGGCCGCCGTGGCGGGAAAGGGCGGCCAGCCCGCTGTCGAACATGGTGGGATCGGCCCCGTCGCCGGACATCCCCACGGTTCCGGCCCGCAGACAGCCGTCCACGATGGCCTCGATGAAGTCGCCCTCGGTCATGGGCGCGCCGAAATTATAGGTGCTTCCGGTCATGGGCGCGCCCAGGATCGGCATGGACAGATCCAGGCCGAACAGGGATACGGCGGTTTTGGGCTGGGTGACATGGTGGATGGTGCGCATGTTGAAGCGCCAGGCGGCCAGGGCCTCAATATTGGCCGTAAAGCCGTGCCCCGTTCCCGCGCCGCCCATGCCCGGCACCTCTCCGGCGCAGGCCCGGCCGTCGCAGCGGCGGCACACCCGGCAATATCCCTTGAGCCGCTCCCGGGCGGCCGCGCGCAGTTCCTTTTTGTCCATGGCTTCCTCCTCGGTGTTTCCTGGCAGGCGCCGTGCAGACCGGCGCGGAAAGAGGTTGTAGCCGCCTTGTCCGCGCCCGGCAAGACGTGGGCGGCCGGGCCGTTTGCACCGCCAGGGGCAACGGCGGCGGCAACGGCGACGGCGGCGGCGGCGTCTTGACCTTTGCCGCCGCATTGCCCACAATCCGGCGATTTCGCGCCCTGCGGCGACAGCCGCGCCGCGCGTCGGAGACCCCCATGCCCCCTGTCCCGCCCACAGCCGCCCCGGCCCGCACCGCTTTCGCCTGGAACGCGCTGTGGTCCGTGGCCGTTTTGGCCGCAGGCCTTTTTTGCCTGGCTGCGGCGCAGTGGGGCATGGCCGCGTCCGAGACCGCCCCCCCCTCCCCTGTTGCGGCCACCGCCGTGGGACCGCAAGCGCCGCGCGCCGCGAAAAAAAACGTCCTCTACCTCAACTCCTACCAGCCCGGCTACAAATGGTCCGATGAGATCTTCGAGGGCATCCGGGAGGTGCTGGCCAACCAGACCGATCCCCTGGTGGACCTGCAGGTGGAATACATGGACTCCAAGAAGTATTCCGGCCCCATCCTGCGCCAGGGGCTTTTCGACCTGTACAAATACAAGTTCCGGGACACCTCCTTTTCCGTGGTCATGGTCTCGGACAACTACGCCTTTGAATTCGCCCGGCAGTACGCGGCCGAACTGTTCCCGGGCGCGCCCATCGTGTTCTGCGGGGTCAACGACCTGCGGCCGGACATGATGGCCGGGCGCACGGACATGACCGGGGTGGAGGAGCGCTTCGACCTGAAGGGCACCCTGGATCTGGCCCTGACGCAAAATCCCGGGAAAAAACGGCTCATTGTCATCGGCGACCGTTCGGTCACCGGCATCGCCATCGCCAACCAGGTGCGGGCCCAGTTGCCGCCCTACCACGACCGGCTGGAATGGGAGTTCTGGGACTCCTACCAGTTGGGGGAGATCCTGGGGCTGGTGGAGCGGGTTCCGGCCGACGCCATGATCTTTTTCATCCCGTTTTACCAGGCCATCGGCGACCGCTTTTATTCCGCCGAGGAGGTGGTGGCCGAGATCGGCGAGCATTCCGACGCGCCCATCTACACCTGCTGGGACTTTCTGGTCGGCTCGGGCACCGTGGGCGGCCGGGTGCTCAAGGGCCGGGAGCATGGACGGCTGGCCGCCTCCATGGCGCTGCGCATCCTGGAGGGAACCCCGGTCGCGGACATCCCGGTGGTGGCCCAGGTGGGCGACCTGTATCTTTTCGAC
This sequence comes from Desulfolutivibrio sulfodismutans DSM 3696, assembly GCF_013376455.1. Taxonomy (GTDB): domain Bacteria; phylum Desulfobacterota; class Desulfovibrionia; order Desulfovibrionales; family Desulfovibrionaceae; genus Desulfolutivibrio; species Desulfolutivibrio sulfodismutans. Next base: position 3,668,559 of record NZ_CP045504.1, on the reverse strand, counting down.
TACAACGGCCTCAAGCGCTTCCACATCCCCGAGAGCGACCTGCCCCTTGGCAGTGAAATTTTAAACAAACCCTATTATTTCTTTCGCATAAACCCCCAAATCTTCTGGATCATCGTGGTGGCCCTGGTCATCCTGGCAGCCACCCTGGTCTTTTTGGTCATCAACATCTCCCGCCGCCGCAGCGTGGAGGAGAAAATCCGGGCCCAACTGTCCTTTCTGACCCTGCTTCTGGACAACATCCCCCAACTCGTCTTCTGGAAGGACCGTGACCAGCGCTACCAGGGGGCCAACAAGGCCTTTGCCGCCTTTTTTGGCCTGTCCGACCCGGCCGTGGTGGTGGGCAAGACCAACCCCGAGGTGCTGCCCGGCTGGTGGGACCATGCGGGCATGGCCGAAGAGGCCGACCGGGAGGTCATGCGGAGCGAGGCCCCCAGGCGACGCATGCGTCTGGCCTTTCCCCGGGGCGATGGGGAGCAGGCCTGGCTGGAGCTCAACAAGGCGCCGCTTCGCGACCGCAAGGGCCAGGTGGTGGGCACTCTGAGCACGGCCGAGGACGTGACGGACAAGGAGCGCCTGGAGGCCCAGCTGCGCCAGTCCCAGAAGATGGAGGCCGTGGGCACCCTGGCGGGCGGGCTGGCCCACGACTTCAACAACATCCTGACCACCATCATCAATTCCACGGAGATGGCCCTTTTGGATCTGGCCCCGGACTCCCAGGCCGCCGCCGACCTGCGCCGCGTCTTGACGGCATCGAAGCGCGGCGGGGGCATCGTGCGCCAGATTCTGACCTTTAGCCGACCGTCGCGGGAAAACTTCCGCGACGCGGACATCGCCGGGGCGATCATGGAGGCCACGGGCCTTCTGGCCGCCAGCCTGCCGGGCCATATCCGCCTGGAGACGGACATCCAGGTGGTCCAGGCCGTGTGCCGGGCCGACCCCAACCAGATCCACCAGGTGGTCATGAACCTGTGCACCAACGCCTATCAGGCCCTGCGCGGCCACCTGGGCGCTGGCGGCCGGGGCGGGGTGATCCGGGTGGTCCTGTGCTCCACGCGGCTGCCCGCCGAGGAGGCCCTGCTCCTGGATCTGCCCGAGGGCCGGTACCTGCGCCTGACCGTGGCCGACGACGGCCCGGGCATTTCCCCGGAGATCATCGACAACATTTTCGATCCCTTTTTCACCACCCGCAAGGACGACGGCGGCACGGGCCTGGGGCTGGCCGTGGTGCAGGGCATCGTGCGCAACCACAACGGCCGGGTGGCCGTGCTCTCGGCCCCGGGGCGGGGGGCGTCGTTTTCGGTCTACCTGCCCTGCGGCGGCGACGGCGACGCAGCCCTCGACGGCGACGATCCGGCGGCCCTGCGCGGCGCCGAGCGGGTGCTTTTCGTGGAGGACGACGCGTCGCTTCTGGAGACCGTACCCCGGGTGCTGGCCGCCTTTGGCTATCGGGTTACGGCCGCGCCGGGCGCAAAAGAGGCCCTGGCCGTTCTGGCCAAGTCCGGCGGCGACGAAAACGCCCCGGGGTTCGACGTGGTGGTGACGGACTTCGACATGCCCGGCGCCAGCGGCTTCGAGCTGGCCCAGGCCCTTTTGCGCGAGGCCCCGGGGGTGCCGGTGGTAGTGGTTTCGGGCCGGTTCCGCGACGTGCGCGGGGCCGACCGGCCGGAAAACGTGCGCGAGATCGTGCTCAAGCCCTATGACGGGGCCGCCCTGCATGCGGCTATCCGCCGGGCCCTGGGTGAAGGAGGGGGGGCGACGTGCCGGACATTTTGATCATCGACGACGATCCCGAGATCCGGCAGACCATGGCCGCCCTGGCGGCGCGCATGGGCCTGACCTGCGACGCGGCCGCCACCCTGGCCCAGGGATTGGCCAGGCTGTCCGGGGCCCCCTTCGGGGTGGTTCTTTTGGACGTGGGCCTGCCCGACGGCAACGGCCTGACCGCCCTGCCGCGCATAAAGGCCCTGGACGACGCCCCGGAGGTCATCATCCTGACCGGCCTTGGCGATCCCGACGGCGCGGAGTTGGCCATCCAGGCCGGGGTCTGGGACTATCTGGTCAAGCCTTCGTCGATCAAGGAAATCATGCTGCGCCTGTCCCGGGCCCTGGCCTACCGGGAGCAGAAGCGCCAGGGCCAGGGACCGCTGGCCCTGGACCTGACCGGGGTGGTGGCCGAGAGCCCGGCCATGCGGCCCTGCCTGGATGCTGCGGCGGCGGCCGCCGCGTCCCAGGCGGCGGTGCTGATCACCGGCGAGACCGGCACGGGCAAGGAGCTTTTCGCCCGTTGCATCCATGCGAACAGCGCCCGGGCGCGCGGCCCCTTCGTGGTGGTGGACTGCGCCGCGTTGACCGAGTCCCTGGTGGAGAGCACGCTTTTCGGCCATAAAAAGGGGGCCTTCACCGGCGCGGACGCCGACCGCACGGGCCTGGTGGCCGCCGCCGACGGGGGCACGCTTTTTCTGGACGAGGTGGGGGAGATGCCCTTAACCCTGCAAAAGTCCTTTTTGCGCGTCCTGCATGAGCGGCGTTTCCGTCCCGTGGGGTCGCTGACCGAGGCGGCCAGCGATTTCCGGCTGGTTGCGGCCACCAACCGCGATCTTTCGGCCATGATCGACACCGGGGAGTTTCGCCGCGACCTGTTTTTCCGCTTAAAAACCATTTCCCTGGAGCTGCCGTCCCTGCGCCAGCGCCCCGAGGACGTGGCCCCCCTGACCCTTTTTTGCCTGGGCCGCCTCGGCGACCGCTACCGGTTGCCGCAAAAGGGTTTTGACGCCGATTCCCTGGCCATCCTCCAGGAATACGACTGGCCGGGCAACGTGCGCGAGCTGGAAAACGTGCTGGAGCGGGCCTTTGTGGCCGCCGGGCGGGAAAAGACCCTCTATCCCATGCACCTGCCCCAGGACGTGCGCATCCGGGTCACCCGGCGAAGCCTGGTCCGCTCCCGGGAGCAGGCCGCCCCGGCCACGGAGGCCGCGACGCCGGACGCGTCCGGCCCGTCTGGCGCGTTTGGGGTGTCCGGCGCGTCGGCAGGGACCGACGATCCCACCGGGCAGACCGAACAGACAGGGCCGACGGCTCGGCAGACGGCGGCGCAGGACCGCGACGCCGCCCCCCTGGCCGGGCTCTTCACCAGCCCCCTGCCCACCCTGCGGGACTTTCGCGAGGACATGGAGCGCATCTATCTGCACCGCCTGCTGGCGGAATGCGGCGGCGACCTCAAAAAGGCCATGGAGGCGTCGGGGCTGTCGCGCTCCCACTTCTACGCCCTGCTCAAGAAATCCGAGGCGGGCGAATCGCCCGATGACCCCGTCCCGGCCACGACCCCGGCCACGACCCTGGATTGACATTTGGACACTTTGTAGCCACATTGTATCCATGAGATTGCTGTTCTCCACCCACGCACAGGATGGCCCGCCATGAAAACCGAAGTGATCCGCGCCCGGGTCGATGCCGGTCTGAAGCAGGACGTCGAGGGGATTCTCGACAGCCTGGGCATGACCCAAAGCACCGCCATCACGATGTTTTACAAACAGATTCTGCTGCATAACGGCCTGCCGTTTTCGGTGAAAATTCCCACGGCCGAGACCGGACGGGCCATTGACGAAGCCCTTTCCGGGAAAAATCTTTCCACCTTCGCCTCTTCTGATGAACTTTTCGCAGCCCTGAAGGAGACGCAATGCGCTTCCAATTCACCAGAAGGTTTGAACAAAGTTTCAAGAAAGCGCACAAAAGAGGAAAAGACATCGGAAAGCTAGAGCACATCATGGACTGCATCATCCAGGGCCAGCCGCTTCCGCCGCGCTGTCGCGACCACCTGCTTGAAGGCAACTTCAAGGGCGTACGGGAATGCCACGTCGAGCCGGACTGGCTGCTGCTGTATTTCCAGGACGCAGACCGGATCGTCTTTGTGGACACAGGGACACATGCCGACCTGTTTCGCTAGCGAAAGCGTCCACGCCCGTGAGACACGCTCATTTGAGAAGCAACAACCTGGGATACTTACTTTTTTGTCAATGAATACGGGCATCTTGCTCCACGTTGCGCCACATGTTGGTCGGCCTGCCTCCTTCCTCACGGCCATGTCCGAAAAATCGGACTGACCCAGTCCCGTCTGAAATATCGGACAGACTTTCCCTTTACCTCCGTCCCCTTTGATTCTATCCTCAATAGATCGGAAAATTCACGGCCAGGGCGGCTTTCGCCCGATTCCAAGTCCTGTCCGCACCCGCGCGGGCATCTGTCCGAAAAATCGGACGGCCCTGGCCCAGCCTCTCCGCCTTTCTTGCAACAGGCTGTCATTTCTCGACTTCTTAAAAATGCGCGTCCCGGCACGCAAGTTGCCTAGGGCTGTCTGACGTGCACACGATTGGCGCGTCCGGCCGACCACGGCGCACAACAACCCCCTAACGGAGTCCCCATGACCACACACGCCCTTATCAAGGATTTCCAGGAGGCCCTGGGCAAGGACAACGTGCTTGGCGCCGAGGCCGACCGCTACGCCTATTCCTACGATTCCGCCGTGCTCGAACCGGCCGTGCCCGGGGTCGTGGTCCGTCCCACGGACGTGGCGGGCCTGGGCAAGGTCGTCAAGCTGTGTAACGACGCCGGGGCGCCGCTGACCGTGCGCGGTTCGGGCACCAATCTCTCCGGGGGGACCATCCCCAAGACCGGCGGGGTGGTCGTGCTCACCGGCGCGCTCAATAAAATTCTCGAAATCAATACCGAAGACCTCTACGCCCGGGTCGAACCGGGCGTCATCACCGCCAAGTTCGCGGCCGCCGTCCAGGCCAAGGGGCTTTTTTATCCCCCCGATCCGGGCAGCCAGGCCGTGTCCACCCTGGGCGGCAACGTGGCCGAGAACGCCGGGGGCCTGCGTGGCCTGAAATACGGCGTGACCAAGGACTACGTCATGGGGGTCCACTTTTTCGACACCGACGGCGAACTGATCAAGGCCGGGGGGCGCACGGTCAAGTGCGTCACGGGACTAAACCTCACCGGGCTCATGGTCGGGTCGGAAGGGACGCTTGGGGTTTTAAGCGAGATTTTTCTGAAGCTTGTGCCGCCGCCCGCCGCCGCCAAGGCCATGATGGCCATCTTCGACGACGTGGAGGCCGCCTCCCAGACCGTCTCGGCCATCATCGCCGCCAAGATCGTGCCCGCCACCCTGGAATTTCTGGACAACTTCACCATCCGCACCGTGGAGGACTTCAGCCACGCCGGGCTGCCCATTGACGCCAAGGCGCTCCTTCTCATCGAGGTGGACGGGCATCCGGCCATGGTGGCCGAGGACGCGGCCAAGGTGGAGGAGCTGTGTCGCGCGCACGGGGCAAAGCGCATCCAGGTGGCCAAGGACGCCGCCGAGCGCAACAAGGTCTGGGAGGCCCGCCGGGCAGCCCTTTCGGCCCTGGCCCGGGTGGCTCCCACCACGGTGCTCGAAGACGCCACCGTGCCGCGCAGCCAGATCCCGGCCATGATCAAGGCCCTGGACGGCATCGCGGCCAAATACAAACTGACCATCGGCACCTTCGGGCACGCCGGGGACGGCAACCTGCACCCCACCATCCTGACCGACAAACGCAACGCCGAGGAGTGGCGCCGGGTGGAGGACGCCGTGGACGAGATCTTCGACGTGGCCCTGGCCCTTGGCGGCACCCTCTCGGGCGAGCACGGCATCGGCCTGGCCAAGGCCAAGTACCTGGAGAAGGAAACCACCCGGGGCACCATCCTGTATTCGCGCCGCCTGAAAAAGGCCCTCGATCCCAAGGGCATTCTCAATCCCGGCAAGATCATGGGGGAATGACATGGGCGACGTCAAAGAACTCCTGCGACTCTTAAGCGAGATCGACGACTCCCTGGTGTCCTGCATGCGATGCGGCATGTGCCAGGCCGTGTGCCCGGTCTATGCCGAAACGGGGCTTGAGGCCCATGTGGCCCGGGGCAAGATCGCCCTCCTGGAGGGCCTGTCCCACGAGGCCCTCAAAGACCCCCAGGCGGTCATGGACCGGCTGGACATGTGTCTTTTGTGCGGCTCCTGCGCCGCAGGCTGCCCAAGCGGCGTCAAGGTTCTGGACATCTTCCTCAAGGCCAAGGCCTTTTTGGCCGGATACCTGGGCCTGCCCCCGGCCCAGAAGGCGATTTTGCGCGGGCTTCTGGCCCACCGCAAGGTCTTCGATTCCGTTATGACCGTGGCCTCGAAGCTTCAGGGGCTGGTGACCAAACCGGCCAACGAGGTCATCGGCTCCTCCTGCGCCGTCTTCGGCGCAAGCCTGCTCGGCGGACGGCACTTCATGCCCCTGGCGGACACAGCCTTCCACAAGACCATGGCCGCCAAAAGCCTGCCCGCCAAAAACGGCCAGCCCACCGTGGCCTTTTTCTACGGCTGCATGGTGGACCGCATGTACCCGCGCATCGGCCAGGCGGTCATGAAGGTGCTGGCCCACCACGGGGCCGGGGCCTTCGTTCCGGACGCCCAGGTCTGTTGCGGCATTCCGGCCCTGTCCGCAGGGGATCTCCAGACCTTCGAAAAGCTGGTGAAGGAAAACATCGCCGTCTTCGCCGACCAGCCCTTCGACGTGCTCATCACCCCCTGCGCCACCTGCACCTCCACGATAAAAAAAATCTGGCCCGAGATGTGCGACGGCCTGCCCGGCGCGACCCGGGCCGCCGTCAAGGAACTGGCCGCCAAAACCATGGACGTCAACGAATTCCTGGTGAAAAACCTGGGGGTTGCGGCCTCCGCGACACCTTCCCGGGACGCCAGGACCAAGGTCACGGTGCACGACCCCTGCCACCTCAAAAAGTCCCTGGGGGTCTTTGCCGAACCCCGGGCCGTCATCGCCGCCAATCCGGGCATGGAGATCGTGGAGATGGCCGCCCCGGACGCCTGCTGCGGTTGCGGCGGTAGCTTTACGCTCAAACACTATGATATCGCCGGGCGTATCGGGAAACGCAAACGCGACGACGTGGTCTCCACCAACGCCTCGGTGGTGGCCGCCGGGTGTCCGGCCTGTCTGCTCCAGATAAGCGACATGCTGTCCAAATCCGGCGACGCCGTGGCCGTCATGCATCCCGTGGAAATCTACGCGCAGACCCTGGATGAAGCTCGTCCGGGGACGGGAGGAAACACGCCGTGAGCGAAGTGGCGCATTTGGACGCTCTTTTTCACCCCCAGACCGTGGCCGTGATCGGGGCCTCGGAAAAACCCGGCAAGATCGGCCACACCGTGGTGGCCAACATGATCGAGGCCGGATTTTCCGGGCGCATCATTCCGGTCAACCCCAAGGCCGACGAGATACTGGGGCTGCCCGTGGTCAAGGACGTGGCCGACCTGCCCGACGGGCTGGATCTGGCCGTGGTCACCATCCCCGTGGCGGCGGTCTTGCCCGCCATGGAGATCCTGGCCGCAAAACAACTCAAATCGGCCATCGTCATCACCGCCGGGTTCAAAGAGGTGGGCGGCGAGGGCTACTACCTGGAAAAAAAGCTGGCCGACCTGTGCCGGGAAAGCGGCATCGCGCTGATCGGCCCCAACTGCCTGGGCGTGATCAGCACCCCAAGCCAGGTCAACGCCTCCTTTGCCGCCGGACAGCCCGGGGCCGGGAAGATCGCCTTTTTCTCCCAATCCGGGGCGCTGTGCGTGGCCATTCTGGACTGGGCCCTTGGGGAGAACATCGGCTTTTCGCGGTTTGTCAGCCTGGGCAACAAGGCCCTTTTGAGCGAGGCCCACATGCTGGCGTTTTTGCGCGACGACCCGCACACCAACGTCATCCTGGGCTACATCGAAAACGTGGAGCACGGGGCGGATTTTATGCGCGAGGCGGCCGCCGTGACGCGCGAAAAGCCGGTGATCATGATCAAGTCCGGCACCACGGCCGCAGGGGCCAAGGCCGCCTCCTCCCACACCGGGGCCATCGCCGGGTCGGACCAGGCCTACACCGCCGCCTTCAAAAAAACCGGCATCATCCGGGCCGGGGACGTGGAGACGCTTTTTAACCTGGCCCAGGCCTTCTCCACCCAACCCCTGCCCGAGGGGCCGGGGCTGGTTCTGGTCACCAACTCCGGCGGTCCCGGCATCCTGGCCGCCGACGCCTGCGAAAAATCCACCCTGTCCATGGCCCGCTTGAGCCTCTCCACCGTGGAGCGCCTCAAGGCCTTTCTTCCGGCCTACGCCTCCCTCTACAACCCCGTGGACCTCATCGGCGACGCCGACGCCGAACGCTACCGCAAGACCCTGGCGGTGGTGCTCGACGATCCCAACGTCCATGCCGTGCTGGTCCTTTTGTGCCCCACCTCCTCGGCCCAGATCGAAGAGACGGCCCAGGCCATCATCGACAACGCCGCCACATCCTCCAAACCCATCTTCGCCTGCTACATGGGCGGGGTGCGGGTAGAGCCGGGCCGCAGGATGCTGCTCGCCGCCGGAATCCCCTGCTATGCCTTTCCGGAACCGGCCATCAGCAGCATTGAGGCCATGCACGGCTACAACCAGTGGAAGAAAACCCCCGACCCGCACTTTCCGGCCATCTTCGGCAACACCGAGGAGGCCGCCAAGGTGCTCGCCGCCGTACGCGACCGGGGCGACGTGGAGGTGGTGGAGTTCCAGGCCCAGGAAGTCCTTCGGGCCTATAACCTGCCCACCCCGAAGACCATCCTGGCCCGCTCCAGCATAGAGGCCGTGGCTGCGGCCGAGAAGATCGGCTACCCCGTGGTCTTAAAAATCGCCTCGCCCCAGATCTCCCACAAGTCCGACGTGGGCGGGGTCAGGGTCAACCTGGGCGACGAGACTGCGGTCAAAAACGCCTTCCTGGACATCACCGCCCGCACCCAGCGCCTGCGCCCCGACGCCTACATCGCCGGCTGCCTGGTGCAGGAAATGGCCCCCAAGGGCGCCCGCGAGGTGATCATCGGGTTTAAGCGCGACGACCAGTTCGGGCCGCTGCTCATGTTCGGCCTGGGCGGCATCTACGTGGAAATCTTAAAAGACATCTCCTTCCGTCTGGCCCCCTTAAGCGTGGAGGACGCCCGAAACATCATCCGGGAAATCAAGTCCTACATGCTGCTCAAGGGCGTGCGCGGCGAGCCTCCGGTCAACTTTGCGGCCATTGAGGGCATCCTCTTAAGCATGTCCCGCATCGCCACGGATTTCCCGGAGGTCTACGAAGCGGAGTTCAACCCCGTTTTGGTCAACAACGAAAAGGCCCTGGTGGCGGACGTGCGCCTCACCCTGAAGGCCTAGACGACGGAGGATATGCCATGACTGGTCTCTATATCGGCTCCACTTCCGGCTACTGCGGGAAAAATCTGTTGGCCTTGGCGCTGTGCCTGCGGTTTCGCGAAGACGGCCTGCGGGTGGGCTACATGAAGCCCGTGGGGGCCATGCCCCGGCTCGTGGACGGCGAACTGGGCGATGACGACGCCCTGTTCATCAACGGCGTGCTCGGCCTCGGGGCCTCGCCTGCGGACATGACCCCGGTTCCCGTGACCAAGGACTTCCTCATGAAGGCCTTCGCCGGGGAGTGCGGCGTGCTTATGCCCTCCATCACCGCCGCCTACCACAAGCTTGCCGCCGACAAGGACGTGATGATCGTGGGCGGTTCCGGCAGCTACCTGTATTCCGGCACCTATTGCGGCGTGGACGGCGTGTCCGTGGCCCGCTCCCTCGGGGCCAAGACGATCCTCGTGGACCGCTTCCGCAGCGAACTCAACTACGACTATCTGGCGGCGGCCAAACACGCCGCAGGCGACGATCTGGCCGGCGTCATCTTAAACGACGTGCCCGAGCATTTCCGGGCCGAGGTGGACGAACTGATCAAGCCGTTTCTGGCCCGCCGGGGCATCGACGTCTTGGGAGTGATCCCCCACGACCCGGTCATGAGCGGCATGCGGGCCGGGGATCTGGCCGAGCGCCTGGGCGGGCGGCTGGTGACCATGTCCGCCGGGGTGCACAATCTGGTGGTGAATTTCCTCATCGGGGCCATGAACGTGGAAAACTTCCTGGCCTTTTTCCGCAAACGCAAGGACGTGGCCGTGATCTGCGGCGGCGACCGTTCCGACCTTCAGCTTGTGGCCCTGGAAGGGGGCGCTGCGGCCCTGGTTCTCACCGGCAACCTCTACCCCAACGACATCATCCTGACCAAGGCCGAGGCCGTGGGCGTGCCGGTGATCCTGGCCCGGGACGACACCTTCAGCGTGGCCAAGAAAATGGAGACGCTCCTTTTCAGCGAAAAGCTGCGCGACCCCACCCGGGTCGGCCACGGGGCCAGGCTCATCAGCCAGGCCCTGGACTATGCGGCGCTGAAGGCCAAGCTCGGGTTGGCCTAGGACGCCGACCTGCGGCGCGCCAGGGGGCGTGGTTTCGGAACAGTCCTTCTTGATGAGGCAAAGGTTCGACATGATATAGGTTTTGCCTGCGCGCGATGGTTTTGGAAAGCGCCACATGGTTTCCACCGTTTTTATCGGGACCGGCCGGCCCGGACAAAACGGATCGCCTCGGCTTCGCGGCATGTTCGCCTCCTCCTGTGGGGAGGGGACGCGGGACGCATCAACCTTCAAGGAGGATCACGCACATGACCTGGGTGCAGCAATACCAACCCCTGGGGAGCTACCTGCTCTCGGCCCTCGCGGCGGGCATTCCCCTGTACATCCTGTTCTACATGCTGGCCGTGAAACGCGCCGCCGGACACAAGGCCGCCTTCCTGGGCACGCTGGCCGCCGTCATCCTGGCCATCGCCGCCTGGGGCATGCCCGTGGGGCTGGCCGTCAACGCCACCCTCTACGGCGCGGCCTTCGGCCTGTTTCCCATCGTATGGATCGTGGTTACGGCCATCTGGATCTACAACATGACCGTGGAATCAGGGGAGTTCGACATCATCAAGAACTCGCTCGCCCGCATCACCGACGACCGCAGGCTCCAGGCCATCTTCATCGCCTTCGCCTTCGGCTCGTTCATCGAAGGCACGGCCGGGTTCGGCACCCCCGTGGCCATCACCGCCGCCATGCTGGTGGGCCTGGGGTTCAACCCCCTGTACGCCGCAGGCATCTGCCTCATCGCCAACACCGCGCCCGTGGCCTTCGGGGCCATCGGCATCCCCATCGTGGTCGCGGCCCAGGTCACGGATCTCGACCTCATGCGCCTGAGCCAGATCGTGGGCCGTCAGTTGCCCCTTTTGTCGGTCATCGTGCCGCTTTGGCTGTCCGTGACCATGTGCGGCTTCAAACGCTCCATGGAAGTCCTGCCGGCCATCATCGTCTCGGGCGTGTGCTTCGCCGGTTCCCAGTTCATCGTCTCCAACTTCGTCGGCCCCTACCTGCCGGACATCATCTCGGCCATCGTGACCATCGTCGGCCTGGGACTTTTCCTGCGCGTGTGGAAGCCCAAAAACGTTTGGCACTTCCCGGACGAGCCGCCGCCCGACGCCAAGCTCATGGCCACCAAGTTCACCGCCGGGGAAGTCCTGCGGGCCTGGACGCCGTACATCATCCTGGCCGTCATGGTCTTTTTGTGGGGCCTTGATTCGGTCAAGGCCATCCTTGCTCCCGTAAGCCTCAAGTTCTCCTGGCCGGGGCTGCACAACCTGGTCATCAAGACCGCCCCCATCGTGGCCAAGGACACCCCTTACGGCGCGGTCTACACCTTGAACTTCCTGTCCGCCGCCGGGACCGCCATCCTCATCTCCGGGCTCATCTCGGTGCTGTTCATCCCCAACTACGGCTACGGCAAGGCCATGGCCTGCCTCAAGCGCACCATCATCCAGTTGCGCTACCCCATCCTGACCATCTCCATGATCCTGGGCCTGGCCTACATCATGAACTTCTCGGGCATGAGCTCCTCCATGGGGTTGGCGTTCACCGCCACGGGCGCGCTGTTCCCGTTCTTCGCCCCCATCCTTGGCTGGCTGGGCGTGTTCCTGACCGGCTCGGACACCTCGTCCAACGCGCTGTTCGGCGCGCTGCAAAAGACCACCGCCCAGCAGATCGGTGTGGACCCGGCCCTGACCGTGGCCGCCAACTCCTCGGGCGGCGTCACCGGCAAGATGATCTCACCCCAGTCCATCTCCGTGGCCACCGCGGCCTCGAACATGGTGGGCCGCGAGGGCGACATCTTCCGCTTCACGCTTAAGCACTCCATCGCCATGCTCCTGGTGATCTCGGTTCTGACCCTGCTTCAGGCCTATACGCTGAAGTGGATGCTGCCCTAGCCCCTGACTCATAAAAACCCGGCCCGGACGCGGACAGCCGCATCCGGGCCGGTTCTCCCTTGCAAGGACCGCCCATGGACGCCCCCGCCGATCTGACCCAGCTTTTCAAGACCAAGGCCGAACTCGTCTCCGCCGTCACCGTCACGGCCGACAGCATGGCGAATGCCCTGGCCTACGTGGTAGAGGCCTGCGAGAAAAAGGACGCCTGCAAGCTCCTCCTTTCAGGCTGTGAGGCGGACCTGTCCGCCCCGGCCGCCGACCTGTGCCAGACCGTCACCCAAAAAACCATCGCCGCCCCGGACCTCTCGGACGCAGACTTCGCCGCCCTGGGGAACCTGTGCGAGGAAAAAGGCTTTCGGCTCATCCGCGAAGGCCTGCGCAACCACCTGGGCGGCATCGACGTGGCCGTGACCATGGCCGACGCCGGGATCGCCGAGACCGGCACCCTGGTTCTGCGCTCCCGGGACGAGGAACTGCGCATCGCCACCATGGTGGCCGAGGTGCATGTGGCGCTTCTGCCCGTATCCGCCATCCGGGCCGCCTCAACGGACGTGGCGCCCCTTCTGCAGGAATGGATGCGCGACCCGCCGGACTACACCTCGTTTATCACCGGGGCCTCCCGCACCGCCGACATCGAACGCGTCCTGGCCCTTGGCGTCCACGGGCCCCTGGAACTGCACATCGTCTTTCTCACGGAGGCCTAAGCCATGCAGACCGCCAAAGACATCAAAGGCTACCGTCAGGAGCTTCGCGAGGCGCTCTCCAACGAATTTCAACGCACGGCCATGGACAACTTCGCCATGTTCTACCGGGGGGCCCGGGCCCGGGCCTTCGCCGGGATGGACCTGCCGGGCATGATCGCCGATGTGGCCGCCGCCAAGGACGCGGCCATGGCCCATCTGGACCAGCTTTTGGCCGAGTTCACGGCCAACGCCCAAAAGGCCGGGATCACCGTGCATGTGGCCGCCACGGGTGACGAGGCCAACGCGATGATCGCCGACATCGCCCGGGCCGAGGGCGTCAAAAAGATCGTCAAATCCAAGTCCATGACCGCCGAGGAGACGCTTTTAAACCACCGCCTGGAGGCCGACGGATACGAGGTCACCGAAACGGACCTGGGCGAATGGATCATCCAGCTTCGCCACGAAGGCCCCACCCATATGGTCATGCCCGCCATCCACCTGTCCCGGGCCCAGGTGGCCGACCTGTTCACCACCGTCACCGGCCAGAAACAGGACGTGGACATCCCAAAGCTCGTCAAGGTGGCCCGGCGCGAACTGCGCCGCAAATTCGTGGAAGCCGACATGGGCATCTCCGGGGCCAACTTCGCCCTGGCCGACACCGGAACCATCGGCATGATCACCAACGAAGGCAACGGCCGTCTGGTCACCACCCTGCCCCGGGTCCACGTGGCCCTTATCGGCCTGGACAAGCTCGTGCCCTCCCTTTCCGACGCCCTGAAAATCATCAAAGTCCTGCCCCGAAACGCCACGGCCCAGGCCATCTCCTCCTACGTCACCTGGATCACCGGCCCAAACGCCTGCGCCGCCGCGCCAAACGGCAAAAAGTCCATGCACATCGTCTTTCTGGACAACGGACGCCGCCGCCTCGCCGCCGATCCGGTTTTCTCCCAGGCCCTTCGCTGCGTGCGCTGCGGGGCCTGCGCCAACGTCTGTCCCATCTACCGCCAGGTGGGAGGACACACCTACGGCCACATCTACATCGGGGCCGTGGGACTGGTCCTGACCTATTTCTACCACGGCCGGGACAAGGCCAAGAACCTGGTCCAGAACTGTCTCAACTGCGGGGCCTGCAAGGCCGCCTGCGTGGCCGGGATCGACCTGCCCTACCTCATAAAAGAGGTCCACGCCCGCATCCTGGCCGAGGAGGGCCGCCCCTTCCAGAACACCGCCCTGTCCCTGGCCATGCGCAACCGAACCGTTTTCCACGGCGCGCTTCGGGCCGCGAGCCTCCTGCAAAAGCCCGTCACCGGCGGCACGCCCTACCTGCGCCATCTGCCCATGTTTTTCGCCAAGGACCAGGAGTTCCGCGCCCTTCCGGCCATCGCCGCCAAACCGCTGCGCGACCGCTGGGCCGACATCAAGCCCCGCCCCGCCACCTCCACCATCAAGGCCGCGCTGTTCTCCGGCTGCGTCCAGGACTTCGTCTACCCCGAACAGGCCGAGGCCGCCGTGTCGCTGTTCCACGGCCGCGACGCCGATCTCGCCTATCCCATGGACCAGACCTGCTGTGGTCTGCCCGCGCTCATGATGGGCGAGAAAAAGACCGCCAAGGATGTGGCCCTGCAAAACATCACCGCCTTCGACGACTGCAACTGCGACTACATCCTGACGCTTTGCGCCTCCTGCGCCTCGCACCTCAAAAAAGGCTACCCGCGCCTTTTGGCCGACAATCCGGTCCACGCCCAGGCCGCCGAACGCTTCGCCGCCAAGATTATGGATTTTGCCACCTTCGCCCGCGACATCCTCAAGTTCGCGCCCGCCGACTTCACCGGCCCGGCCACAAAAACCGCTCTGCACGCCCCCTGCCACCTGTGCCGGGGTCTGGGCGTCACCGAGGCGCCGCGCGACATGCTCAAAATCGCCGGGCTCGACTACGCCCCCTACGACGAGGAAGACGTGTGCTGCGGCTTCGGCGGCACCTTCTCGCTGAAGTTCCCCGAGCTGTCGGCCGAGATCCTCAAGAAAAAGCTGCATAACGTCGCCGCCACCGGCGCCACGCTCCTCGTCACCGACTGCCCCGGCTGCGTCATGCAACTGCGCGGCGGCGCGGACAACCTGAAGATGAATATCACGGTCAAGCATAGCGCCGAGGTGCTGGCCGAGAGGCTGAAGAAGTAAGGGGAAAGAAGAGGCGGGGCTGCCGCCCCGCGCCCCGCCCGGGGGGAATCATTCCCCCCGGCCCCCCCGCTAATTCTTTCCCCCTATCTTCTCACGTTCCAGGCAATTCATCCCCTTTTTCCAGTATTCACCGTGCACCCTGAAAACTTCCAGAACTTGATAAAAACACGGCCGCAAATATTGCCATCTGATATCTATTGCTTTATTCTGTGTGAAAATTTCACACGGAGGGGGCATATGTTTCACAAACTTTCTGAAAGAAACGTATTTCACGTTTACCATTTTACTGACAAAAGCAATATTGACTCTATCATTAACTTGGGAGGTCTTTATTCTTTGTCTACTATAAAACAAAACAATATATGCGATGTCTGCTTTGGCGGAAACCAGTGGTCACACGACGCCGACACCAGGATCGGTCTTGACACGTATGTCCATCTTTGCTTTCTTAAAGATCATCCCATGGAATTCCGAGCCAGACAAGAAGGACGCATAAATACCACGTGCTGGCTTGAAATATCGATAGATGTTTTGCAACTTCCTGGTGTAATGTATACGAACGATGTTTCGAACAAGACAGGTGTTCTTGCCCTTACGAATGTTCAAGCAAAAGAAATTATTGATTTATTTGGGATATATGAACGCCTTGACTTTTCCATAGAAGAAAATAAGATAAGAAAAAATCAAGCAAAAAAATCTGAAATTCTTGTCCCAACCCACGTTCCGTTACAGTTAATCAAAAATATACACGTATTTAGATAACACAATGGCAACTAGACCAATATTTATCGTCAATCTTAAAGATGAAAAAATCATCACGCACAACATTCATTTCAAGTGGCACCCTGGTTATTCTATAGCACAAAAACAAAAATCAATATCCGACCTACACAACAACGCCCATCAACTCGGCATAGAAAATATCCTGGAAGTCTCAAGCAAATCACCAAATAAGCTTGGAACTTTCTTAAGTGCTTTCAATCTTAAAAGCGTGACGGTAAAGAATAATATTGAATTCTCTGTTGAATCCGCATTTCAAGGGAGTAAGGTATTTTCACAAGGGGGGCCATTCGCCGACTTGATAACGAAAGACTCCCGTTCTGCGAAAAAAGATCCACGTATCAGGCAGTCTGGAGAATTATTATGTTTTAAATTTTTCAGTTTTACATTTCCGTTAACACCAAAAACATATTTCTATGATTGGCTTTACATCAATACTCTTTTAAAAAATGAACAGTTGGCATCTGAAGCAGTCAAATTTTCGGCTTTTACGGACATTGAATTTAATCCTGAAAAATCAGTTAATTGCCAAGCATTTTCTTTGGCATTATTTGTTTTGTTGTCGAAAGCAAATAAAATAAGCTCAAATAGTTTGCCGCCAAATGATTTTATTAATATTTGCAGAAATATCTATGCAACATCGTCTAGCATTGTGCAAGACAGTCAAAATTATTTGAGCAACAACAAAAATAATAACTATCAGTATCAACTTAAACCCTCATCGTGCATTACTATGCACGAATCACCGCCAAAATAAAATTCCTGTCTAGATGTTGGACGGATAAACAAATAATCCCAGACCGGGCGAGGGACTGACGGAAACGCCGGACGGCAGCGCGAAGCGTTGCTGGCGTCC
This sequence comes from Desulfolutivibrio sulfodismutans DSM 3696, assembly GCF_013376455.1. GTDB lineage: Bacteria > Desulfobacterota > Desulfovibrionia > Desulfovibrionales > Desulfovibrionaceae > Desulfolutivibrio > Desulfolutivibrio sulfodismutans. Next base: position 3,651,865 of record NZ_CP045504.1, on the reverse strand, counting down.
TTTATTGCCCGGCGATCCCGAGTCCGGTACGCATCAACGCCCCCCGTTCCTCTCCCCCATACGCACAGAATTGACGGTTTCCCGCCGCCATTGCCTTTTTCGATCATTTCCCCATATAATGGGATCAATACCGCAACGCCCTTTCCCTGTCGTTTCGGGCAAACCGGCTCAACGAGAACCCCATGGACGACCGAAACGGCGACGCCCTCCTCCTGGCCCAGGCCAAGGCCCGCATCCGCGAACTCGAGGCCGAAAACGCGGACCTGCGCGAAAGCGCCCAACGTTACGCCACGCTGCTCAGCGAAGCCCCCATCCCCATTCTGGTGCATGCCGACTACCGCATCGTCTTCGTCAATCCGGCGGCCGTGCAGGCCTTTGGGGGGGCATCCGCCGACGACTTCCTGGGAACGGACGTCTTGGAGCGCATCGACCCCGAAACCCGGGAACTGGTCAGACAGCGCATCACGGACAACTACATCAAGAAGGGCCACTATCGCCTGGGGAACAATCGATACCGCCGTCTGGACGGCTCCCTCTTCGAGGTGGAGATCATGGCCACCATGGCCGACTGGCAGGGCCGTCCGGCGGCCCAGGTGATCTTCCGGGACGTGACCGAGGAACGTCGCACCCGTGACGAACTGCGCCAAAGCGTGGAGAAATACCGTCTGCTGGCGGAAAACGCCGCCGACGTCATCTGGACCGTCAACGTCGAGGGCGAACTCACCTACATAAGCCCCTCCATCCTGAAGTTGCGCGGCCTGACCTCCAAAGAGGCCATGGCCGAGACCATCCCCCAGACCATGACCCCGGCCTCCTACGCCGAGGTGCTCCGCAAAGCCGAAGACCATGCCCGCCAGGGCGGCCGGGACGACCTGCACCTGGAACTCGAGCAATACCGAAAAGACGGCTCCACGGTCTGGGTGGAGATGGTCATCCGCCCCTTATTCGATGCCTCGGGGAACAAGGCCGGGTTCCTGGGCGTCTCCCGCGACGTCACCCGCCGCCGGGCCGCCCAGGAGGCCCTGCGCCAAAGCGAGGAACGCTTCCGGGCCTTTTTCGACAACGTGGAGGACATGATCTACTATCAAGGTCTGGACGGCAGTCTGTCCATGCTCAACCGGGCCAGTTCCTTCATCACCGGCTATCCCGCCGCAGACTTCGAAAAAGACCCCCAATTGTGGCGGCGCATCATTCATCCCGACGACGTGCGCGACGCCGACGATTTTTTTCGCCGCTATCCTGACGGCGTGCCGTATTACGAGGTCACCTACCGGCTGCGCGCCAAGGACGGCCAGACCAAGTGGATTGAATCGCGCATGTACGGGGCCAAAGACACGTCCGGGAAATACGTCGGCTATCACTGCATCGACCGCGACGTGACCGAACGCACGGCCCTGGAGCGTTCCCTCGTCGAGGCCCGGGACCGGGCCGAAGAGGCCAGCCGGGCCAAAAACGCCTTCCTGGCCACCATGAGCCACGAAATCCGAACGCCCTTAAACGGCATCATGGGCATGCTCCAACTTGCCGAATTCACGGAACTTTCCGCCGAGCAGGAGGACTACCTCTCCGGGGCCCTCACCTCCTGCCGCAACCTCATGCACGTCTTAAACGACATCCTGGACATCGCGCGCATCGAGGCCGGGGCCCTGGGGCTTGTGACGGAGGACTTTCCCCTGGCGGCGGTGGTTGATCCGGTCATGGAGCTGGCGGCGGGCGAGGCCCGGCGCAAGGGGCTTGCCCTGACGGCGACGGTCGCCCCTGATGTCCCGGGCATCCTGTGCGGCGACCCCGGGCGGCTTCGCCAGGTGCTCTTCAACCTGGTGGGCAACGCCGTGAAATACACCGAGGCGGGCGCCGTGCATATGGAGATCTCCCGGCTGCCGTCTTGCCCGCTCCCCGGCGGGGTGAGCCTGTATGTGGCCATCGCCGACACCGGCATCGGCATCCCCGAAGACAACCTGGCCCACGTTTTCGAGCCGTTCACCCAATTGGAGACGGTGCTGTGCCGCAAGCACGGCGGATCGGGGCTTGGCCTGTCCATCGTGCGCCGACTGCTTTCCCTCATGGGGGCCGCCTGCGCGGTGGAATCCCGGGAAGGACAGGGAACCGTCTTCCATTTGTCCATACCGCTCATGCCAAGTCCGGCGGACCTTTCCCAGGGAAATCCGGCGCTGCGCCCGGAGACGCTTCAGGCCCGAATCCTGGTGGCCGAGGATGACCCCGTCAACCTGTTCACCATCATGCGTTTTCTGGAAAAGCTCGGGCATGCGCCGCGCGGGGCCGCAGACGGCCAGGAGGCCCTGGACCTTTTGCGCTCGGAACCCTTCGACTGCGTGCTCATGGACATCCAGATGCCGGGACGAAACGGCCTGGAAACCACCCGGGACATCCGGTCCTCCACGTCCGGGGAGTTCGATCCGGGCATCCCCATCATCGCCCTGACCGCCCATGCCATGTCCGGCGACCGGGAGACGTTCCTGGAGGCCGGGATGGACGCCTATCTGTCCAAGCCCGTAGAGATGGAGGCCCTGCGCGCGGCCCTTGGCGAGGTGTTGCGCCGGGACGCGACATAGGCGACCCGGGCGCTTTCAAGCGGATGCGGCCGCCGCAGCCGCCAAGACCCGGAACGCCACTTGGTTTCGCCCTGAATTCTTGGCCTCGTAGAGCGCCTCGTCAGCCAGGCGCAGCACCTCCTCCTTGTCCCGGCAGTCCGCGCAAACCGACACCCCGACGCTGATGCTGCGCGCCACCAGGAACCCGTCCACAGGGACTCGTAGCGCCTCCATGGCCTGGCGCAGCTTATTCGCCGCGACGAGCCCTCCCTCCAGGTCCGTGTCCGCCAAAAGGAACAAAAATTCCTCGCCCCCCCACCGGCACACCATGTCCCCGGCCCGCACCGAGGACGCCATGACCTGCGCCGCAGCCCGCAGGAACTCGTCCCCGGCTTCGTGCCCGAAGGCGTCATTGACCGACTTGAACCGGTCTATGTCGCACAAAAGCACCGCAAAAGGCCTGCCCCCACGGGCCACCCGGGCCGCCTGGGCCGTCAACTGCTGCTCCATGGCCCTTCGGTTGGGAAGCTCTGTGAGCGTATCGGTCATGGCAGCCTGGAAGAGTTTCTCCTCGGCCCGCTTGCGCTCTTCGATCTCGTGCACCAAAAGGGCGTTAAGGCGGGAAAGCTCGATGGTGCGCTCCCGCACCCGAACCTCCAGTTCATCCCGGGAGCGGATCAACCGGGCCTCGGCCTGGGTCCGGCGGAGTTCGTGGTCCTCAAGCCGCATGGACATGTCGTTTATGGCCACGCCCAGCCGCTCCAATTCGTCGCCCGTGCGCACGTCCACCCTGGCGCCGGCCTTGCCTTCCGCCACCGCCGCGCAGGCGTCCATGAACAGCCGCAGGGGCCGGTTGATGCGCCGGGCCAGAACCGTGGCGAACACGAAGGCCAGCCCCAGAGACAGGCTAAGGGACACCATCCCTGACAGCCGCAACCGCCACAGCTTGCGCCCCACCTCGGCGTCGCGCATGTCGATGCCGAGCAGATAGACGCCCTGGCCGCCGCGCAAGGGGGCATAACCGGACATGAACACCCCCCACTCGTCTTCATAAAGCTTATCGTCCACCGACGGCCCGGAAAAACCGGCCAACAGGGCGGCGGGAGGATCGGGATAGGGTCTGCCGGGCAGGGCCTGCGCTTCGGATTCGTCCGAGTCCAGTACGAAGGTCACGGCATCGCCTGTTCGGCGCATGACATACACGTAGGCGATGTCCGGGTTGGTGGACCGCAGCCGACGTAGCGTGGCAAGGCCCGTCACATATCCGGGCAGGTCCGTGTCACCGGGGCCGCGCACGGCCTCGAAGCTCGCGACATCCATGGATTCGGCGGCCAGAGCCGCCGTGTTGGCCAATCTGCCCCTGAGGTTCTCAATGAGGCTGTCCAACGCGCTCAAATAAAAATACGTGCCGATGCTGCCAGATACAAGAACGACGGCCAGAAAGTGGCTCATGAAATATCTTGTCTTGATGGAGATGTGCATAGGATATCCGTGCATTGTCCTGCACCGGCTATGGTTCTGTTCTTGTTTTTTCCCCTGATGGAAATATTGTGCAAACTCTCCTTAAAGGCGATGTAGCTGGAATTGTCCGCTACGCTTTGCCATGCGGGGCGCTACCTGTAAAGCATCAATCGTGCCTGCCGTACGCGACATGCGCCAAGTGGCTGCATACGGCGCATGAGAACCTCCTGCCCGGACAAGACAACCCGATTCATGACGACATTTCAATAATTCGCCATTTTTTCATCATGCACGTCTGGCGGCATCCGCCGCCTCCAGGGCTGCCTTGAATGTTTCTCGAAAACAGGTAGTCTGCGTCCCGAGCGCCATGGCCAGAAATCCCCTGCATTCCCACGTCGTTTTCTGCCGCGACCCGGACCTGCCCGGGTTCGAGGTCCGCTATTCCCGCTACGGGGGCTACGCCTTCCGCAAGCACACCCACGCCGCCTATTGCGTGGGGGTGGTGGAGTCCGGAGAGAGCGACTTCTACCTGGACGGGCGCGTCCTGCGCACCAAGCCCGGCGACGTGGTGTGCATCAATCCCGGCGAGGTCCACGCCTGCAACCCCGATCCCGGATCGGCCATGATCTACCGCATGGCCTACATCTCCCCTTTGTGGATCACCCGGGTGGGAGCGGAACTCTTCGGCCCCGGGGCCGGAGCGTTCCGGTTCGCCTGCCCCGTGCTTGAGGACCGGGACATGGCCGGGGCCTTCGAGGCCCTGTTCGCCGCCGCTGCCCGACGGGAACCGACGGCCGCCGACGTCTTGGAGAAGGAAAGCCTTCTGGTGTCGGCCCTGGGTGCGCTCATGAGCCGGTTTTCGGATGTCGCGCCGCCCCGGGACACCGGGGAGAACCAGGCGGCCAAGGCCGTGCGGGATCTTCTCGACGCCGATCCGGCGGGCGGGCATAGCCTGGAGGATCTGGCCCGGGCCGCCGGGCGCGGCCGGTTCCACACCCTGCGCCTTTTCCGCGCGGCTTACGGCCTGCCGCCCCACGCCTACCGCACCCAACTCCGGGTGGAACTGGCCAAAACCCTGCTCGCCCGAGGAGCGTCCATCGCCGACACGGCCCAGGAGACGGGCTTTGTCGATCAAAGCCACTTCACCCGGGTCTTTCGGGAACATACCGGGGCCACGCCCAGTCAGTACCAGACCGGCTGAGCCCGCGCTTGGCCCGCCGCTCACTCGCGCCTCACCGCAATATCCTGCCATACGCCATCCCCCGCCCCGGGCTATGCCCCGGGCACGATACGTTTCGGCCAGCGCCCCAGCGTCCCCCGCACCGCCCCTGCGGCCGCAGGTTCCAAAGCTGGTCCGAGCCGCGCCTGTTGCCGGAAAAGGAGGATTGCATGGCGAATCGCACGGCATCCGCGTTGCCGACGTTGTGCCTGGCCGGGGCCGTGGTCCTGTGGGGATCGAGCTTCGTGGCCGCCAAGCAGGCCCTGACCGCCTTTGCGCCACTGGCCCTGGTGTTTGTGCGCATGGCCCTGGCGGCCGCCGTCTTCGCCTGCGCCCGGCCACTTCTGAAACCAAGCCGCCCGGCCCCGGGGGACTGGAAATGGCTGGCCCTTTTGTGCCTGTTCCAGCCCTGCCTGTATTTCATTTTCGAGAGCCACGCCCTGACCCTGACCACGGCCTCCCAGGCCGGGGTCATCTCGTCGCTGGTGCCGCTTCTGGTCACGGTGGGGGCCAGGGTGTTTTTCGCCGAACCGCTTTCGGCGCGCACGGTGGCGGGGCTTTTTCTGTGCCTGGCCGGGGTGGCCGGGCTGTCCCTGGGGGCAGGCGGCGAGGCTGAGGCCCCAAGCCCGGCAGCGGGCAATCTCCTGGAGCTTGCGGCCATGGCCTGCGCCGCTGGATACATGCTGGTGGTCAAACATTTATGCGCCCGCCACGACACCTGGCGGCTCACGGCCCTGCAATGTTACGCTGGCGCGGTCTTTTTTCTTCCGGCGGCCCTGGGCGCTCCGGCCGACATGTGGCGCGCGGCTAACACCTCGGCCTGGGCCTCGGCCGCCTATCTGGGCCTTGGGGTGACCATCGGGGCCTTTGGGCTCTACAACATGGCCATGGCCCGCATGCCCGCCGGACGCGCCTCCATGGCCATCAACCTGGTGCCTCCGGCCGCCCTGGTCGCCGGGGTGGTCTGCCGGGGGGATACGCTCACCCCGGAACAAATGCTGGCCTGTGCGGCCATCGCCGCCGGGGTGCTTCTGGGTCGTCCGGGAGGTGCCTCCAAAACCCGTTTCCGCAACAAACCCCTCCCTGCGCAGGGCGCCTCCGGCGCAGAGCATGTCCCTTGAAAAATACCCCCCGGTTCTTCACTGGCGATATTTTATCTCGAATCATCGGGCTTCCGGCTAGTATTCTCCATACCTGCACCGCGCACAAGAATTGCGTCAGATTTGAAATATTAAAAAAAACAAACCCATAAAAATACGCTGTCGTAACCCCACCGTTCTTTCGGAATTCCTGAAATTACGCAACATGAGCGAAACCACGTTCCCAGACGAGGCAATACCCTCTTTACATGTAATGGCATCCCTACTACAGGGTGAATAGTGAACCGTGCATTCCCGATTCCCGGCCAGTTGCCTGCCGCGACCAAACATTCCCGAGGAGGAGGGACCATGAGTGCAAACGCATGGATGTGCCAGGACCAACGATACCGGGGAAAAAACCACCTCTGCACGCCTTCATGCCCGCAGGCTGAAATGCCGTCCAACGGTCAATGGCCCCGGCGCATGCTCCTGGCCCTTTTCCTGATCCTTGTGGCCGGGTCGGCCCAGGCCGCCGGTCTGGTCGTGGACCACACCTCCGTCGGCACGTTCGCAACCATCCCCCAAAGCGCCTTTACCGCCGCCCGGCAAAAAACCGTGGCCTGGTACACCCATACCTCCCACGGCAGCCAGCTCTACCAAGGGCTGACCATGCTTGCGGACGAGGGATACGCCATCCCCCCGGGTTTCACCGACAATTACGACACCGACCTGGGCAACGCCAATTGGGACACCCTGACCCGCACCTGGCTTGACGCCCACCCGGCGGCCACCCTGGTCATGTGGTCCTGGTGCGGTCAGCTCTCCTGGATGTCCGACGCCGAGGTGGACGCCTATCTGGCCAAAATGCAGGCCCTGGAGACCGAATATCCCGGGGTGGACTTCGTGTACATGACCGGGCACCTGGACGGTTCCGGGCCGTCGGGAACCCTGTATGAGAACAATGACCGCATCCGGGCCTTTTGCCGCACGAACGGCAAGGTGCTTTTCGACTTCGCGGACATCGAGAGCTACAATCCGGACGGCACGTATTTCCCGGACGGGTCGGACGCCTGCGAATGGTGCCAAACGTGGTGCGAAGGCCACACCTGCCCCACCAACTGCACCACAAGCTATGGCGACTGCGCCCATTCCCATTGCTTTAACTGCTACCGCAAGGGGCAGGCCACCTGGTATCTGCTGGCAAAGCTGGCCGGGTGGAACCCCGCCGGGACCGTTCCAGTGAACGCCACCCTGCTTTTGCTGGAATGACGGAGTAATCGGCGCGGTCGGCGACGCCATCCCTGGCCGTGTGGCGGACACACCACCGAAACAAACGGAGGGAAACCGCTATGAGACGCACGTCCCACATCCGGACAAGGTTCCTCATTTTGCTCGTCTTCCTGCTTGTCGCCTGCTTCCAGACTGCGGCGCAGTGCGACGACGCCATCATGTTTCCCATTGTCGTCCAAAAGCAAAGCACACCCAAAACAACCTACCTCAGCATCCCCTATACGGCCTTTATCGGTCCGCTCGGGGCCACGAGCGCCTTGCTCAATACCGGAGCCTGCTGGAACGACAACGGCACGATTTTGCTCTATCTCGGCGCGCCGGTGAATCTGCCGGACGGGGCCGTGGTCAAGGAGGTCCGGGTGGACTATTACCAGCATTACGCCGGGGACGAGGCGACCATGGTCCTGTACCGGGTCAGCAACACCTCCCAGCACACCACCATGGCCTCCCTGACCTGCGGCGACGCGGGCAACGGCCACGTCGCAACCACGGCCATTACCGCCCCTGTGGTGGACAACGCCAATTATTCCTACATCCTGCAGGGCTGGGGATTCCGCTGCGACCGCAAGATGGCCATCCGCTCCGTGCGCATCACCTATGAAACCCAGTAAGGCCATGCCCAGGCCATAGCCCGTGATCCAGGGGCCTGTTCCACCGGAAAGGATGCCGACCACCAAAGCCACGGGGTGCGTTTCCCAGGACACGGCGGCAGCGCCGCGCCTGTCCCCGACGGCGTCCCGGTTTCACCAGGTCACGCGGCCATGCCCCCAGGCCCGCCCCAGACACTTCCCCATCCCGCCAGGGAATCCCCTCTCTGGCGGCTTTGAGGCTTCCCCTTCGCGCCCTCTCGCGGTAAGCTGGCCTTTCTTGCGGCCTCACCGACCTTGCGTGACGCCCGCAACATGGTCCCGGAGAGCCGGGCTGCGGTGCGTTCCGCCGTACGGAAAAACCGTCCATGCGCAACAAATTTCTCGGCACCGGGGTACCCGGCTACAACCCCCTGCGAAAACTCGCGGTCATTTTCTCGGGCCTGCGTTTCGCCATCATCTATGACCTGTCCGTGGCCTACAAGGTCGTCCTGTCGTTTGGGGTGCTTGTCGCTGCGTTTCTTTTGCGGGCCTGGATGGATTTTTTGCTCATTTTCGTGGCCACGGGGCTGATGCTTATCGCCGAGATCTTCAACAGCACCATTGAGGCCGTGTGCGACTATCTGCAGTCCGCCGAGGACCGCAAGATCGGGGCCATCAAGGACATGGCCGCCGCTTCGGCCGGAATCGCCATTTTTCTGTGGATCGTGGTCCTGGGGTACGAAGTCGTGGAAATGATCCTCCATCTGCGCCACAAGCCCCTGTTGATCGTCTTCCCCTAACCGGGCCGGGCGACGCCCCGCCCCAAAACCTGCCAAGAGGACGCCCATGAACCCTGCTGCGCCTTGCCGCTTTACCTGCCTTGTTCTTTTGCTCCTGCTCGCCGTGGCCGCCGGATGCCAGAACTCCTCATTGCGCGCCGCGCCCGCCGCAGGGACGGGATTCGTCCCCATGTCCGAACTTGCGCCCAACCCCGATCTGCCGTTCAACAAGGCCTGGTTCAAAGCCGGAGTGGATTTTTCCTCCTACCACAGCGTCTACGTCCCCGGGGTCAACACCCGCTACATGCTGCAGAGCTCCTCCTGGTGGCAATCCAAAATCCGGGCCGACCAGATGCAGCAGGACGCCCAGACCGTGGCCGCCTACATGCGCCAGCACCTGATCGACGCCATCAGAAACGACCCGAAAAAACGCTTCCAGGTGGCGGACGCCGCCGGTCCCGGCGTCCTGGTCCTGGACGTGGCCCTGACGGAACTGGTGCCCAGCGACCCGGTCGTCGCGGCCCTGACCATGGCCGCTCCCTACGGATCGGGGCTCGCAGTGGAGGCGGTGGCGCGCAAGACCGGCGATGTGGCCACCGTGGCCTTCGAGGCCCGCCTGATCGACGGGGCCACGGGCGACACCGTGGCCATGTTCGCCGACCGGGAGCAGGCCAAGGCCTCCTACATCGATCTCAACGCCCTGACCTGGTACAGCGAAGCCCACGTCATCATCGGCGAATGGTCCACCCAGTTCGTACAGGTTCTGGAGCGTCGGCCAGGCGAGGTGGTCAAGCCCGCCCCGTCCTTCTCCATCCTGGCCTGGTAGCCCCGGCCGCCGGTCCTGCGGCCGCGTGACGCAAAACGCCCCCTGTCCGGCGGAAACCACCGGCCAGGGGGCGATTATATTGGGAAACCGGCCGTGCGGCGGACTTAGTCCCCGGGCCGGAAGGTGACCAGCAGATCCTCGCCCAGGCGTTCCGTGGCGGCCAGGCGCAGGCGCAAGGCCTGCTCCATGGTCTCGGCCCGGCGTCCGGAAAAAAGCGGCACGGCCAGTTCGTCGCCCAGGATCTTGGGGGCGTAGAACAGCAGAAATTCGTCGGCCAAGCCCGCCGCCAGCAGGGACAGCCCCAGCCTGCCGCCGCCCTCGCACAGCACGGTATGGCACCCGGCCTCGCCGCGCAGGGCCGTCAACGCCGCCTGAAGCGACAGTCTGCCGGGTTCGCCCACGGCCATGACCCGCACGCCCGTCTCGCGCAGGCCTGCGGCGATATCGGAGGCAGCGGCGACGGAGTCCGTAAGAAAAATCGTCTGTTCCGGACGCTGGCGCAAAAGCGTCACGTCCGCCCCGGGCTCGGGAAGCCGACTGGTCAGCACCACGGCCAGGGGGTTTTTGGCCCAGTCCGGGGCCGGGGAGAGGCGCGGGTCCAGGCCCGGATTGTCGGCCCGGAAGGTCTCGCCGCCCACCAGCACGGCGTCGCAGCGGGCCCGCAGTTCATGCACCCGGCGTCTGGCGGCCTGGCCGGTGATCCACTGGGAATGCCCGGTGCGGCAGGCGATGCGGCCGTCCAGGGTGGCGGCCAGCTTGAGCTGCACAAAGGGCCGGTTGGTGGTCTTCCAGATCCAAAAATCCGCAATCACGTCCCGGCATTCGCGCTCCAGCACCCCCACGGCCACGGCCACGCCGCGCTCGCGCAAAAACGCCGCCCCATTCCCGGCCACGTCGGGGTTGGGGTCGGGGCAGCCCACGTAGAGGCGTTTGATTCCGGCCTCCAAAAGGGCCCTGGTGCAGGGCGGGGTCTTGCCGTGGTGGTTGCAGGGTTCAAGCGTCACGTACATGGCGCAGGCCGCAGGATCGACGCCCTTCTGCCGGGCGTCGTCCAGGCAGGCCACCTCGGCATGCGGGCCGCCGCACCGCTCATGCCGCCCGGCGGCCACCACCTGGTCACCTTGGACTAGGACCGCGCCCACGGCCGGGTTGGGGGCCGTCAGTCCCCGCGATTTCGCGGCCTGGGCCAGGGCCTCGCGCATGAAGCGCGCGTCACGATCCGAAAGTACCGGTGAGCAGTTCAAAGGCGATCCCCGCTTCCGCCACCATGGCCTCGGAGAGTTCGTCCGGATAGGCCTGGGCGAAGAAGATGTGTTTGACCTTGCAGTTGATCAGCATTTTGGCGCAGATGAGGCAGGGCTGGGTGGTGCAGTAGATGTCCGCGCCCTCAATGCTGATGCCGTGTACCGCCGCCTGGATGATGACGTTTTGTTCGGCGTGCAGGCCGCGGCACAGTTCATGGCGCTGCCCGGAGGGGATGCCGAGCTGTTCCCGCAGGCAGCCCACGTCCAGGCAGTGGGCGATGCCCGAGGGCACGCCGTTGTAGCCCGTGGCCAGGATGCGTTTGTCGCGCACGGCCACGGCCCCCACCTTGCGGCGCAGACAGGTGCTGCGTTCGGCCACCAGGTGGGCGATGCGCATGAAGTAGTCGGGCCAGGGGAGTCGGTTGTCCATTCGTATGGCCTTTGGCGGCAGGCGTCATGCCGGTTTCGTGGTGGTTGCCCAGGGTCAGCCCTGTGCCCCGCCGCGAGGATGTTTCGCCGTCCGGGGCGCATGGCGCGACCCAGTGGGCGACGGCTCGGCAGGGCCGAAAGCCTTGGCGGATTTTCGGGCCATGTCAAGCAGGTCTTCGAGGAGGGCTTTCAGGTACGGGCACTTGGCCGCTGCCACCGCCGGATCGAGCTTCTGGAAGAGCGTGACGCCGTCGGTGGTCTTTTTGTAGTCGCGGCCGAGAACCGTGGGATAGTGTTTCTCCAGGACTTTGGCCGGAAGCATGTCGAAATTGACCTTCTCAGGCGATTTTTTGGGAAGCTTCGGCCGCAGGGGCGAATCGAAGAGGTCCGGGTCGCTCAAAAGCCAGGCTTCGAGTTCATGCACGGCGAAATGCTGGCGGAACACCCCGGCGACGTTTTTCTCCAACTCCCCTTGCATGTTTTTATACCGCTGCGCCATGGTTCCAGTCAGCGCCTGTGGATGCTTCAAGCCGTACAGGTCGAGTAGGCCGATGACGCCGATCACGTCTTTGACGGCAAGGAAAAGGCGCGCCTTTTTTGCATATTCTTTCAGATAGTTGTCATTACCACGAAAGCTTGAGGCCACCACGCCCACATGGCCGCAGCCGCCTGCCGCAAGCCAGCGTCTGAAAAATGGCGGCAAGGCCTTGACCTCCGTGTCCCCTTCCACCAGGACCACGATCTTCACGCCAGGGCCTCCAGATCGCCGGACTCGAACATCTTGCCCAGGCTGTAGTCGTCGAGCCACTTTGTGAGCAGGTCGCCGTCGAGGTTTTTCAGCGTGGTCTCGCCATTTTTCCAGCCGGTCACGGTGACGGTGGGCAGAAACGGGCCGCAGGCATCGAGAAACTGCGGGGAATGGGTGGTGAAGACCACCTGGGTCTTTTTGGCGGCCTGGGCGGCGTATTCGGCGATGATGGAAAACATGGAGGGGTGCAGGCCGGTTTCCGGCTCGTCGATGGCGATGAGCGGGGCCGGGTCCGGCGCGGCCAAAACGGTCATGAGGAACAGGAACCGGAGCGTGCCGTCGGAGATGCCGCCAATAGTTTGGGAATTCTTGAGGGGTTTCCAGCGGATGCGCATTTGCACGCGATGATCCGCCGCCGGGGGGAAGACGAGTCCCTCGAAGTCGTCGCCGAAAGCGGCCTGCATGGCGGCGTCGATATCCTTTTTGAACTGACGGTCCTCGGAATAGAGGGTGTGCAGTACGGTGATGAGGTTTTGCCCGTCGGGATCGACGCGCTTTTCGTAGCGCGCAATAGGAGGTACTCGACGTATATCCGCATCTTGCGATGTATCAACCACGCGATAAATATTACCGTAAAGCAATACTTTTTTAACTCAGCAACACATTTATCATGAAAAAGCATCTCCGGAATTTCAGAAAGCCCAGTCTCACTGTCTGATGACGTTTTATAAGCATTTATTGAACCATTTTCTTCACGTATCAACACCCTATGTGCATCAAAAGTTGACTCCTTATCCTCCGTGGCCATCATTGGTAGTGGTTCAACACCTTTTTCTTGCTTAACCAAAACTTCAGATGAAATATGGTATCCAAGAGTACCTCCAGATGCTGACAGTGAAAAAGAGTATATGGTAATTTTCCCCGATAGATCACCACTATATTTATTTACTAAGATGAAAGATAATTCGTCCATCTGCCCATCCCACGCAATCGACCACATCCCACCCAGCCGCTGGATGAATTTGGCCAATCTCCCCTGCGCCGAGGCCGAAAGCAGCTCCAGCGCCGTCAGCAGATTCGACTTCCCCGATCCGTTGGGGCCGATGATCACGTTCAGCGCCCCGGGTTCCCAGGTCACGTCGCGCAGGGACTTGAACCCCGTGATGTGCAGGCTTTCGATGCGCATGGCGCTCCCTCTTCCGCGTCCGGCGCGGGAGGATGGATTTTTCGTAGCGATATCAGGGCAGGCGCGGAAAGAAAAGCCATCCCCGCGCCACGCCCGGCCCCGCCGCCCTCGAAGCCCCCGGCAACGCGCCCGTGCCCGACCGTCACCCCTTCCGTTCTCTTCTGCGAAACGCACGCCATGTGCATTTCGGCATGGGAAAAGGATATCCCCGGCACTTCATCGCCAACCGTTTCGTCAGACCTGACGGCACGGCCCCGGATGCGGACAGATGCGGCCGGATGCGGACGGACGACGCATTGGGCAGGATAGATTGCATGATCCCGTGGTATGTTGTAGAAAGACATTGAAAAGTCAGGTTTAGGGAGCGGCGTTGCGGACTGTCTTGGCGCGTGCGGCAAAACCACGCATTACTCTGGGCGGCGTACCATGGATTTTTGGAACTGATCACCTGCCTGAGAGAAGCCGCAAAAAATCCCGTCCGGGAATCCCCACGTGGAGGATACCGTTTTTTCCGGCTATGCCTGAAACGCGACCGGGTGAAGACGCAGACATTATGGACACGATCGTACGCAAAAAAATCCGATTTTTCTACTACACCGCCGCCCTCGTGACCATGGCCGTGGTGGCCCTGGCCGTTTCCGTCCCGTATTTCATCGATTCCCGGAAAAACTACGACCTGCTCATTTCCGAGATAGAAAACTCCATCATCTTCTGGCACCGGACAACCCTGAAACAAAGCGTCACCCGGACGATAAGCGAAATCGAAACCATACGTTCGCTCACCCGGGCCGAGTTTAAGGCTCTGTGCGACGCCCAGGCCCGGGCCTTCTCCCGCCTGGACGCACAGGACGTCCAGGCCCTGGCCGCGCCCCGACATGACGGGTCGCCCGCCCTCCGTGGCATTCCCCTGACCCTGGCCGACGCCGGAGTGGTGATCCGCGAGCAGGCCACGGGGCGGGTGGTCTGGACCAACGGCCGCCAGGACGCCGACGCCTTCGCGCAGGACGGACCCGGCGAGGGAGCCGCCTATCCCGTGACGGCCACGGCCCCCCTGCCCCAAGGGTTGGCCGTCACCCTGTTTTTTCAGGCCGCGTCCCTGGACGCCCTGGCCAAGGCACGGGCCAAGGCCCTTATCCGCGCCATCCGCTTCGACCAGGGCAGCTACATCTGGGTCAACGAAATTCTGAACTACGCCGGCGGCGACAATTACGCCATCCGCGCCGTGAATCCGAACCTTCCGGAGACGGAGGGCAACCCCCTTTCCACCAATACCCCGGACATCCATGGAAATTTTCCGTACAAGGAGGAGCTGGAGGGAATAAACCGGGACGGCGATTTGTATTTCACGTACTATTTCAAAAAATTGGGCAGCATGGAAATCACCCAGAAGCTGGCTTACGCCAAGCTGTACAAGCCTTTCGACTGGATCGTGGCCACCGGCGTGTACATGGACGACATCGAGGCCGTCATCCTGAAAAGAAAACTGGCCCTAACTGAAGCCTATGCGGCTCAGGTCAGAAGCTTCATCATCCTCATGGCGGCCGTCTTCGTGGTGTGCGTGACGCTGTTTTACGTGTTCGAGCGCCGGGTAAACGCCATGGTCAGCTCCTTCGTCTCCAGACTGCATGAAAACGAGCAGGAACTGGTCCAAAAAAACGACCGGCTCACAGCAGCCTATACCCAGCTCGAACATGTGGCCTATCACGATTTCCTGACCGGACTCCTCAACCGGCACGCCATGTCCGACAGGATCGGGGAGGAATTCTCCAGAAGCGCCCGCAGCGGGGCGTCCTTCTGCCTGATCCTGGCCGACATCGACGAGTTCAAGCGCATAAACGACACCATGGGCCACGACGTTGGCGACCAGGTGCTGGCCAAGGCCGCAAACCGCCTGCGCAAAAATCTCCGGCATGAGGACGTGGCGGCCAGATGGGGCGGCGAGGAGTTTTTGATCCTGGCCACCGCCTGCACCCTGGAAAAGGGCGTCATCCTGGCCGAAAAACTGCGGGCGGTCGTCGAGGGAAGGCCCATTCGCGTCGGCGAGGCCGCCCTGAACGTCACCATGACCTTCGGCGTGGCCGCCTACGCGCCGGGTAAGACCTTCGACGAACTGCTCAAAGACGTGGACCTGCGTCTGTACGACGGCAAACGCGGCGGCAGGAACCGGGTGGTTTCGGACGCCTGCGCCTAGCCCCCGGACGTCCCCCCATCGGCCAAAACAAAGGGGCCATGACCCGCCCCGACGGTCGCCCGCCAGGTACGGATCATGGCCCCGAAAAAGCCGGAAAACGCCCTCGCTAGCAGGCGAACAGCGGAAACTGGCGGGCGAAGGCCTCGATCTCGATGCGAATCTCGTCCAGACGCGTCTCGTTGGTCCGGGCCTTGATGGCCGCGTCGATCCAGGCCACGATGCGCTCCATCTCGGCCTCGCCCATGCCCCGGGTGGTCAGGGCCGGAGAGCCCAGGCGGATGCCCGAGGTCACGAACGGCGAACGGGTCTCAAAGGGCACCGTGTTCTTGTTCACCGTGATCCCGGCCTTGTCCAGGGCGATCTCCGCTTCCTTGCCGGTCACGTCGGCGTTGGTCAGGTCGATGAGCATGAGGTGGTTGTCCGTGCCGCCGGACACCAGCTCATAGCCCAGGCCCATGAGCCCCTTGGCCAAGACCTGGGCGTTTTTCACCACCTGCCCCTGGTATGTTTTGAACTCCGGACGCAAGGCCTCGCCGAAGGCCACGGCCTTGGCCGCGATGACGTGCATCAGCGGGCCGCCCTGGATGCCCGGGAAGATCTGGGAATTGAGCGTCTTGCCGAACTCCTCCGAGGACAGGATGAGTCCGCCCCGGGGGCCGCGCAGGGTCTTGTGGGTGGTGGAGGTGGTGAAATGGGCATGCCCGATGGGCGAGGGATGATGCCCCGTGGCCACCAGCCCCGCGATGTGGGCCATGTCCACCATGAGCTTGGCCCCAATTTCGTCGGCGATGGCCCGGAAACGCGGGAAATCGATGATCCGGGGATAGGCCGAGGCCCCGGCGATGATCATTTTCGGGCGATGCTCCCGGGCCAGCCGAGCCACTTCCTCGTAGTCGATGGTCCCGGTCTCTTTTTTGACGTGGTAAAACACGACCTTGTACAGGCGCCC
Source organism: Desulfolutivibrio sulfodismutans DSM 3696 (assembly GCF_013376455.1). Taxonomy (GTDB): domain Bacteria; phylum Desulfobacterota; class Desulfovibrionia; order Desulfovibrionales; family Desulfovibrionaceae; genus Desulfolutivibrio; species Desulfolutivibrio sulfodismutans. The sequence goes on along the minus strand of NZ_CP045504.1, from coordinate 3,635,343 downwards.
CGAGAAATTGACCGGGGAGCCGTGGGTCAGGTGCCCGCCGTGGGACAGGTCCATGCCCATGATGGTGTCGCCGGGGGTCAGCGCCCCGAAGCACACGGCCATGTTGGCCTGGGAGCCGGAATGGGGCTGCACGTTGGCGTACTCGGCCCCGAAAAGGGCCTTGACCCGGTCCCGGGCCAGATCCTCGGCCACGTCCACATATTCGCAACCGCCGTAATAGCGTTTGCCCGGATAGCCCTCGGCGTACTTGTGGGTCATGACGCTGCCCTGGGCCTGGCGCACGGCCGTGGACACGAAGTTCTCCGAGGCGATCATTTCCAGCTTGCCGGTCTGGCGTTCGATCTCCCGGGCAACCGCCCGGCCGATTTCCGGATCTGAGATATACAGTTCGTCCATGTTCCTGTGATCCTTGCTTGAAGGTCGCGTCCCTTTCATCCGGTCGGCCGAATCATAAGGACAATCTCGTGGCGCAAAAGCGCAGCGCCAAAGACCCGCGTCTTTATTTACGGGCTGTGCCGCTAGTCCGTGAACTTCTTAAACACGATGCAGGCGTTGGCCCCGCCAAATCCGAAGGAATTGCACAACACCGAGGAAACCTCGGCCTTGCGGGCCACACCCGGGCAATAATCCAGGTCGCAGGCGGGATCGGGATTTTCCAGGTTGATGGTGGGCGGGATGACGCCCTCCATGATGGTCTTGACGCTCATGACCGCCTCGATGCCCCCGGCCGCGCCCAACGTATGCCCGATCATGGACTTGTTGGAGGTGATGGGCACCGTGTAGGCCGCAGAGCCGAAGACGGTCTTGATGGCCGTGGTCTCGCACAGGTCGTTGAGATAGGTGGACGTGCCGTGGGCGTTGATGTGGCCCACCTCTTCCGGGGCCAGACCCGCCTCGCGCAGGGCGGCGCTCATGGCCTGGGCCATGCCCTCGCCGGATTCCGGGGGCGCGGTCATGTGGAAGGCGTCCAGGGAGGCCCCGAAGCCGCCCACCTCGGCCAGGATGGTGGCCCCGCGGGCCTTGGCGTGCTCCAGGGATTCCAGAATCAACAGGCCGCAGCCCTCGCCGTTGACGAAACCGTCGCGCTCCTTGTCGAAGGGGCGCGAGGCCCTGGCGGGGTCGTCGTTGCGGGTGGACAGGGCCTTTAGGGCGTTGAATCCGGCGATGCCCAGGGGGGTGATGGTGGATTCGGCCCCGCCGCAAATCATGACGTCGGCCCGGCCCAAGAGGATGTCGGTATAGGCGTAGCCGATGCCATGCACACCCGAGGCGCAGGCCGAGGTGGTGCACAGGCCAGGCCCCTTGGCCCCGGTGAAGATGGAGATCTGCCCGGCGGCCATGTTGGCAATGATCATGGGGATAAAAAAGGGCGACACCCGGCCCGGCCCCTGCTCCAGGAGCTTGGAATGGAACATCTCCAGGTCTTCCAGGCCGCCCAGGCCACAGCCCACGATGACCCCCACCCGGGAGGCCTCGGCGTCGGGAACCGTGTAGGCGGCGTTCTCCAGGGCCATGAGCCCGCAGGCCACGGCGAAGCGGGTGAAGATGGCCATGCGCCGGATCTGTTTGTGGGGGATGTACGCCTTTTCGTCGAAGTTTTTCACTTCGCAGGCGAAGGTGGTGTCGAAGCCGGTGGTGTCGAACCTGGTGATGGGGCCCGCGCCCGAGACGCCGGCCACAAGGTTCGTCCAGCTTTCGGTCAGGTCATTCCCGATGGGGGTGATGGCCGCAAGGCCGGTGACGACTACCCGTTTGCCGATCATAGAAACCCCTTCCCTCCGTCCGGCCGATGCGGGGTGTCACCTGCTCCGGCCGGGAAAAAAATGGTGGAACCTGGTCGTCGGTGAAGAAAAGCCGGAACGCCCCGAACGCTGACGAACGGGGCGTCCCGAAGAAAACGCGGGGTTGCGGGTCACCCCCTCGCGGCTGGCGTCGCGTCCCCTGGATGCGCCACAGGCGATCCGGGAACGAAGGCCGCGACTGCATTGCTTTTCTTAAAAAACATGATCCTGTGTGTTAAGGACGGGACACTAGGCCTGTTTCTTTTTTTCGATAAAATGGACGGCGTCTTTCACCATCAGGATCTGCTGGGCGTCCTCATCGGAAATCTCCACGCCGAATTCCTCTTCCATGGCCATGATCAGCTCGGTCAGGTCCAGGGAATCCGCACCCAGATCTTCCACGAATTTGGCGTCGGAGACGACTTCCTTCTCGTCCACGCCCAACTGGTCGACAATGATTTCCTTCACTTTTTCAGCGACAGACATGCTTTCCCTCCAAGATAGAGCGATGTTTTTTTTACAGATACATTCCGCCGTTGACCGCCAGCACCTGTCCGGTGACGTAGGCTGCGGCGTCCGAGGCCAAAAAGGCCACGGCGTCGGCCACCTCGTCAGCGGTCCCGGCCCGCTTCAAGGGGATGCGGTCAGCGTAGGAGGTCTTGACCGCGTCGGGCAGGACGGCGGTCATATCCGTTTCGATAAACCCCGGGGCCACGGCGTTGACCGTGATGCCGCGCGGGGCGAGTTCCAGGGCGGCGGACTTGGTCAGGCCGATGAGTCCGGCCTTGGCCGCCACATAATTGGCCTGGCTGGCATTTCCGGACTGGGCGACCACCGAGACGATGTTCACGATGCGGCCGCTTTTGCGCTTCATCATGAGCTTGGCCGCCTCGCGCAGACAGGCGAAGGCCCCGAAAAGATTCACCCGAACCACATTTTCAAAGTCCTCATCGCGCATGCGCACGATGAATCCATCCTTGGTGATGCCCGCATTGTTGACTAAAACATGCAGGTCCACCTTGTCCTTGACGTGCTCCGCAAAAAAAGCGCTCACCGCCGCCATGTCGCCCACATCCAGGTGCAGGGCGTCGGCCCGACCTCCGGCGGCGGCGATCTCGTCGCACACGGCCTGGGCCTTCTCGGGCTTGCTCACAGAGGTCAAAAGGACATGCAGGCCGCCTGCCGCCAGCTTCTTGGCCACGGCCGCGCCAATGCCCCGGGAGCCTCCCGTGACAAGGGCCGCTTTGGTCATCTCGCTCATGGATTCTTCCGCCTCAAGCTCACCGGAGGGACGCAGGCCCCCCTTGGAGGTTTTCCCGGCCGCCCCCTGGCCGACCTCAACGGAGGATGATCACGGACGCACGGGACACGCTGAAAGTGTTTTTTCCTATCGTACTTGCGGCCAAACGGCAAACACGTTTTCAAAGCCCTGCCGCAGCCCGGCACGCCGCTTTCGAGGACACGACTCTAGAATTCCAAAAGGGCCGCGCCCCAGGTGAAGCCGCCGCCAAAAACGGACAACAGCACCTTGTCCCCAGGCTTGATCTTCCCGGTCTGGAAGGATTCGGCCAGCCCCATGGCCACCGATGAGGCGGAGGTGTTGCCGTAGCGGGCCACCGTGGCGCACACCTTTTCAAGCGGCAGGCCGAGCTTTTTGGCTACGGCCTCCATGATGCGCCAGTTGGCCTGATGCGGGATGAAATAGTCGATGTCCGCGCCGGTGAGGCCGTTGGCGGCCAGCACGTCCTCGCACACCGAGACCATGTTGCGCACGGCGTGCTTGAAGACCTCCTGCCCGCTCATCTGCACGAAAAAGTCGTCGCCCACCACGTCGCCCAGGCGCATGGGGCTTCCCGAGCCGCCGCCCTTGACCGTGAGCAGATGGCCAAGCGAACCGTCGCTCAAAAGCCGCACGTCCTTTATGGCCGCGTCGCCGGGACGCTTTTCCGCATCCCCCGAGGTGATCACCACGGCGCCCGCGCCGTCGCCAAACAGCACGCAGGTCCGCCGGTCAGCCCAGTTGGTGCGGGAGGTCAACACGTCGCAGGCGCACACCAAAACCTTGGCCTCCGGGGTCATGCAGATGACAGCCCGGGCCATGTCCATGCCGAACAAAAACCCGGAACAGGCGGCGTTTAAGTCCATGGCCGCCTTGCCGCGAATTCCAAGCTTTTCCTCAAGGATGCAGGCCGCGGGCGGGCAATAGGCGTCAGGGGTCAGGGTGCACAGAAAAAGATGGGTGAGCTCCCCGGCGGACATTCCCGCAGCGTCCAGGGCCGCCTTGGAGGCCTCCAGGGACAGGTCGCTGGTGGCCTGGCCCGGGGCGGCCACCCGCCGCTCCTTGATGCCGGTGCGGGAGGTGATCCACTCGTCGGAGGTCTCCACCATGCGTTCCAGCTCGGCGTTGGTCAAAACCCGCTCCGGGACGTAATACCCAAGGCCGCGAATAAGGGGATAAGTTTTCATGTGTGCAGCGAAGGCGTTAGGGCGTCTGGTCCGGAACGGCCGCCTCTTGCGCACCGGCAGGCTCGATGGACCCGGCCGGTTCGGAGTGGCGTGATTTTTTCCGGGCCACCGTCAGGTTGATGTTGGCGGCGATGTCCTTGACGAGGTGTTCGTTGGCGTTGCCGTCGACGAACCGGGCGGCCATGTTCACGGCGTTGGCGATGGCCTTGCTGTTGGACGCCCCATGGCACACCAGACAGATGCCCTCAAGGCCCAGAAACGGCGCGCCGCCGTATTCGGCATAGTCCACAAGCCGAGAAAAGCGCTTGAGCGAGCTTAAGGCCAGCATGGTGCCGATCTTGCCGAAAAAACCGCGCCGCAGTTCGCCCTTGAGCAGACGCCCAAGCGACGAGGCCAGGCCCTCGGACTGCTTAAGCACCACATTGCCCACAAAGCCGTCGCACACCACCACGTCCACGTCGCCGGTAAAAAGGTCGCGCCCTTCGACATTGCCCATGAAGTTTAAGGAACTCATGCGCATCAGTTCGAAGGCCTCCTTGACCTGGAGGTTGCCCTTGCCCTGTTCCTCGCCGATGGACAAAAGCGCCACCCGGGGATTGGCGATGCCGAGCATGGAACGGGCCAGCACGTCGGCCATGATGCCGAACTGGAGCAGGTGGAACGGCTTGCAGTCCACGTTGGCCCCGACATCAATGAGTACGAAGTGGGACTTTTCCGTGGGCATGAACGTGGCCAGGGCAGGGCGTTCCACGCCCGGCACCCGGCCGATGGTGAACATGGCGCTGGCCAGGGTGGCCCCGGAATTTCCGGCGCTGATCACCCCGTCGGCCTGTTTGTCGCGCACGAGATTCACGGCCACCTGGATGGAGGAGTCCTTTTTCTTGCGAAGGGCCTCGGAGGGTTTCTCCTCCATCTCCACCATCTGGGGGGCGTGCACGATCTCCACGCCCTGGCCTTTGAATCCACGCGCGTTCAGCTCCGCCTCAATGCGGGGCTGATCGCCGACCAGGACGATGTCGATCTTCTTGGTCTTGGCGGCGTGCAGGGCGCCGGGGATGACCACGTGGGGACCGAAGTCCCCGCCCATGGCATCCACGGCGATGCGCGGCCTTCTATTCGCCATCTTCCTGCCTGAGCATCTGGCGGCCCCGGTAGGTTCCGCAGCTCGGGCAGACGCGGTGCGGCAAGGTCGGCTCGCCGCATTGGCAAAGGATCACGGTGGGAATGGCCACCTTATCGTGGGCGCGACGCATGCCCTTGCGGGACTTGGAAATTTTTCTATTAGGTACCGCCATCTTCTTTCAACCTCGACGTATGTTTTTCTCGTCACCGCAGCGCCCAAAAGGGACGCGCGGACACCCGCGCTAATTCGTCGGCTTCGTGACCCGAAGCCCACGCAGGGGCGCAAGCCGCAGATCCCCGTCCGATTCGCCGCAGGAGCAGGAACCGGCGCCGATCTTGCGTCCGCATCCGGGGCACAGCCCCAGGCAGTCTTCGGAGCACAGGGGTTTGACCGGCATGGCCAACACAAATTGCTCCCAGAGAATCCCGCCTACATCCAACTCCAGCACTTTCCCCCGGCGACGCAAAAGCGAAATCTCCAGGGACAACTCACCTTGCCTGGGCAGTTCTTCGTACAATTCGAAGGGACTGTCCAGAACTACCACGGCATCCTCGGCGCACCGGTCGCACGGGGTGATCACCTGGCCCGTAAGCCTTCCCCGCACGAGCACGCCGGTTTTCTGCGGCGTGACGTTTATTTCCGCCACGGGAGCGGCCTCCGGGGCGAACCGATGCGGCAGGCCGTAGTCCCGGATCGGCTCATTCCAGATGGCCGGGTCCGAAAATGAAAAGTCCCGGCCGGTGGCCGGGATGTCGGTGATATCCAGCCAAAGTTCGGTCATGGTTCCCCCGCGCAAGGAAAACGTTGCTATCCGCGAACGCGGTCCTTGTCAAGAAAAAGCTTGCGAAACCTGCATTGGGCGTGTATCAGGCGAAGTTCTTCACGCGTCATACTGTGCCCGGCTCGGCAATGCGGGCCTGGAGCTTCAAAAAACGCTTTCCGCAAAGGCGGATACGATATCCGGAGGAAACCCATGGCCAAGATGTGCGACAAGTGCGGCAAAAAGCCCCAGAGCGGCAACAACGTCAGCCACGCCAACAACAAGAGCAAGCGCCGGTTCAAGCCCAACCTGTTTTCGGTGCGGACCCAACTGCCTTCGGGAGAGGTGCAGACGATCACCGTGTGCTCCCGCTGCCTGCGTTCGGGCGAGGTGGTCAAGCCCAAGGCCAAGAACGCCATCTAAGCCCGCAGTCACTCCGCTTTTCACGCTCCCCCGCCCGGCCGCGCGCCTGGCGGGGGAGCCTTTGTTGCGCCGCGCTCAGCAAACGTCCGCCCCATCCCCCCACACCTGCTCCAAAACGCCGCACACGGCCCGGATCACCGGATCGTTCTCCCGCGTGCGGCGGTACAGAAACGACAGGGCCAGGCTCATGGGCTCGCGCTCCCACACGCAGACATCCCCGGCCGCGCAGGCGTCCAGGGCGTCGTCGCGGCGAAGGAGCGTCAATCCGCACCCCGCCGCCACCAACGCCCGCAGGGTGGAGTCGTTGTCGCCCACAATGACCTTGTTCAGCGAAAATCCCTTGTGGGCGAAAGTCTCCTCCAGAAGGAACTGGAACGGACACCGCTCCGGGAACCAGACCCAGGGCATTCCCGACAGCTCCCCCCAGTCCGCCTCCTCGATGCGTCCCCGCCAGGAGGCCGGCCCCACGATGGCCATGTCCACCCGGCACAGGGGCACCCCCTTCAGTTCGGCCACCGGGTCATTCGCCGTCTCGTAGGCGAAGGCCGCATCGAGTTCCCCGGTCAGGATCCCGTCCAGGGCGTCGGCCGTGCTGTACTGCATGAGATGCAGTTCGATGCGCGGATGATCCGAACGCATGCGGGCCAGAAATTCTGTCATGCGCAGCCTGCCCGGCTCGTTGTTGAGCCCGATGCGGGCCACGCCCACGGCCTCGGCGCGAAACGACCCGGCCGCCGACAACAATTCTCCGGCCGCCTCCAGGGTCCGCCTGGCCCGTTCGACCAGTTCCCGCCCGGCGTCCGTCAGGCTCATGCCCCTGGCCGTGCGGGCGAAAAGCTCCAGCCCCAGCTCTTCCTCCAGGGCCTTGATCTGGGCGCTCACCGCAGGCCCGCTGGCGTTGATGCGCTGGGCCGCCCGGGTCAGGTTCCCGGTCTCGGCCACGGTCACGAAGGTGCGCAGTTGATACAGTTCCATGTCGTCTGATCCCATTGCCTGAAGCGTTTCGTTTTTCTGAACGCCGCGTTTCGAACATGCGATTGGATTTGTCCGCCGTTTCCGTCCTACCACATATCCGTCCACCCGCTCCCATGGCACACCCGCCGTCCGTCGTAAAGCTTCACCTGTGACGGCACAACGCAGGAGAACCCGGCATGTTCACCACAAGGCAACTCGCCGCCATCGCCGTCCTGGCCGTCTGCCTGATCGCCCTTCTGGCTGGAAAACCGGAAGGCGACGCCTCAATCTCCCCGCCCCGGCCGGACGCGGCGATACGCCCCGGCATGACGCAGGGGGCGGGAATCGCCGCAGGGAGCGCGCCCGCTGAAGCGGTGTTCGCGGCCCGCTACGCCGCCGCTTTCGAGAAGGGAATCTACCCGGGGCTGCCCGTGACCATGTGCGAGGCCAAGCTTCTGGAATGCCGGGGCCTGGACTATGCGGCCTGCCGCGAGGCCTGCCGCCAGGCCTGCGGCCTGGAATAAGGCCCCCGGGCGCACCATGCCCGCGCCGGGGAGGCGTCAGCTACGACGCGCCCACCTGGCCGCGAGCGGATCGCGGAGTGAAATCCCGGGCGGGCGCGTCATGCGGACACGCACTCCCGGGCGGTCAAAAAGGCCACCTGGGGCCATTCCTCCACGGCCTTCTCCAGGCGCCATTCGTTGGCGAAGGACATGGCCGGGAGGCCGTCGGAGTCGGTGAGCATGACGCTGGCGTTTTCGCGGCGCATGCGGTCCAGGACCGCCGACTCGCCCGTGAGCCAGCGAACGGCCGCGATGTTTATGGGCTCCACGGCGATATGCACGTCGTATTCCGCCCGCAGCCGCTCGGTGATGACATCGAACTGCAAGACCCCCACCGCGCCGAGAATATGTTCGCGCCCGGTCACGGGCTTAAAAAGCTGGATGGCCCCTTCCTCGGTGAGCTGTTGCAGGCCCTTTTCCATCTGCTTGGCCTTGAAGGGATTTTTGAGAATCACCCGGCGGAAGTGCTCGGGCGCGAAATGGGGGATGCCCAGATAGCGCAGGGGTTCGCGGCCGCACAGGGTGTCGCCGATGCGCAGCGTGCCGTGGTTGGGGATGCCGATGATGTCCCCGGGCCAGGCCTCGTCGGCATGGGCCCGGTCCTGGGCCATGAAGATGGTGGCGTTGTGGACCAACATGTCCTTGCCCGTGCGCTGGTGCGATACCCGCGTCCCCCGGGTGAAGCAGCCCGAATTGACGCGCAAAAAGGCCATCCGGTCCCGGTGGGCCGGGTCCATGTTGGCCTGGATCTTGAAAACCACCCCGGAGAAGGGCTCCTCCAGGGGCGAGACCTCCCGGGTTTCGGTCTGCCGGGGCCGGGGGGCCGGGGCGTGGCGCAAAAAGGCGTCCAAAAGCTCGCGCACCCCGAAATTATTCACGGCGCTGCCGAAAAAGACCGGGGTCTGTTTGCCCGCCAGATACCGCCCATGGTCGAAGGGATAGCCCGCGCCTTCGAGCAGCTCGATGTCGTGGCGCAGGCCGTCCGCCGCCTGGGCCCCCACCTGGCGGTCCAGTTCCGGATCGTCAAGGCCCCGCACCAGCACGGATTCCCGGGGCCTGGCCCCCTTGTCCTCCCCGGCTTGGAAAAAGCGCAGCATCTTTTGCGGGATGTCGTAGACGCCCTGGAACAGCTTGCCCATGCCGATAGGCCAGGTCATGGCCGCGCATTCGATGCCGAGACTGCCCTCGATGTCGTCGAAAAGCTCGAACGGCGACCGCCCGTCCCGGTCCAGCTTGTTGATAAAGGTCATGATCGGCGTGTCGCGCAGACGGCAGACGTCCATGAGCTTTCGGGTCTGGGTCTCCACGCCCTTGACGCTGTCGATGACCATGAGCGCCGAGTCCACGGCCGTGAGCACCCGGTAGGTGTCCTCGGAAAAGTCCTGGTGACCCGGGGTGTCCAAAAGATTGACGGCAAAGCCGTCGTAGTCGAACTGCATGACCGAGGAGGTCACGGAGATGCCGCGCTCCTTTTCAATGGCCATCCAGTCCGAGGTGGCGTGGCGGGAGGCCTTTTTGGCCTTGACCGCCCCGGCCATGCGGATGGCCCCGCCGAAAAGCAAAAGCTTCTCGGTGAGCGTGGTCTTGCCCGCGTCAGGGTGGCTGATGATGGCGAAGGTGCGGCGGCGTTCCACCTCGCGCCGCAGGCGGGTCAGGAAAGCGATGTCGGACATGATGGTCTCGTCGTGCCGGATGGCCGGACTTGGTTGTCTCGTTGGCGGGCCGAAGCCGGGTGGGTATCCGCCTTTTGCCCGTGCCGTCAACGCATGACGGCGGGGGAAGCGTCCCTCCCCCGCCGCCGTCTGCGGCCAAGCCGTCATGGGTTGGCTGCCCGAATCAGTTCTGGGCCCAGCGGATAAGTCCCAGGGAATGGGAATCCAGGAGCAGGGGATGGTGCGGCAGGATGCGCACCGTGAATCCGAAGCGCCCGGCCTCGCCCGGGGTGATCTCGCCCGAAAACACATGCCAGCCGTCGCCCGTGGTGGAGGTGGGCTTCATGACCGTGGTCTCGCGCTGGGCGAACTTGCCCTCGTAGTTGAGGCGGCCGGAATAGATCTGCACCTCCACATCCTGGGGCCGTATGCCGTTTAAGTGGACCTCGGCGGTCACGGTCACGGGATCGCCCACATGCAGTTGCTCCGGCTCCCCGGTCTTGATGTTGCGGATGTCCAGGTTGCTCCACTTGGTCATCATGTCCATGCGCCAGGAGGCCAGATCCTTGGCTGCGGCGAAGTCGTTTTTCACCAGCCGGTTGTAGTTGTCCAGGGCCGGGACGTAGGCGATGCGGGCGTAGTCCTCCACCATGCGGTGGGAGTTGTAGACAGGCGCCAGGGAGCTGATGGACTCCTTCATCTTGCGAATCCAGTTGCGGGGCAGGTTGCCGTGGCCGCGCTCGTAGAAGGTGGGGATGACCTCGTTTTCGATGATGTTGTAGGTGGTCTGGCTCTCCACGAAGTCCTGATAGGCCGCGTCCTCGTACTCCTCGCCCTGGCCGATGGCCCACCCCACGCTGTTGTCCGGCCGCCAGGCCTCGGCCCACCAGCCGTCCAGGGTGCTCAGGTTGAGGACGCCGTTGCACATGGCCTTCATGCCGCTGGTGCCGCAGGCCTCAAGCGGACGGCGCGGGGTGTTGAGCCACACGTCGCAGCCCTGCACCAGATAGCTGGCCACCTCCATGTCGTAGTCCTCAAGAAAGACCATGCTGTAGCGGCATTCCGACGAGGTGCACAGCTGCACCAGCTCCTGGATGATCTTTTTGCCCTCGTTGTCGTGGGGATGGGCCTTGCCCGCGAACACGAACTGCACGGGCCGGGGGGAGTCGCTGATGATTTTGATGAGCCGCTCCTTGTCCTGAAGCAGCATGTTGGCCCGCTTGTAGGTGGCGAAACGCCGGGCGAAGCCGATGGTCAGGGCCTGGGGATCGAGCACCTCCTCGGATATCAGGAGTTCCTTGCGCTTGGCCCCCCGGGCCAGCAACTGCTCGCGCAGCTTGACCCGCACGTAGCCCACCAAGCGCTCGCGCAGGCGTTCGTGGGTGCGCCACAGTTCGGCGTCGGAGATGGCCTGGGCCTGGGAAAAGACCCGGGGGCAGTCCGGATCCTCACGCCAGTTTCCCCCCAGATAGCGGTCGTAGAGGGCGCCTATGTCCTGGGCCACCCAGGTGGGCACATGCACCCCGTTGGTGATGGCCCCGATGGGCACGTCCTCCACGGGATACTGGCTCCACACCCGGTTCCACATCTTGCGCGAGACCACCCCGTGCAGAAGGCTCACGCCGTTATTGAACCGGGAGAGCTTGAGCGCCAGGACCGGCATGCAGAAATGCTCGGCGTCGTTGCGCGGGTCTTCGCGGCCAAGGGCCAAAAAGACCTTGAAGGCCAGTCCGAGCTTTTTGGCGTAGTCCTCGAAATAGGGCTGCATGAGCTCGGGCGGAAAGCGGTCGTTCCCGGCCGGGACCGGGGTGTGGGTGGTGAACACGCTGCTCGACGCGGCCAGTTCCAGGGCGGCCTCGAAGGACAGGCCGTTTTCGCGCATGAAGTTGCCGATGCGCTCAAGTCCGGCAAAGGCCGAATGGCCCTCGTTCATGTGAATGACCCGGGGGGAGAGCCCCAGGGCCGTGAGCGCCCGGATGCCGCCGATGCCCAGGAGGTATTCCTGGCGCACGCGCATCTCCAGGTCGCCGCCGTAGAGGCGGGCCGTGATCTGGCGCGAGGCGGGCTGGTTCTCGGGCACGTTGGAGTCCAGAAGATACAGCGACACCCGGCCCACCTGGGCCTTCCAGATCTGGGCGAACACCTTCTCGCCGCGCAGGTCCACGGAGATCAGGATGCGGCCGCCGGAGGCGTCCTTGCACAGCGTCACCGGCAATTGCTCGAAGTCGTAGATGGGATAGCGTTCCTGCTGCCAGCCGTCCGGGGTCAGGTATTGACGGAAATAGCCCTGCTGGTAGCACAGGCCGATGCCCGCCAGGGGGACGTTCAAATCGCTGGCGGACTTGAGGTGATCCCCGGCCAGGATGCCCAAGCCCCCGGAATAGACCGGCAGGCACAGGGAGATGCCGTATTCCAGGCTGAAATAGGCCACCACGGGTTCGCCGGTCTTGTCCGGGAAGGGGATGGAGGTGGCTTTTCTGGCCAGATAGGCGGCCAGTCGCTGGCGCAGATCGCCCAGGCGCTCCAGGAAAAAATCGTCCTCGGCCAGGCTCTCCAGGGTTTTCTGGGGCAGGCGGTTGAGGAAGGCGATGGGGTTGCCATAGCATTCCCGCCACAGTTTGTGATCCACCTGGGCAAAAAGCGACACGATCTCGGTGTTCCAGGAAAACCAGTAATTGTAGGCCAAATCCCACAGCGGCTTGAGCTTGGGCGGCAATTTGGGTACGACGCTATAGACGCGAAGAGGCTGCATATCCTTTCCTCCGGATCGTGGCGTTGGAAAATGCGTGGGGATTTAGCCTTCCGCGCGGCGAGACGCGGCAAAACCACGGCCCCTTTGTCGTTCTAGCCGCAAGGCGCAACAAAACGCAAGCCCGGAGAAACGGCCCGAAAAACCAAGCCGTGGCCGGATTTTCAAAGGGGGTAGCATGGAACGCACAGCGGAACACGAAGATTTGATGGCGTTTTGCTTCTCCAAAAAAACACACCTCCCCAGGAAAAACGGGGTTGACGGACCCCGGGGTTTGGGGTAGACAACGCCTCTTCTTTTGCGGAGGGAAAATTCATGTACGCGATCATCGAGACCGGCGGAAAGCAATATCGGGTTCAGGAAGGCAACAAGATCCAGGTGGAGAAACTTCCGGTGGAAACCGGAAATGAACTGACCCTGGACAAGGTGCTCATGGTGGGCGGCGAGGCCGGAGTCAAGATCGGCGCGCCCTATGTCGAAGGTGCGGCCGTGACCTGCGTGGTCAGCGGCCAGGCCCGGGGCCCCAAGATTGTGGTCTTCCACAAGTGGCGGCGCAACGACTCCCACAAGAAAACCGGCCACCGCCAGGACTACACCACCCTGGAAGTGAAATCCATTCGGGCCTAACGCCCGGCAGCAAGGAGGCCCATCATGGCTCATAAAAAAGCAGGCGGAAGCTCCAGAAACGGACGCGACAGCGCCGGGCAGCGGCGTGGCGTGAAGCGCTTCGGCGGGCAGCAGGTGCTGGCCGGCAACATCCTGGTGCGCCAGCTCGGCACCAAGTTCCATCCTGGCGAGAACGTCGGCATGGGCCGCGACTACACCCTGTTCGCGCTCATCGACGGCGTGGTCAAGTTTGAAAAATACACCCGCCGCAACAAAGTCAAGACCCGGGTAGCCGTCCTCCCGGCCTAACTTCCTTTCATGGCAGGTTTTTTTCGGGAGCGGGCTTTTGCCCGTTCCCTTTTTTTTGGTCTTGCCTCCGGGACCGCTCCCGGGTACACCAGCATAACACATTAAATTGGCACGGGTTTTGAATAGTTTTCGCCCAAACGGCCGCCCGCGGCGGCCAGGGACGCGGTGAGGCATGGCGGAGCAGGGACACAAAGCCCCAATCATCTTCAAGAAGATCAAGAAGGTCGAGGGGGGGCGCACGGCGGCCAGTGGAAGGTGGCCTACGCCGACTTCGTCACGGCCATGATGGCCTTTTTCCTGCTGATGTGGCTTCTCAACATGACGCCCAAGCAGAAGCAGGAAGAGGTCGCCGCCTATTTTCGCGAGTTCAGCCTGTTCGAGGCCCCCGGCCCCGGGGCCATCCCCCTGGAGACCGGGGGCCTTGGGCCGCCCGCCGTGGTCAGCAGTTCGTCGGAGCGTCCCGACGGACCGGCTGCGGAGGTGGGCGGCGGCACGGGCGAGGGGCCCGAGGCCGGAGGGCCTTCCGCCGGGCAAAAGCGCGTGGCCGAGATGGTCCAGGCCCAGTTGCGCCAGAGCCTTCCGGAACTGGCTGACCAGGTCAGCGTGGTGGCCGAGAACGGCAAGGTGCGCATCGAGATCATGGACAAGCTGGACCGGCCCATTTTCGAGCGCGGCCGGGCCGTCTTCACCCCCGACGCCCAGCGCATCCTGGCCACCCTCACCGGGGTGCTCAAAAAAGACGACCTGCGGGTGATCGTGGAGGGGCATACCGACGCCGCCCCCTACGGCGCCGAGGGCTACACCAACTGGGAGCTGTCCACGGATCGGGCCCAGGCCGCCCGACGGCTCATGCTCAAGGACGGCTTTCCCCAAAAAAACATCGTCATGGTGGCCGGGTTCGCCGCCACCATGCCCTATGTCCCGTCCGACCCCCTGGACGCCAGGAACCGTCGCATCAGCCTTTTGCTTTTCCAGGAACCCGAGCCCGGCCAGGGCCGGGCCGGAAACGGCCAGCAAACCGAGGCCGCGCCAGCGCCGGAAGCGCCGCCGCCCCTGCCCTCGGCCAACGATCTTCTTGAACGGGAAATCAACAAAATATATGACAAGGCCACCGAAAAACAGTTCTGATGCGACAGGCGCGTCGGAAAGGCCCCTGTCCCGCGTCCACCTCGACCATCCGGCGGAACCATGTTCGTCATAATCGGCATCGTCATCGTGCTTGGGGCCGTGGGCCTGGGCTTTTTCTTTGAAAAAGGCAACTTCTCCCTGCTTTTTTCCGCCGCCCCGGCGGAAATGCTGATCATCTTCGGCGGCGCCCTCGGCTCCCTGGTCATCAGCTCCCCCAAGGACATCCTGGGGCATGTCTTCAAAAGCCTCTTCGCCATCTTCGGGTCCATGAAGACCAGCAAGGGCTACTATCTGGAGATGCTCACGGTGCTCTCCATGCTGTTTATGAAGATCCGCCGCGAGGGCCTGGTGGCCATCGAAAAAGACATCGAACACCCCACGGAAAGCCCCATCTTCAGTTCGTTCGCCAAAAACAAGAACAACGCCGCCGTGGTCAGCTTCGTGTGCGACACCATGCGCATCTTTTCCACGGTGAACATCGAACAGCACGAGTTCGACAACATCATGGACGCCGACATCGAGACCTCGGCCCACGAGGCCCTGGTCGCGGCCCACACCATGAACAAGACTGCCGACGCCCTGCCGGGCCTGGGCATCGTGGCAGCGGTGCTCGGCGTGGTCATCACCATGGGCAAGCTCAACGAGCCGCCCGAGGTGCTCGGGCACTCCATCGGCGCGGCCCTGGTGGGCACCATGCTCGGCGTGCTCGGGTGTTACGGATTTCTGGGCCCCATGGCCGCGAACATGGAGCACCGGGCCAAGGAAGTGGAGGCCATGCTGTTGGTGGTCAAGGCGGCGCTGGGGGCCTTTGTGGGCGGCAACCCGCCGCCCGTGGCCCTGGAGGCCGGACGCCGGGCCATCCCCACCGGCCACCGCCCCACCTTCGAGGAACTGGAAGAGGCCATCAAGGCCTCCAAGGGGAAGTAGCGGCGAAGCCCTATATCCGCCACCGCATCTCTTTGCCGATGGCAGCTCCGGCCAAGGCCGGAAAGGCCGGGCGACGGGTCGCCGGAAACGGACGGCGGCGGCGTGGAGCGCAGCGCAATTCGTCGCTGCCGGACGTTTGCCGCCGACCCCGAGCCCGGTCGGCCAGCAGATGTTCCGGAAGGAATCCCCCTGACACCCGTCACTCGGGCGAGGCCAGCACCCGGTCGATGCGCCGCCCATCCATGTCCACGATCTCGAAGCGCCATCCGGCGTGTTCGATCACGTCGCCCATGGCGGGCGCGTGGTGCAGCCGGGCCAGGACGAATCCGGCCAGGGTGCGGTGGGCCTCCTCCGGCGTCGGCGCGGCCAGCCCCACCAGGTCGAAGGCCTCGTCCACGGGCAAAAGCCCGTCCAAAAGCCAGGAACCGTCCTCACGGCGCACGGCCGCCGGTTCCTCGGCCTCGTCAGGCGAGGGAATGTCCCCCACCACGGCCTCCAGGATGTCCCCCAGGGTGATGATGCCCTGCACGTCCCCGTATTCGTCCACCACCACGGCAAACCGCATTCCCGGCCGGGTCCGGAACCGCTCCAGAAGGGTCAGCACCCGGGTGCTCTCCAGGACGTAGAGGGGATCGTGGGCCAGCGCGGCCAGGTCCGGCGTCTTGTCGGCGGCCATGGCGGCCAGAAACTCCTTGGCCCGCACCACCCCCATGATGGCGCTGATGTCCTCCCGGGCCACGGGATAGCGCGAATAGGGATTGTCCATGACCACGCGCAGGTTGTGCTCCAGGGAGGCCTGGACGTCGAGCCAGCGCACCTTCAGGCGGTGGGTCATGCATAATCCTACCCGGCGATCCCCCAGCCGGAGGATGCGCTCCACCATGCGCCGCTCCCCCTGCTCCAGCACCCCGGTCCTGGCCGCTTCCGACAGAAGGCCGCGCAGATCCTCCTCGGTCATCTCCCGCCCCGGGGCGGCCGAAACGCCGAGAAGCCGCAACACAAGCTCCGTGGAGCCGCCCAAAAACCGCACCACCGGGGTGCTCGCGGCCATGAGCCAGGACATGGCCGGGGCGCAGGCCACGGCCAGCCGCTCCGGATGGGCGAAGGCCAGCCGCTTGGGAACAAGCTCCCCGGCCACAATGGACAGGTAGGTCAGGCCCGCCACCACGATCCCCAGCGAAAGGCTCGCGGCGTATCCGGCAAGGGCCGGGATGCCCGAAACATATCCGGCCAGGGGCTCGGCCAGGGTGGCCCCGCCGAAGGCCCCGGTGAACACCCCCACCAGGGTGATGCCCACCTGCACCGTGGGAAAAAAGGCCTCGGGCCGGTCGAGCAGCGACAGGGCCTTGGCCGCCCCCCGGCTCCCGGCCTTGGCGTCGGCCAAAAGCCGCAGCCGGTTGGCGGACACCAGGGCCATCTCCGACAGGGCGAAAAATCCGTTGAGCAGGATGCACAGCACAACCACGCCGATTTGAGCGGCAAGCCTATCCATGCGCGACCTCTCGGGATGTCATGTCGTGGCCAATAGATGGGGCCGGATGCGGCCCCCCGGATTACAACGAAGCGGGGAGGAAAAGGGCCATGCAGGCCACGCAGGGCTGCCCGGCGGCGATGCGGGCCGCCGTGGTCTGGTCGGTCAGGTATTTGGCGGAATACCCCGTGGCGGAATAGGCCTCGATGCGGGTCTCCACCAGGGCCACGGCCCCGTCGCCCTGTACGACGAAGACCAGGGTCACGAACACCCGGGCGGCGGGTCTGACCTCACCCCCCACCGGGGGGCACTGGGCCGCGCCCCGGGCCACGTCGTATTCGGCTGCGAAACGGACCATGGTCTGCTGTTGTTCGTTGACGTAGGTTTCCCAGACCGGATTGGAAAAATAGGCATAGGCGGCCAGGGCCTGTCCCACGCTTATCCCCGAGTCCGGGAGGATGCGCGCGGCCCGCACCAGGCGTGCGGGATCGTCGCCGTTGCCGCCGCAGGCCGCCGCCAGGGCCAGGATCGCCAGGAGGACCGGCCGGAACATGGCGGATGCGGCCCGGGAAAGCCCCGCGCGCAGGGTGCGCCGACGGGCGGGAAAACCTTCTCGGTTCACAGCACCTCCCGCTTTTCCACCCGGTTGCGGCCGTTGGTCTTGGCCTGGTACAGGGCCCCGTCCGAGGCTAGAAGCAGGGCCTTGCCCCCCTGGTCCACCCGGGGGATCACGCTGGCCGCCCCGATGCTCACCGTAACGTGGTCGGCCGCCGTGGAACTGGCATGCTCGATGTCCAGGCTCCGTACGTTCTCGCGGATCTCCTCGGCGATGGTCACGGCGCCGGGTTCGTCCGTGGCGGGCAGGATGACCACGAATTCCTCGCCGCCGAAGCGGGCCACAAAATCCCCCGGCCGTTTGAGCACCGTGCAGATGGCCTCGGCCACGGCCTTCAGGCAGCAGTCACCCCGCAGGTGCCCGTAGGTGTCGTTGAAGGCCTTGAAAAAATCGATATCGATCATGAGCAGGGCCAGGGGCATGTTGTCCCGCCGGGCCCGCAGCCATTCCTTTTCGTAGACTTCCTCGAAACGCCGCCGATTGCTCACGGAGGTCAGGCCGTCCTGGTTGGAGAGCTGCTCCAACCGCTCGGTCAGGGCTTCAAGCTCGCGCTCCCTGGCCTTGCGGCGGTCGATCTCCTCCTTGAGCCGCAACACCGAGCGCACCCGGGCGCACAGTTCCAGACGATTGACGGGCTTGCTGATGTAGTCGTTGGCCCCGGCCTCCAGGGCCCGTTCCAGGCTCGCCACCTCGTCGCGCACCGTGACCATGATCACCGGCACGTCGCGGAAACGGTCGTCGGCCTTGAGCCGCTTGGTGGCCTCGATGCCGTCCATTTCGGGCATGACGATGTCCATGAGGATCAGATCCACATCGGAGTCGCCGTTTTTGCCCACGCCCTCCTCCAGGGTCCGCAGGGCGGAAACGGCGTCGTGGGCCTCGGCGATATCCTCGTATCCGGCCCCGCGCAGGATTCCGCCCAGGAGCATGGTCTGAGACCGGGAGTCGTCCACCACGAGTATCTTCATATACCTGTCCGCTTACGGCGTACGCCGCAATCTCCTTGATCTGACCGCCGACCGGATATTCGACGGGAAGCCGTCAACCATGCTTGCACACTACGCGCAATATCAGAAAAAAGAAACTCTCACCACGCAAGGATTCATGCGGCAGGCGCAATCGAGAGGGAAGAAGGAGACGGGTGCTGCACTTGGGGTGTCAGGCCTGCGGACCAACGGGAGCCACATGCACCGTTCACCCCATCCTTCGTCTGGATGTTGGCCGGGTTACGGCATGCGCCACAGGGGATCAGCCCCCTGCTGCATTGATGGTTTTTCCGTCCAGGAGGCCTTTGAGGCGTTGCAGGGTCGGCGCATCGGTAAAATCGAACCGCAAGGGGGTCAGGGTGATATGCCCCTGGGTCAGAAGATCCCGATCCGTGCCCGGAGACACGCTTTTGCCCGGGATGACCCCGTCGAGCCAATAGTAGGTGCGGCCGCGCGGGTCCGTGCGCTCGTCGAACCAGTCCTTGTAGGTGGCCTGGGTCTGGGGGCACAGCCGCAGGTCCAGGGTCTCGGACATGGGGCGGCGGGGAAAATTCAGGTTGAGCACGCAGCCGCGCGGCACCTCGTCCCAGGGCACGGCGGCGGCGAAACCGGCGGCGTAGGCCCCCTGGCCCGACAAATCGACCGGGGCGTAGTCGTCCACGGACACGGCCAGGGCCGGATAGCCTGCCAGGGCCCCTTCCGTGGCCGCCGACACGGTGCCGGAATAGAGGATGTCCACGCCCACGTTGGCCCCGCTGTTGATGCCGGACATGACCAGTTCCGGAGGCTCGGGCATAAGCGCGGACAGGGCCAGTTTGACGCAGTCGGCCGGGGTGCCCGACACCCCGAGGCCGAAAAAGCCGTTCTCGCGAAACTCCTTCACCCGAAGCGGCGAGGCCAGGGTCACGGCGTGCCCCACGGCCGACTGCTCGGTGATGGGGGCCACCACATGCACCTCGTGCCCGGCATCGCGAAGGCCCCGGTACAACGCCCGGATGCCCACGGCCTGGATGCCGTCGTCATTGGTCAAAAGTATCTTCATCGCCCGTCTCGTATCCTTTTCCCGTGGCGTTTGAGTGACGGCCGCCTGCGGCCGCGCCCGACTGACGCCAAAACCCTCGCACGGCAACACCCGGATTGACAAGCGTCCGGCATCAAGGCACGCTTTCGGGGTAAAAAAACGCCGATACGGCCCCATGCCCCATGGATTGACCATACCGTGAGCGGAAAAAACACCTTCGTCAAGGATCTCGTCCCGGGCCGCCCCGTGGACGATCTGTTCGTCGTCGCCGACGCCAGATCCGGCCAGGCCAAAAACGGGCCGTTTTGGACCCTGACCCTGGAAGACGCCACCGGGGCCGTGGAGGCCCGCATCTGGAGTCCAGCCAGCCAGACGTATCAGGACATCCGCCCCGGCGCCCTGGTGCGGGTGGAGGGCATGGCCGGAAGCTACCGGGACAAGACCCAGATATCCGTGGACCGTCTGGAATTTCTGCCCGACGAGGAACTGGCCCCCCTGCTGCCGCTTTTTACGGCCTCAAGCGCCGTGCCTCCGGAGGAGCTGCTGGCGGAACTGGAGGCCCTGTGCCGGGACGCCATCCGCCACGCCCCCTGGCGGCGGTTCTGCCGCAAGGTGCTCACCGACCCCGAGGTGCGTCGTCGGCTCCTGGCCGCGCCCGGGGCCAAAAGCGTACACCACGCCTACGTGGGCGGCCTTTTGGAGCACACCCTGTCCGTGTGCGGACTGGTAACGGCCATCGGCGGCCGCTACCCGGCCCTGGACATGGACACGCTTTTGCCCGCCGCCGCGTTCCACGACCTGGGCAAGGCCTGGGAGCTGTCCTCGGGGTTTCCCCGGGACTACACCGACCCCGGACGGCTTCTGGGGCACATCGTGTTGGGCCTGGAGATCCTGGAGCCCTTTTTCCGCAAGGCCAAAGATCTGGACCCCGAACTCATCCTGCACTTCAAGCACATCATGGTCAGCCACCACGGGGAATACGCCTTCGGCTCCCCCAAAAGGCCCAAGACCCCCGAGGCCTTCGTGTTGCACTTCGCCGACAACATCGACGCCAAGCTCAATCAGACCCTGGGGATCTTTGCCGACGACGAGCCCGAGGCCGCCTGGTCGCCTTACGTGCGCACCCTGGAACGCTACCTCTACAATCCCCGCCGGGCCCCGCGCCAGGATGAGGCGAAAAAACCCGAAGACAAAGGGACCACCCAGTGTTTGTTACCTTTGAAGGCATAGAAGGCACGGGCAAAACCACCCAGATCGGGCTTTTGGCCGAGGATCTGACCCGCCAGGGGAAGCGCGTGGCCATCACCCGCGAGCCCGGCGGCAGCCGGATCGGCCGGGAACTGCGGCGCATCCTGTTGAGCCTGGAGACCAAAGACCTGTGCGACCGGGCGGAACTGTTCCTGTACCTGGCGGATCGGGCCCAGCATGTGGCCGAGGTGGTGCGACCGGCCCTAGCCGACGGCATGACGGTGTTGTGCGACCGTTTCACCGACTCCACCGTGGCCTACCAGGGCCATGGCCGGGGCCTTTCTCCGGATCTTTTGCGCCAGCTCAACGACACGGCCACCGGAGGCCTTGCCCCGGACCTGACCATCGTGCTCGACATCGACCCGGAAATCGGCCTGCGCCGGGCGCTTTCCCGCAACCTGGAAACGGGCGCCCAGGTGAGCGAGGGCCGCTTCGAGGCCGAGAGCTTGGCCTTCCATGCCCGGGTGCGCCAGGGCTATCTGGCCCTGGCCGCTGCGGATCCCGGCCGGATCCGGGTCGTCGCCGCCGACGCCGCTCCCCGGGAGGTCTTCGCCTCGGTGCGCGCCGCCTGCCAGGAGGCCGCCGCCCGGCACGGCTGACCCTCCTCCCACGACGCACCGCCTGCCCGGGATCGGCCCGGGAAGGCGCGGATCATCCCTCCCACCGCAACCGTCAAGGAGGTTTCGCATGATCCGTCTCATCCGCATCATCCTCACGTCCTTTGTGGCCCTGACCCTGTGCTGCGGCGTCTGCCTGACAAATCCCGCGTCTGCCGCCGCCATCGGCCCCTACGACATCGCCTCAGGCAGCACGCTGGCCGCCATCATCGCGCGCGGCAGGCTGGTGGTGGGCATGGAGCTCAAATTCTGGCCCTTCGAATACGTGAACGAAAAAGGCGAACCCATGGGCTTCGACGTGGACATCGCCCGGCAGATCGCCACCGAGCTCGGGGTGGAGCTGGACATCAAGGACATGGAATGGACCGGGCTCATCCCGGCCCTTCAGGCCGGAAAAATCGACCTGATCATCTCCGGCATCACCGGCACCCTGGAGCGGGCCAAGACCATCACCTTCTCCCGGCCCTATTTCACCACCGGCCTGTGCGCCCTGGTCAGCGCCAAAAAGGCCCCGAACCTGGCCTCCGTGGCCGCCCTGGACGATCCCGCCCGGATCATCGCCGTCAAGACCGGCACCACCGCCGACCTGGTGGCCGCCAAACGCTTCCCCAAGGCCCACATCAACCGCTTCAAGGAAGAAACCGCCTGCGTCCAGGAGGTGGTCAGCGGCCGGGCCGACGCCTTTTTCTACGACCAAATCTCCATCGCCAAGCACCACAAGCAAAACGCCGAGGCCACCAGGGCCCTTCTGACCCCCTTCACCTACGAGCCGTTTTGCATCGCCATGCAAAAAGGCGATTTCGACCTGTGGCAATGGCTGGACATGTTTCTGGAGATATCCAAGTCCAACGGCGTCCTGGACGATCTGCGCCGGAAGCACTTCGGCGATCTGCTGCAGTAGGCGGTGGCGCATGGAGGGCTGCCGCCCCGGGCAGGACGGCAGCCTCCATGGCGTTGCGGGCCGGATCAGATCGCATCGCCCCCGCAGCCGTCATCCTCGACCGCGACATGAGAACGTGAAAATTTTCACGGATCGCCGCTTCCCCTCTCGACGGGACATCCGGCATCGGATAGGGTCATCCCGGCTGGTGCGCGTTGCGATCCACGCCATGTCCCGGAATGGCCATGTCGCTCCTGGCCGCTGATTTGAATTCCGTCATGCCCCCGCCTTGCCAGCGAACCGAAGAAGCCGAACCGCAACCACGTCCCCCACCACATGCGAAGAGAATTCCTCCTGCCGCTCGCTGGAACGGCCCTGTTTTTTACGTTTGAATATGTCTGCTACGCCGCCGGCCGGGCCTTTGCCGGGCTGTCGCACCCCTTTGCCCCGCTTCTGGCCGCCAATATCGTGGGTGTGTTGGCCGCCTCGCTGCTACGCGTTCCCGATCTGGACGACCCCGCCCACGCCGCCGCCCACGATCCTGCTGACGCCCGGCGGCCCCTGCGCCGTATCGCCTTCGGCCTCATCGCCGTCTCGGGCCTGGGCGGAACGCTGTGCATCCTGTCCCCGGGAAGCGGGGACATGGCGAGCGCCCTGTTCACGGCCTCGGCCCTTCTGGCCGGGGTTCCCCTGCCGTTTCTCTTCCGCATGCTTTTTGCCAACGTCCCGGCCCAACACCTGGGACTGTCCCTGGGATCATGCCTGGCGGCGGCAGAGATGGTCTGGATATTCCTGCACGTGGACCAGTCCAACCCGCTGGACAGCTCCACCCTGCACGCCTTCCTCGGCGTGGTGCAGATCCTGACGGGGATCGCGGCGGCGGCGGCCCTCATGGGACGGCGCGCCGCCGCGCAACGGCCGCCACGCCGCCTCCTGCCGCCCTGCCCCAAACGTCTGGCCATGCAGACCTTGGCCTATCTGGCGGTCATCGCCAGCGTTTTTTTCCTCCTGGACTCCATCATCGATCTCATTTTTTATCGCTATGACAGCGCCACGCAGCCCATCCCCCGAGGGATCAGCCTCTACGTCTGGATGGCCTATCCGATCCTGGGACGCCTTTTGGACCGCTACGGGGCTGGGGCCGGTTTCTTCCTGGCCTGCCTGGGACTTTGCATCGTCTCCCCGGCCTTGACGGTCCTGTCCCAAAGCTCGCCCATGTACTGGCTTATCTTCGGCCTGGACATCCTCGGCAGGCACGGGGCCTTCCTGTTTCTCACCCTGGTGTTCGCCCGCCACGCCGACCGGATGTGGCTGCCAGGTCTGGTTCTCTGCACGCCCTACCTGCTCCAGCATGCGGCCTACCTGATCATGTGGTTTTTTTTCAACGCCTTCCATCCGGGTTCGGCCTTCATCATCCTCATCTCCTCGTTCCTGTGCGCCTCCTTCAGCCTTCTGTCCTCACGGGTCCGCTACGCCCTGTCCCTGGCCGGGCGCGCTCCGGCCTTGGCGCTCCCCCTGCCCGAGACCGCGCCCCGGATGATGACGGGACAGCCCCCGGCGACGGAACCGCCCACAGAAGCGGAGCTTCTGCCCACCGGGACAGACGCGGAGCTTCTGCCCAGGGAAACGGCGCCCGCCCGCGGGGCCACGGGCGCAACGCAAGACCCGGGAGAGGCGCCGTGCAACGGCAAAAAAACCGGATTTGTTCAAAAATATGGGCTTTCCAGCCGGGAGACGGAGGTGCTGGCGCATATTCTGGGCGGGATGAGCACGACGGCCATGGCCGAGGCCCTGCATATCTCGGAAAGCACCGTCAAGACCCACGTCAAAAACATCCTGCGCAAGACCGACACCGCCAGCCGCAACGTGCTCATGGCCCTGTACATGGGCGAAGAATAGGCCGCAGCCCTGCGTTGACATCGGCCGTCCATAGAAAGACGGCAATCGCCCCGACGTCCGGAAACGCCCCCATCCAACACGCAAAGGACGCACCGGGGGAGAGCGGCACTTGGTCGATTACTTCTCGGGAAGGATGGGGCGGCCGTCGATGCAGCACACCCGGGCCAGATCGGGACGCAGGACGCGCAGCTTGCGGCTGTACGGCGCCGAGCGGGTGCCGAAACCGCAATACAGAAGCACGTTGCCTCCCTGGGGGATTTCGTCCAGCCGCGTCTCCGCCTCGAAGACAGGGATATGCACCGCGCCGGGGAGATGGCTGACATCGAACTCGCGCTTGGTGCGCAAATCGACAATGAAAAGGTCCGGCGTGTCCAGACGGTAGCGTTCAGCCTCCTCCGGCGTGAGCCGACAGTCCTCGTCAGCCAGGGCGGGCGTCCCGCACAGCCAGCCGACGGCGAAAAAAAACGTCAGGCACGCCCGCGCCCCGCGCCCCAGGATCGTCCCGGCGTTCCATGCCCCGATATCTTTAACACAATGCTCTCTTCCCATGCTCCCCCTCGAGACACCCCTGGCCGTCGCCGACGCACGCCCATCCCGGAAGACTCGGCCCGGACCACGCCGGAGGCGTCGTGAAATGATGCGGCCCACGGCATGGCCGCCAGCCCTGCCGCACAGCGCTGGCCCCAAAGGGCCCTCCCGGCCCGGCCGACGGCGTCAAGGCCACTTGCCCAACGCTAGTGCGCAACCTCCCTGCTGTCAAGATAGCCGTATATTTCAAGGATGTTACGACACAGCTCATCCTTTCGGCGGATACGCTTTTCCCTAAAAAATCATCCTTTTGGCGGATTGTTTCCCTTTCGGTTTCCATGATTGCGTCCCAGGCGACAGCCAACGGAGGGGCCTTGGCCGGGTGGCGGCATGGGCCGGGTTGCACCTGGGAATCAACCCTAACCAGAACGGAGTTTATTCATGCTGAAGAACAGATTCTTCACGATGTTGATCCTGGCGGCGGCGTTGACCATGCTGCTTGCCGGAACGGCCATGGCCAAAGAGATCGTGGTCATGAACGGAACGGGGTTCGAGATCCACGCCCTGGCCCTGTCGCCCAGCGAATCGGGCAACTGGGGCCCGGACCTTTTGGCAAACGACATCCTCAAACCCGGCGAGGGCCTGAAAATCAATATTACCGGCGAGGCCAACAACTGGGATCTGGGCGCCCAGGACGGCGACGGCGGCCAGGTGACCTTCCAAAACCTGGACTTCCGCAACGCCAGCCAGATCACCCTGCACGCCGACGGCACCGGCACCTTGCAGTAACCCCCCGCAGGAACGCAACAACGCCCGGTCTGGGTTCGTCCAGACCGGGCATAGGTTTTCAGTGAGAAGGCCGCCGCGTCCCATTCACGGGCCGCCCCATCGGCCAGGACGCCGAACGAACGCATGGATGATGCGCCCGCCCCGATTGGCCCTACGCCGAGACCATACAGGTGTCAGCCGTCGCGCCCATGCCCACGGTCGCCCGTCCGTTCTACGACACGCGGGCTTTCCGCTTGGCTTTCCATGCGGCCCCATTCCTCCGGCCCGCATCCCCTCGCTGCGGCCGGACATGCGGCCTATTGCGTTCAAGCAGCCCTTCGCGTAAATATTTTTGGAAAACACCCTTTGGTTTGCGCATCCCATCCCCAGGCATGGCATTCACCACTGCTACGGCGTCCCGCGCGGACATATCACCATCCACCTCTGGCGACGCAGGCGTCGAACGACTGGCGGACCGTCCTCCACCGGCATGTCCGCATACTCTAAAACGCGAGCGTCTCAAAACGCCTCGTCATTCGAGTCCGCGATGACCTTGCCGCCGCCATGCGACCCCATACCATCATGATCTCAACTCGGAATCAGTCTCATTCATCTCTCAAAAAAAAACACGGGAGCGAAGCATAATGAAAAAATTTATGCTTGTGGGCAACTGCCAGACAGGCCCGATCTCTTCCCTCATGTCCCTGTCGAAGACGTTTTCCGAAACATACGACATCGTCCCCTTCTCGTTGATTCATACTGTCGACAAGACCACCCTCTCGGATATTTCCCTGATCAAAAAAGTCGACCTTATTATTTCACAGCAATTATACAACGAACAATTTGGAATTTTCAACACAAAGGTGCTGAGCGAAATCTGCAAAAAGGAGAATGTTCAGCTCATCATTTTATCAAATCCTTTTTTCAAGGGATACTACCCTTTCGCCATTCACCTTCACAACATCGATCCTCAAAAACAAAAAGTCCCCATATCTCAGGATGGAATTATCTTTTACAGCTACCACAAGAAACTTACTGTAGAACAGGCCTGCACTTTGTGGACAAAGATATCCTCCTCGACCGTAACACGAGATTTTGCCACCAAGACATGCGCGTCTTCGCTGAAAGAGTTCGTCCAAAGAGAACGGCATGAACCCTCAACAGAGGTCGTCTTAAGATATTTTCTGAAAAACTATAGATCCAAGAAACTCATGCATTCGCTCAATCATCCGACGAATATCCTTTACAAGGAGATCGTGCAAACCTACATGCGGAGTCTTGGCATCAACGAGGAAATACCAATACCAAAAAACGAGCTTCAGGGAAACGTTTCCTATCCAATTATGGATGCCGTACGCCATGCATTACGATTGACTCATGCATGCGATGATGCGTTCACCGTATTTGGAATAAAAAAGGACTTGCTGAGTTACGCCGAATATCTTTACGATTTCTACAAGAACAATACGGAAATATTCAAATTGAATGTCCATCGTTGCACAACTACAATCGACACCATTTCTGAAATTGAATCTTCCTTATAGGCATCTCGGAACAATCCGCATGACAGACTGTAAAAATGCCTTCTTCGCCCAGCCCGCGCAAGCGATATCAACGCGTTGCGCCCATAAAACATGGCATGCCCCTCATTGTTCAACGGGCAGCTAGACCCGCATGCCGCAGCCAGCCCTACCCCGCGCGCCAAGGCCTGCGCCCATGAGTCCTCCCTGCCGTGGGCCAGGAATTCTCGGCGGCTGTGGCCGACTGTCCATCTTCAGGCGTCATCCTCGGGCGCGGCACGGCCATCGAAAACGCCCGGCCAGGGATCGACCAGACCGGGCGATTCGTCTTGCGGGTGGTCGGTTCCGCGTCAGCCGTCCCGGCCTGCCGACGTCCCGAACTTCGGGAACACTCGTCCGGCCCGCAGGCAATAGCCGTCCCAGGCCTGGGCGAACCGGCGGCGCAACATGGCCTCCTCGCGCGGCACACGGATGATCCACATGGCGGCAAACGCCGGAAGGACCAGGAACCCGGCGATCCAGTTCTGGATCAAGAGCGGCTGGGCCAGGGCCGACAGCCAGATCGCGGCGTACATGGGGTGGCGGATGCGGCGATAGATGCCGTGGGTCACCAGGGTGTGATCCTGGCGCACCTCCAGGCCCGGGCTCCAGTTCCGGCCGAGGTCGGCATGCGCCCGCCAGAAAAGGATCAGAAACGGGATCTGCAAAAACGCCCCGGCCGCCACGACGCCGCCGGGCAACGCATAATCCGCGAAGGCGAAGCATCCCGTGGCCAGATGCGCCAGGGGCAAAAGCATCATCGTGGCGAACATGGCGAAAAGGAGGATCACTTCGTCCGGGCCCTTGTGGGCCTCGACGATGGCGTTTTTCCGGTTGCGGATGCTGTACGGCAGCCGGATGACGAACATGGCCAGGAAGGACGCCAACCAGACCAGCGTCCCCGGGCCGTTCTCCCGCCAGCGCGCCGCCGCCAAAACCAAAAGCAGAAACCCGGCGGCCACCATCACCCACAAAAAGCCGCTTCGGGTCAGGGATCGATGTGCTTTGCCCATGACTGCCTCCAGGATTGCGGTGTGTTTCTGCGGATGCTTTCACACTTGAAAATGATTTGCAATATCAAAATAGTGACATGTTTGGCCTGACGCCGCAAAAAACGCCCGGCCTGGGTTCGTCCAGACCGGGCGTTTCTGTCATGTCTGTCGCGGATGGCCTGTTACTTATAGACGTCGCCCCGGTATCCGGCCTTGTAAATGAAAAGCTTCTCGGCGTCGGATGTGAATAAAATCCGTACGCCGCCGATCCGCAGCCGGTAATCGTGGGGATGGGGTTTAAGCTTTTTGATGTCCAATCCCTGGACATCGCCCGCCACAAGCCGGGAAACGGCCTGCTTGATTTTTGCGCGTTGCGCGTCAGGCAAGGCCACGATGAAGGCCTGGGCCTTCCTACCGATGACCAGCGTTCGCCCCATGACGGCTACCAATCGGCCATGGCTCGGCCCAGGTCCAGGCTCTCCCCGGCGGCCAGTTCGGCATAGGCCTCGCGGCGATCCGCCTCGTCCTGGACCGACAGGACGGCCTCGCCGCGCAGCTCGGACTGGATGGCCTCCCACTGGGCCACGGGAATAACCACCGCCACCTTTCTGCCCGCCTCGTCCGTCATGTATTGCACGCTCATGCGGCCCTCCCGGCAGCGACCGGCTGCCTGCCGCCAGACATAACCAAGTTCCGCATGCGGAACAAGGCCGCAAAAACGCCCGGCCTGGGTTCGTCCAGACCGGGCGTCATTTCAGGCGTTGGGGCGTCCCCTAGAAATTGAAGTTCAGCCGATCCCTAAGCTCCGCCATGTTGCGCTCGGCCACGGCCTTGGCCCGGGCGTTGCCCGAGGCCAGGATGTCCCGCACCATGTCCGGATTTTTGTCCAGCTCCACCCGCTTGGCGTGGATCGGCGAAAGAAACGCCGTCAGGTTCTCCACTAAAAGCTTCTTGCAGTCCCCGCAGCCCCAGGTGGCGTTCACGCAACCGTCCACGATCTCCGGCAGCCGGGCCTTGTCCGTCAAAAGCTCATGATACGGATAGAGGTTGCACTCCTTGGGGTCGCCCGGGTCTTTGAGGCGCGCCCGTTTGGCGCAGGTCAGCATGCTCATGACCTTTTTCTTCATGGACGCCGGGTCTTCCCCCAGGGCGATGGAGTTGCCGTAGCTCTTGCTCATCTTACGGCCGTCCAGGCCCGGCATCTTGGGGGACGGGGTCAGAACCGCGGCCGGTTCCGGGAAAAACTCGCCGTACAGGTAATTGAAGCGCCGGGCGATCTCCCTGGTCAATTCCAGGTGCGGCAACTGGTCCTGCCCCACGGGAACCGCGCCGGGCCGGTACAGCAGGATGTCTGCGGCCATAAGCACCGGATAGCCCAAAAATCCGTAGGTGCTCAAATCCTTGGCCGCAAGCTCCTTGACCATGTCCTTGTAGGTGGGACAGCGCTCAAGCCAGGACACGGGCGTGATCATGGACAGGAACAGGTTGAGCTCCACATGCTCGGGAACCTGGGACTGCTGGAACAGCACGCACTTCTCGGGGTCGAGTCCCCCGGCCACCCAGTCCTTGACCAGTTCCGGCACGAATCCCTTGATCCGCGACGGATCGGCGTATTCCGTGGTCAGGGCGTGCCAGTCGGCCACGAAGAAAAAACAGTCGTGGTCCCGCTCAAGGGCCACCCAGTTGGCCAGGACGCCGAAATAGTGTCCCAGATGGAGCGGCCCGGTGGGCCGCATGCCGGATACGATGCGGGTGTTGGTCGTCTCGCCCATGCTTTCCCGTCCAAAGTGGTTTTACGGTGCCGCGCGCCCTTACAGGATCAGGCCGCGCATGAAGAGGATGGCCGGGAACAGGAGCTTGCCCAATATCCCGGTCACCGCCAGAAGGATGACCACAAAAAAGCCGTACCGCTCGTAGCGCAGATAGGCATGCGCGGCCCGGGGCGGCAAAAGCCCGGCCACGATGCGGCTGCCGTCCAGGGGCGGGATGGGCAAAAGATTGAAAAGCCCGATGGCCAGATTCACCGTCACCCCGGCCAGACACATGTAGGCCAGGGGCTCCCAGACCATGGCCCCCACGCCGCCGGCCTCGGAGGCCACGGCCAGTCCGCCCGTCACCCGGAAGAGCACGGAAAAGGCCACGGCCAATAAAAAATTCATGACCGGCCCGGCCACCGAAACCAGGATCATGCCCCGGGCCGGATCCTTGAAATAGCGGGGGTCCACGGGAACCGGCTTGGCCCAGCCGATCATCCGGGTCAGGAGAAAGGCCAACACGCCCATGGGGTCCAGGTGTTTTATGGGATTGAGCGTCAACCGCCCCGCAGCCTTGGCCGTGGGGTCGCCCAACAGGTAGGCCACATAGCCATGGGCCACCTCGTGAAAGGTGACGGCCACCAGAAGCGGCACGGCCAGAAGCGCGATCTCGCGCACATAGGAGGCGATCTCAAAGGACATGGGCATGGCGGCTAGCACGAACCATCCGGGCGGGCAAGCAAAACCCTCCGCAAAGAAAGCGGCGCGCCGGGGCATCCCCCGGCGCGCCGCCACGAGGCCTGGTGAAAAAACTAGGCCGAGGCCCGGGCCTTCTCCAGGGCCAGGGCCACCTTGCCCTTCAGTTCGCCCAGATCCACGGACTTGACCACGTAGTAGTCCGCCGCGATGGATTTGAGGTCATGCTGGAAGCTGTCGTAGGCCGTGCTCAGGATCACCGGCAGGGCCTGATCCTGGCCGCGTATTTCCTGGAGCAGGTCGAGCCCCGACCGGTTGGGCCCGAGCTTGATGTCCAAAACCACCACCTCGGGCTTGACCCGGGCCAAAAGCTCCAGGATGTCCTCTTCGCCGTCCGAGGTCACCACCTGGTAGCCTTCGCCTTCCAGCTCCTCCTGGTACAGCATCCGTATGTGCTTTTCGTCATCCACAACCAATATCTTACCGCCCATGGCATGCTCCTTGCGGTTTTAGTCACACACATCTCACGTTCATGTTATGGGGCAAAAAATCCGGCCGGTCAACACCGTTTTCTCCTTGCGCTTCCAGGCCTCCCGACGCTACCACGACCCCATGATTACCGTACGCATGGAGCCCAAACGCTCGACTCTCGAATTTCCCCGCATCAACACCGTGCTCCAGCTTCTGGGCAAGCTGGGCCTTCGGACCAACGACGCCCTGATCATCCGGGGCGACGAACTGCTCACCCCGGATCGCCGCCTGCATTACGGCGATACCATTACCGTCCGTCTGGTCATGTCGCGCGGGTGACGCCGTAGAGACAGAACGGCCATACGCGCTGGAGACGGTGTTGGGCTCCCACAGCGAGCCTGGCCTCTGATCGTCCCATCCCTCACCCTCCAAGGAGCACGCCCATGAAATGCCGCCGCTGCGGCGAGGTGGCCCAGGTGGCCCTGCCGAGCCACCATACGGGTTTTTGCCCCACATGCTTTCTGGATTTCTTCCGGGCCCAGGTGGCCCGGGCCATCCGCCGCCACCGTATGTTCGGCCCCGACGAGCGGGTGCTGGTGGCCGTGTCCGGGGGCAAGGACTCCCTGGCCCTTGTGCATGTCCTGGGGGAGATGGGCTATCAGGTG
The DNA here is from genome assembly GCF_013376455.1 of Desulfolutivibrio sulfodismutans DSM 3696. Classification (GTDB taxonomy): domain Bacteria; phylum Desulfobacterota; class Desulfovibrionia; order Desulfovibrionales; family Desulfovibrionaceae; genus Desulfolutivibrio; species Desulfolutivibrio sulfodismutans. Next base: position 3,603,731 of record NZ_CP045504.1, on the reverse strand, counting down.
GAGGCCATGCACATCGACCTGGGGATTACGGGCTCATCGGAACCCATCCGGGCCTTTGTGGAGGACTTCTGCCGCACCCGGGGCCATGTCCTGCATGTGGTGGAGACGGCCGCAGACGGCTTGGCCATCCCGGACGTGAAACGCGCCGTGCGCCGCCCCATCTGTTCCATGTGCGGCAAGATCAAGCGACACTGGTTCAACCGCTTCGCCTTCGAGCATGGCTTTGCCGCCATGGCCACGGGGCACAACCTGGACGACGAGGTCTCGCGGCTTTTCGCCAACACCCTGCGCTGGGACGCGGCCTACCTGGGCGGCCAGGGACCGACGCTGCCCGGCGAAGGAAAATTCGTGCGCAAGGTCAAGCCGCTGTGCCGCCTGACGGAATTCGAGACCGCGGCCTACTGTTTTTTCCAGGGCATCACCCACTGGCACGAGGCCTGCCCCTACAGCGGCGGGGCCAGCTTCACCAGCCACAAGCGCCTTTTGGCCGACCTGGAGCAGGTAAGCCCCGGGACGAAAATGGCCTTCTATGAAAATTTCCTGCACACCGGCCGACCGGCCTTCGCCGCAGCAGGCAAGGCAGGCTACGGCGAGCTTCAGGCCTGCGCCGAGTGCGGCTATCCGTCCTCCGGAGAGATCTGCGGGGTGTGCCGGGCGCGGCGCATGGTGGCCGGGACCGGGCCGACTTGACCATACTTGTTAGCAGGCATATTATCGGCACACCACACTATGCAGTCGGAAGGGCGGCCCCACCAAACCCCCTTCCTGCCGCGCGAGGTGACCATGGACCAGAACCGAGCCGCCCTTGACGACATCTACGTCTACGATCCGGAAAAAGCCCCGGGATTTCTCATCAGCCGCACGGCCATGCGCCTCAAGCTCGGACTGCGGCGGGTCTTTATGGAACACGGCCTGGACGTGACCCCGGAGCAATGGGGCATCCTGTTGTGCCTGTGGCGGGCGGAAGGCCTGTCCCAGAGCGAGCTGGCGGATCGCACCGTCAAGGACCGCACCACCATCACCCGCATCCTGGACCTGCTGGAAAAAAAAGGCCTTGCCGAGCGGCGCAAGGACGCATCCGACCGGCGCACCTTCCGCATCCATCTGACCGAGGCCGGGCGGCAGGCCCGGCAGGAGCTGTTTCCGCTGGTGCAGGGCTTTGCTGGAAAGATCTACGCGGATCTGCATGAGGCGGAGTTTTCCGCGCTCCAGACCATCATGGCGAAAATCAACAACAGGCTCGACGAGCTTGAATCGGATGTGGCTTCCGCATGATCAAAAAATTGCCCGGGCTGCGCCGCAAGGTCGGCGCGGACTCCTCCAAGCCCCAGGAGGAACCGGCCGCAGCCGCCAGGAAAAAGCGCATCCTGATTGCGGCGCTGCTGGTCCTGTTCGCGGCTGGACTGGCCTACTACCTGTACGGCCGGGGGCGCATCAGCACGGATGACGCCTTTGTGGACGGGCACATCCATTACGTGACCCCGCGCGTGGCCGGATACGTGGTCAACGTGGCCGTACAGGACAATCAGCGGGTGGCCGCCGGGGACGTGCTGGTGGAGCTCGATCCCACGGACTTCCAGGTGGCCCTGGCCCAGGCCCGGGCCGATCTGGCCTCGGCCGAGAGCCAGCTTGCGGCCCTGGAGATGGGGGTTCCTCTGGAACTGGACCAGACTTCGTCCCGGGTGACCGGGGCCACGGCCCAGCGCGAGGCCCTGTACAAGAGCATGGACCAGGCCCGCAAGGAGGAGGAGGCCGCCCGCCAGGACGCCGCCGAGGCCAAGGCCCGGCTCGATCAGGCCAGGCTGGACCTGACCCGCTTTCAGTCCCTGCGCTCCCAGGAGGTGGTGTCCCAGTCGGACATGGACAAGACGACCACCGCCATGAACACGGCCCAGGCCCAGACCCGGGCGGCCACGGCCCGGGCCGACGCCGCCTCCCGGCGTCTGCTGTCCCTTGAGGCCGACGCGGAGCGGCTCTCCGCCGCCATCCATCTGGCCGAGACCGGCCAGGACACGGCGCGCATCAAGGACACGGAGGCCACAGCCCAGCGGGCCAGGGTGGAGCTGGCCAGGGAGAAGATGCGGCAGGCGGAGCTCAACCTGGGCTATACCAGGATCGTCTCCCCGACCACCGGGCATGTGACCAAGAAAGCCGTGGAGCCCGGACGCCTGGCCGCCGCCGGACAGCCGCTTTTGGCCGTGGTGCCCCTGGCCCCGGAAGAGACCTGGATCACAGCCAACTACAAAGAGACCCAGCTCACGGACGTGCGCCCCGGCCAGGAGGTGGAGTTCACCGTGGACGCCTATCCGGGCCGCAGGTTCAAGGGCCGGGTGGAATCCATCATGGCCGGGACCGGGGCCGTGTTCTCCCTTTTCCCGCCGGAAAACGCCTCGGGCAACTACGTCAAGGTGGTGCAGCGCATCCCGGTCAAGATCGTGCCCGAGGGCCTGGACGCGGATGCGCCGGTGCTGCGCCTGGGCATGAGCGTGGTTCCCTCCATCCTGGTCCGGTAACCCCGTGCAGACGCGCCCGGCCGGAAAATGGATCATCACCCTGTGCGTGATGATCCCCACGCTTATCGAGATTCTGGACACCAGCATCGCCAACGTGGCCCTGGGCCACATCCAGGGCAGCCTGTCCGCCGGGCAGGACGAGGTGACCTGGGTTCTGACCTCGTATCTGGTCTCCAACGCCGTGGTCATTCCCATCAGCGGCTGGCTGTCGCGGCTCATGGGCCGCCGCGACTTCCTTCTGGCCTCCATCGCCCTTTTCACCCTGTCGTCCATGCTGTGCGGCATGGCCACCAGCCTGGAGGCGCTCATCCTCTTCCGGGTGGTGCAGGGCGTGGGCGGCGGCGGCCTGCAACCCATGTCCCAGGCGATCCTGCTGGAAACCTTCCCGCCCAACCAGCGCGGCATGGCCATGGCCATCTTCGCCATGGGCGCGGTCATGGGGCCGATTCTGGGGCCGCTGCTTGGCGGCTACATCACGGACAACTATTCCTGGCGCTGGATTTTCTACATCAACGTGCCCATCGGGCTTCTCGCCTGGTTCATGAACTGGCTCTACATCCAGGATCCGCCGTACCTGGAACGCCGGGGCGAAAACGAGGGCATCGACGTGGTGGGGCTTGGGATGTTGAGCGTGGGGCTGGCGTCGCTGCAGATCGTGCTGGACAAGGGGCAGCAGGACGACTGGTTTGCGGCGGACCACATCCTCATCTTGTCCATCCTGGCCGGGGTGTGCCTGGTGGGGTTCATTTTCTGGGAGTTGCGCCAGAAAAACCCCATTGTGGATCTGCGGGTGTTCCGGGACCGCAGTTTCGCCACGGGCAACGTGGTCATGTTCTGCGGGTTTTTCGCCTTTTTCGGGTCCATCGTGCTGTTGCCCATGTATCTGCAAACGCTCATGGGCTACACGGCCTTCCTGGCCGGGGTGGTGCTGGGGCCCGGCGGGCTCATCATGCTGCTTTTTCTGCCCCTGGTGGGCAAGCTGACCCAGCGCGTGGACGCCCGCTTCCTGCTGTTCATCGGGCTTTTGATCAGCGCCGGGTCGCTGTGGTACATGTCCGGGTTCACGCTTGGCATCGACCTGGGCACGGCCATTTTCGCCCGCAACATCCAGGCCGTGGGCATCGCCTTTTTCTTCGTGCCGCTGTCGTTTCTGACCATGGCCTTTATCCCGCGCGAGAAGATGAACAACGCCTCGGCGATATTCAATCTTTTGCGCAATCTGGGCGGCTCCTTCGGGGTGGCCTTCGTGACCACGCTTCTGGCCCGGCGCACCCAGTTTCATCAGCACCGGCTGGTGGAAAACCTCTCGCCCCTGGACTCGGCTTATTCCATAAGCCTGGAGCGGATCAAACAGGCCGTGGCCCTGCGCCTGGGGGAGTTCGCGGATACGACCACCTACGCAGCCGGGGTGATCCATCGCTATCTGCAACGCGAAGCGGCGGCCATGGCCTTTTACGACGTGTTCTACGCCCAGGCGATGATGTTTCTGGCGCTTTGCGCGCTCATGTGGATCATGCGGCGGCCGCCTAAGGGGGGCGGGATGCCCCAGGGGGGGCATTGAGGAAATACATTTCACGATTCGACAGGAAAGAACCTTATCCAAGCACCACGACGTGGTCTTTTCTAAATTCATAGTGGTTCTTGAATGTGATATTTACAGACCTGGGCACGGTTTATCATGAATTTCCACAATCGCCCTTGCGGCGCACCCGGGAAGGGATCACGCCCCGATTACGGGTGTCCCTGCTTTCTTTTCACCCCCAGGGGCGCCCCGAGGGCCTTGGTGATCTTCATGATGGTGTCGAAGCGCGGCTTCGAGCCCGGCGAAAGCGTTTTGTAGAGGCTTTCCCGGCCAAGCCCGGTCACCCTGGCCAGCTGGGTGATGCCCCGCGCCCGGGCCACATCGGACAAGGCGGTCAAAAACACGTCCGGGTTTGGGTCTTCCATGGCAGCGGAAAGATATTCGGCAATCATCTCTTCGCTGTCCAGATAGTGGGCCGCATCAAATGTGCTGATTTTCATCGCGAATCGCCTCCTCCACCTCGCGCCGCAAGGACATGGCCCGCTTGATGTCGCGTTTCTGGGAACTTTTGTCGCCACCGGCCAGCAGCCAATAGATCCGGCTCTCCTGCTTCCAGAAATACACGCGGTATCCCGGGCCAAAATGCAGGCGCATCTCCGAAACGCCTTCCCCCACAGGGGAGCAGTCACCGAAATTGCCAAGCTCCGCCGCCCTGATCCGGACCAGTATCCTCGCCTTCGCCTGAATATCTTCAAGTTTCTCCAGCCACCTGGAAAATATGTCGGTTTGCCGGAACAGATTCATGAGAGGCTAGTATCCATTTGGATACAACATGTCAAGGCCTTCCATGGGTGCGAGCTTGCCGACTCAGACGGCGGTCTTTGATTTCCGCCCCTCCCGGAGCCGTCCGGCCCGAAAAAATGAAAACCCGGCCGGTGCGCACGCCCCGGCCGGGTTTTGTCCAATCTGGAAAGGCAGCGGCCAGCTAATACACGACCCTTTTCACGCCCTCAATGGCCCCGATGCGCTCACAGACCTCGGGCGTGGGCTTTTGATGCACCACATAGACCGTCTGCACGTGCTCGTTGAGCTTTCTGGAATTGTTCTCGCGGATGTTCACCCCCATCTCCCCAAAGGCCATGCCGAACTTGCCGAACATGCCCGGTTTGTCCTCATGGGTGATGAAGATGGTGTAGATCTCCCGGCCCTCTTCCTCAACGGTCTGCCCGGCGTTCACCGACTGGTTGAAATCCCCCAGGCGCAGGTACTTGGCCACCACCTCGGCGATCTCCAGCCCCGTGCGGCGCATGGCGTTGCGGGTGGAGGCCCCCAGGTGGGCGCTGAACACCACGTTGTCCAGCTCCATGAGCTTGTTGGCGAAGGGCTCGCCCTCGCGCTTGGGCTCCTTGCGGTAGGTGTCCAGAGCCGCCCCGCCGATTCCGCCGCTTTTCAGGGCGTCGTACAGGGCGTCCTCGTCCACGTTCACGCCCCGGGAGGCGTTGATGAGGAAGGCCGTATCCTTCATGAGCTTGAGTTCCCGGGCTCCGATCAGCGTTTCCCGGCCGCCGGTGTGCAGGGACAGGAAATCCGCGGCCTTGAGCACGTCGTCCACGGTGTCCAGGTATTCCACGTCGGAATCCATCTTGCGGTAGACGTCATAGCCCACCACCTTCATGCCCAGGGCCTTGCCCTTGGCCGCCAGGGCCTGGCCGATGCGGCCGCAGCCGATGATGCCCAGGGTCTTGCCCATGAGCTCCACGCCCTGGAAGCGCTTCTTGTGCCAGGTTCCGGCCTTGAGGGTGGCATGGGCGAAGGGCACCTTGCGGGCCACGCCGAGCATCAGCCCCAGGGCGTGTTCCGCCGTGGCGTTGGTGTTGCCGTTGGGGGCGAATTTGACGATGACCCCGTTTTCCCGGGCGGCCACCAGATCGATGTTGTCCGTGCCCACGCCGCCCCGGCCCACAACCTTGAGCTTGCCGCCGTTTCTGGTCCCGGCCTCGATGACCTCCCGGGTGACCTTGGTGGCGCTGCGCACCAACAGGGCGTCGAAATCCTTGATATCGCCGATAAGGTCGTCGATGTCGCGTTTGACCGTGTCGACCTCGAAGCCCTCTTTGTGCAGATATTGAATCCCTTCTTCCACCAGACCGTCGTTGGCCAGTATTTTCATGGATACTCCCGTCGTCGGTTGAAAGTGCCTGCGCAACCCGGACGATGCTCCCTGCGTCCGGTCCCCCCCAATGAACGTCCTTGCGGCGGCCCGCATTTCGCCGCCCGCCAGTCCCTCTCCCCCGGGATACAGGCGGGCCGGACACGGCGAAAAAACGGGCGTCGCCTTGTGGTGACGCCCGTTTCTCAAACTCTCTAGGCTTTGGGCAGGACCGACCCCAGGTCCGCCAGGTACTTTTCGAGCATCGCGGGCGTGATGTCGCCCATGTGCCCGATGCGGAAGATCGGCTGTTTGCCTTCCTTCTCAAGCTGCTCGTTGAGCTTGCCGTAGCCGGGATCGTACAGGTAGCCCTTGGCCCGCATGACTTCCTTGACGGCCTTTAAGTCCTTGACCGATATCCCCTTGGGCACGCGCACCGTGGTCAGGGTGGCCGACCCATGCCCCTTTTGGGCGAAAAGCTCATAGCCGGACAGCCCGGACACGAAATCGGCCACCATGTCCCGCATGGCCTCGTGGCGGGCGAACCGGTTTTCGATGCCCTCTTCATTGACGATGTAGTCGAGCTGCACGAACATCTGGTTGGCCAGGGTGCAGTTGGGCGTGGTCAGGGTCTGGAACTTCCCGGCCCGGCCGAGCTGGCCCAGGATATCCGAGGAGTGCCCCCGGTTGGCGACCTTCCCGGCCTTGTCCACGGCCTCGGCGGTGACGAAGGCGATGCCGAACCCGGCCGGAAGCCCCAGGGACTTCTGGGTGGAGGTGCTGTACATGGCGCAGCCGCTTTCCGCGATGGGGCAGGCCGCCCCGCCGAAGATGCTCACCCCGTCCACCAGGGCCAGGGCCCCGCTTGTGCGGATGATCTTGCAGGCGGCCACGATGTCGTTGGTCACGCCGGTGGAGGTTTCGTTGTGGGTGATGGTCACCACGGCGGGCTTGTGCTCACGGATGGCCGCTTCCAGAAGCGCCGCGTCCATGGCCCGGCCCGGCTCGAACTTGAGCTGCACGGCCTTTTTGCCGTTGACCACGGCCATCTTGTGGTACAGGTCGCCAAAGGCCCCCACGGACACGTTGAGCACGGTCTCGCCGTCAGCCACCAGGGAGCGGATGGAGGCCTCCATGGCTGTGGAGCCGCTGCCGTTGAAGATGATGACCTGATGGTCGTCGCCCACCCCGGCCAGCTTTTTCAAGTTGGTCATGATGGGCTTGAAGCGCAGGTTGTTTTCCGTGTCGCGGTGCCCGAATTCCGGCAGAAGTCCGGCCTGGCGGACCTGCGGCCGGATGAACGTGGGACCGGTGATGAAAAGGGTCAATTCGGCAAAAGGGGTATCCTTCATGTCCATGGCTCCCGGGGTTTGAAATGTGGTGGCGCACCCTATTCCAAAAATCTGGCCCGATCAATTGCCCAGAGGCGCGGCGTTTTCCGTTTCCCGCCGACGGACCAGGCCTCCTTTTCCCGGGCCGTCCCTGTCCCGAGCATCTTGACAACCCCCTCGTGTAGCACACTTATTTCATCCGCAAGGAAAGTCGAGTGTCCGCATATATAATCTTGCATGTTTTGTGCGCCCAGGCTATCTGGCGGTAGTGGAGCATGCATGACGTCTGAACATCCGCCCGGCGCCGCCGCGCCATCCCCATTGGTCGACTTGTTGCGCCGGGAAAACGTCGAACTCAAGATTCGACTGCGCGAATGCATTGACGACCCCGCCCAACCCCTGGAAGTCGCCCGGGGCGAGTTTCTGGCCAACATCAGCCATGAATTGCGCACGCCCTTAAACGGCATCCTGGGCATGCTGCAGATCCTGGCCACCACCGAGATGTCCGCCGAACAGCGCGACTGCGTGGAAACGGCCCTGGATTCCAGCCGCACCCTGCTGTGGGTCTTAAACGACATCCTGGAATTCACCCGGGTGCGTTGCGCAGGCCTCGAATTTTCCGCCAAGCCCTTCGCCCCGGCCGAGATTGCCGAATCCGTGCTCCAGGCCTTCCGTCACCGGGCCACCCACAAGGGACTCACCCTGACCTGCGAGGTGGGCGAAAATGTCCCGAGATGCCTGACTGGCGACGGGGCCAGGCTGCGCCAGGTACTGTTTCATCTCATGGGCAATGCGGTCAAATTCACCGACCGGGGGACCGTGCGCCTGGAGGTGCAGGCCCTGCCCTTTGGCCGCACCGGGGAGCGGATCACCCTGCTTTTCATGGTGTCGGACACGGGCATCGGCATCCCGGACGACAAACTGGCCGGGGTGTTCGTGCCGTTTATCCAGGCCGACGGCTCCTCCTCGCGCCGCCACCAGGGGCTGGGGCTGGGACTGGCCGTGGTGCGGCGGATCGTGGAATGCATGGGCGGTTCGGCGGCCCTGGAAAGCACGCCCGGCCAGGGAACCACGGTGTATATGGGACTGCCCTTCGGGCTCCCCGTGGCCTGCCCCTGCCCGGGACCGGCGGGCGCGTTCCGAAGCGACGGCCTGACTTCCGATGCGGCCCGCAGCCTGCGCGTGCTGGTGGTCGAGGACAATACCATCAACCGGCTGGTCATCCTGCGCATCCTGCGACGGCTGGGGCACGACCCCGTGGGCGTGGCCCGGGGGGCGGACGCGGTGGAGACCCTGGGCGCCGCCGCCTTCGACGTGATCTTCATGGATATCCGCATGCCCGGCATGGACGGCCTGGACACGTCCCGGGCCATACGCAGCGACCGCTCCGGGCTCTTTTGCTCCGACATCCCCATCGTGGCCGTGACCGCCAACGCCATGCCCGGGGCGCGCCAGGAACTGCTGGCCCAGGGCTTTACCGACTACCTGAGCAAACCCATGACCATCTCCGACGTGGCTGAAACCCTGGAACGCCTCTTTCCAGGCTCCGCCGCCTGCGCCTGATCCGAAAACGCCTCTCCCGCTCCCCGTCTCCCCGCGCCGGATACGAAAAGACCGCGCGCTTCGGCGTGTGCGCCTGGGCTGTCGCCGCCTGTCGCCCAGGACATCCCGGACGCGCCGGACGTGCCGAAGGCCTATTTCCCCCCGTGAACCTGATCCCGCAGGGACGGGGCGAAGGCCGTGTAGGCGGCCGTCAGGCCCACGGCCACGGCCATGGCCGTGACCCCCAGGCCCGGGGCCACGAAGGCCGGTGCGGCCAGGGCCAGCCGGATAAGCAGCGTCACCAGGGCGAAGCCGGAATTGCGGAACACGGCGTGGAATCCGGGCTGGTAGGCATGGGAGATGAGCACGATGAGAATGTCGCTGAAGATGAGCACGGTATAAAAGACTTCGAAAAAGACATGCGGCTGCCCGTCGGACAGGCTGGAGACGCCTACATCCACGGCCAGTCCGGCAAAAACGACCAGCAGCACCAGGGACAAGAACTTCTTGGCGGCCACGAAGGCATACAGGTCCGTGCCCCGGCTGCCCGTCGGCCGGGCGGCATGCAGCCGGTAATACCAGCCCAGGCCGAAATAGATGGCCAGCGCCCCCACGCCGTCGGCCAAAAGAGGCAGCACCGGATGGAAACCGTCCGACAAAGAGATGGGCTCGCTGAAATGCACCAGTTCCTTGAAGGCGTTCCGGATCAGAATCAGGCACAGGATTTCGAACTGCTTGCCCACGGACTTGGAGACGGAACAGGGCAGAATGAAAATAAGATCAATGACCTCCTGGATGAGCACCAGGGTAAAGGCCAGGCTGATGGCGTAATAGTGGCTTACGGGAGTGAGGCGGGCCAGCCCCGGCGGCATGAGGCCGCGCCGGTTGAGTTCGATCCCGGCCACCCCGGCCAGAAAGACCGCCACCTGGACAAGCGCCACGGCCCGTCGGGTGGAGGTGCGCTCCCAAAAGGCGTGCAGCGGGTCGAAGATGTTGGTGGACAGCTCGTGAAATGTGGGCATGGCCATGTCCGCTCTCCTTGCAGGCGTCTGCGGCGGTCATCGCCGGGCGCATGGCCGCGCCGGGGACGCCGCCGACACGCCCACCATGAATCGGACGACCGCAAAAGGCAACGCCGGGAAGGCGACGGGGCTGTGGCGAATGGGCGGCAGGCCTCGGGGCGGTGAACCCGGCATGTGTCTTGCTTGTCTTTTTGCGGGGGAAGGCATTGCCGCCTTCCCGAGCCCATGCGGAGAACCAAAACCATGCAACGCCTTGTCTGGATACTTCTTTTCGCAACGCTTGCGTCCTGCGCCCCGCTGTGCAGCGGCGAACTCGAACGCCTTCAGGGGCGAGCGTCCCATGACGAACTGACCCAGGTGCCCGACCGCCAGGACTTCCGCACCCCGCGCCAGAAACTGCCCTCGTTCCTGCTGTTTTAGGTGGGACCGGACGGCGGACGCGGCCTCCGGCGGCCAGGGGTATCGCCCTGGGAAAATTCCGCCATACCGTCTCATCCGGCGTCTTCTCCCTGTGGATTTCGTGGCTGCGGCTTAAAAAGACACCGGCGCGCCATGGCAGGCCGACTGCTGCATGGCCGCGAAAAGCCCCGCAGGCGGCAGGATGGCCGCCCGCGCCGGAAAGTCGCCGGACTGCGCCCCGACAACCGTTATGGCCGGTTCCTTGGGGGATCGCCGGACAACCAGTCGGCCTGCTTCCACGGCCATGGTCATGGCCACGGGTTCGGTCTCGGAATTGCCGCACAGGCTTTCCCGAATGGCCGGCATGATCTCCTGCTCATTCCCCGCCTGATCCCGGACGGTCAGCTTGGTACGCACCATCGCCACATGTTTCAAGCGGCCTGATGGGTCGAATTCCAGGGAATTGACGTCACCCGTGATCCCGGTGGCGTCGGGGTCGAAGGCCAGGACCATTCCCGCCGGGGTGGGAACCGGCGTGGGACGCCCCGGTTCCACGGAACGCAAGGCCCCGTCCGGATGAAAGGCCGCGCCGATGCGTACCGGCACGGGCCCGGCAGGGGTGTCCATGTCCACGATCTGACCGGGAAACAGGGTGAAGCTGCGCATGCGGCCCCGGTCATCGAAGGCCAGGGAGAGAAACTTGGCCGTGACGCCGCAAAGGGGGGTCGCGACGGCGAAGGGCATAAGCAACCCGGCCTCGTCCTCCTGCGACCAGTAGGCCGATGTCCGGCCGCACAGGGGAAAGACGCGCTTGACGGCCCCGTCTGGATAAAAAAGGATCTGCTCGGCCAACACCTCTCCCGCCGGGGTGGCGATGGGGGTGCGGTTTTGCAGGATGATGGAGCGCAGCGCGCCGTCCGGGTAGAATTCCAGGGAGGCCCCGGTCTTGGTGCGCTCGTCCGTGGCCTCGGAGCGGGGGATGAAGGCCCCATGCCCTGTGGTGATGACGGTCCCCTTGGCCGGGATGACGGCCCGGAGCGCGCCGTACGGGTAACACTCCACCATGTCCTGGACGCCGAAGGTTCCGAAACGAGTCGTGACGGTTTTCATGCTTTCCTCCACACGACGATAGCAAAGCCCATGCCTTGATTTTTCTCTAAAGAAATCAAGGGAAGGGTGTATTCTCCAGACAAAATTGTCGGCTTGATCCAACAAAAATGTGGCCTGCGATACATACATACGCAGCGTCTCGCGGCATTTATCAAAAACCACACAGGAACATTCGTGATTCTTATTTTTTGTGTGTGCATATACAACTTATTAATGGAAATATTGCTGCAAATTGGCAAACTTTGTGCAAAATTTACACTTTGCAGCATTTTCACATGCAGCATTTCATTTCTTATCATTGACATTTCGATGCGACTTTGAAAGAAGATGTGAATTGAAATCCCGCATATATACCAAGGAGGCCTCCGGCATGAAACTTTCGACAAAACTCATCGGTTCTTTTGGGCTGCTCATCGTCCTGCTCCTGGTCTGTGGCGGCGTCTCCTTGGTCACGAACGGCGACATTTACGAGGACACGGAAGAGCTGGCCACGAACTGGCTGCCGAGCATCAAGACCCTTGGCTTGATCCAAAACAAATTCCAGGCCGTTCGGCGCAATGAGCTGGTCCACATCATCACCACGGATGACGCCGAGATGCGGGAATACGAAGCGGCCATGGAAAAGGAACTGGCCGACCTCAAAGCCGCCCAGGCGGCCTACGAGAAGTTGATCTCCTCCAACGAGGAACGCGCGGAATACGGCGTCTTCAAAACCGCCCTCGACGGCTACCTGGCAATCCACCCGAATTTGCTGCAACATTCCAGAAAGAATGAAACCGACGTGGCCAAGGCCCTCATTCTCGGCGATTCCCGGAAGTATTTCCGGGACGCCTACGCCTCCCTGGACAAGCTTATTGATATAAACAACACGGGCGCGGATGTAGCCGTGCATAAGGCCGAGGCGGAATATCGCTCCAGCGTGCGGTACACCAGCATCATCTTAGTCGTCGCCCTCCTGGTTGGCGTCGCCGCCGCCTTCCTGGTCATTCGGGGCGTTATGCGCCAGCTTGGCGAGGATCCCGGCTATCTCTACGACGTGGCCGGAAAGATCGCCGGCGGCGACCTGAACGTGGCCTTTCGGCCCCAGAAGACCGAGGGCGGTGTGTATGCCGTTTTGAAAAAAATGGTGGCCACCCTCAAGGACAAGATCGCCGAGGCCGACGGCAAGGCCGATATGGCCGCCCAGAAGGAGAAGGAGGCCCTGGCCGCCATGCAGGTGGCCGAAGAGGCCAAGGCCCTGGCCGAGACCGCCAAACGCGACGGCATGCTCCAGGCCGCGTCCCGCCTGGAGGGCGTGGTGGCCACCGTGTCCTCGGCCTCGGAAGAACTTTCGGCCCAGATCGAACAGTCCAGCCGGGGCTCGGAGAACCAGTCCCAGCGGGTGGGCGAGACAGCCACGGCCATGGAGGAGATGAACGCCACGGTGCTGGAGGTGGCCAAAAACGCCTCCCAGGCCGCCGAGACCTCCGACGCCGCCAAACGCAAGGCCCAGGAAGGATCGAGCGTGGTGGAACAGGCCATCCGCGAGATCGCCAACGTCCACGAACAGTCCCTGGCCCTCAAATCCGACATGGACACTCTCGGCAAGCAGGCCGAGGGCATCGGCCAGATCATGAACGTCATTTCCGACATCGCCGACCAGACCAATCTTTTGGCCCTCAATGCCGCCATTGAGGCCGCCCGGGCGGGCGAGGCCGGTCGCGGCTTCGCCGTGGTCGCCGACGAGGTCCGCAAGCTGGCCGAAAAAACCATGACCGCCACCAAGGAAGTGGGCGACGCCATTCACGGCATCCAGCAGGGAACCCGGCGCAACATTGAAAACGTGGAGCGTTCCGCAAAATCCGTGGAGGAGGCGACGGCGCTGGCCAAAAAATCCGGCGAATCCCTGACCGAGATCGTCAACCTGGTGGACGCGGCCTCGGATCAGGTGCGCTCCATCGCCACGGCCTCGGAACAGCAGTCCTCGGCCAGCGAGGAGATCAACCGCTCCATCGAGGAAATCAGCACCATCTCCGCCGAGACCAGCCAGGCCATGGGCCAGGCCGCCCAGGCCGTGTCCGAACTGGCCCGGCAGTCCCAGGAACTGCAAAGCCTGATCGAGGACATGCAGTCCGATAACGGCGGGAAAACGGCCTCCCGGGGCATCGCGGGCGGCCCCCGCAAGCTCGGCGGCGCTGCCCGGCCCATGCGGGCCCTGGCCTGAGCCTTCGGGCGCGTCGCCCCGTTTTCTCCGCCGCCGCACGACGGTCCTTATTCATTTCCGTCTTGTGCTTCGCACGGTCGTTTCCACCTTGGTTTAACAAGCGAAACCATATGGAATTTATTATTTTTTTACAATAAACCATGTATTTTTCCCAACCGCCACACTAGGACAGCTCGTTGATATCAAGGGCCCGGCCGCAGCATGGGCAGACTTCCCGGCGCTTGCGCAGAAGCCGCCGCCCGAGGGAAAACACCGTGGTCCAGGACCGGCCGGAAAAACGGTACTCCACCAACACAGGCGCGCCGCAGGAACAATACCGACGTTGCATGTTCGACCTCCGCTGTATAAACAGATGTTCATAAAAATAAACACTTGGGGCAAAAAAAATGTCCGCGTCCATCCCCGGCCTCCCGGTTTACAATTCGCGCCCCACCCAGACCACCCGGCCGATGATCCGCAACCCCTCGATCTCCTGGCCGCGCAGTTCGATGGGCGCATAGTCCCGGTTGTCGCTGAGTAACACCACCATCCCGGGCCGTTTTTCCACCCGCTTGACCAACACCGTGTCGTCCACGCCGAAGGCATACACCGCATGGGCGAAGATGCGCGACTGGGACTGGTCGATGAGCACCATGTCCCCGTGGCGGATCTCCGGCTCCATGCTCACCCCCACCACGTCCATGAGCACCATGCGTTCGGGCCGCCCCTTGCGCCGCAGCCATTCGGCCCGGAAGGCGAAATACCCCGACACCCCTGCCTCGGTCTCAAGAGAGCCGCCCCCGGCGCTGACGCGGGCCCGCACCTTGGGCACCAGCAAAAAACCCTCGGGAACCGCCTCGGCCTCAGCCCCGGCCTCGGGCGCCCCGGCTTGCCCGGCTTGGCCGGTCTGGCCGGTCTGGCCGGTCAAAAGCCATTGCGGGTCGGCCCCGAAAAGCCGCGACAGGGTCAGGGCCCAGACCTTGGGCACGAGGCCCTTGTTCTTGGCCTGGGTGACGGCCGAGCGATGCAGACCCAGGAGATTCGCCAGGTCGGACTGGCTCTTCACCCCGCACGCGCTCTGGGCGCGTTGAAAAAAGGCATCGAATTCGCCGTTCACGGCTCCCCCCTACGGCCCGTTGGCCTGTTGCGAGATATAAACAACATCGCAACACTGGTCAACAAAAAAAATCAGGTTCAGGACAGTTCCGGCGCGGGCGGCTCCTTAGCCGGTTCCTGGGCCAAATCCTGGGGCGGATGCGTCGGCAGGGTGACGATCAGGTGGGTGCCCTGGCGGGGGCAGGTGGTATACCGGATGGAGCCGCCATGGGCCTGGGCGATCAGCCGGGCCACATGGGTTCCAAGACCCGTGCCGCCTTCCTTGCCCGCCGTATTGTAGCGTTCGAAAAACCTGGCCCGGGCCGCCTCGGGGATGATGCCGAGATTGTGAACGTCCACCACATGGACCTCGCCGCCACAGCGGATGGCCACCGTGACCTCGCTGTCCTCGGGCGCGGCCTCCACGGCGTTTTTGACGAGATTGGCGAACAGGTTTTCCAGGTGGTCCTCTTCGCCCCGAACGATGATGGGGCGGGTCAGGGAGATGTCCTGGCCGTCCATGGTAAAACTGATGCACACGGACTTGTTCACGGCCAGGGGGCGCAGATCTTCATGGATGCGCCGGAACACCCGGGCCATGTCCACGTCCTGGGGCCGCAGCACGTAGGAGCGCTGCTCCATCTTGAAATAATCCAGGGATTTTTTGATGAAATCCATCATCTGGCGGCCGCTGTTTTGGATGTAGGCCAGGTATTCGCGCTGTTTGTCCGTGAGATTCTGGCTTTTTTGCAAAAGCTGGGCGAATCCCACAATGCCGATCAAGGGCGTTTTCATGTCGTGGCGGGTGATGCGCTCCACGTCCTCGCGCAACCGCTCCAGGCGGCGGCGCTCGGTGATGTCCTGGGCGAAGATGGCCACCGTGTCCACGCCGCCGACGTCGTCGAAAACCGGCGACACCATGACGTCGTGGACGATCCCCTGGCGGTCGTCCTCGAAGCGCACCGGACGGCGCTCGCAGTAGGCCTCCCAGAGGCGTTCCATGCCCTCCTCGAAAAGCTCCCAGGACTGAAATTCGTGAAAGTTGCGTCCGGCGATGGTCTGGGGCGTGCCCCCCAGGCGTCTGGCCCCGATATCGTTGATGGCCTGGATGGTCCCGTCCACGTCCACCAGAAAGGCCGATTCCGTGGTGGCGTTGAGCAGCGTCCGGGCCACCCGTTCGCTGCGCCGCAGTTCCTCCTCCATGCGCTTGCGTTCGGTGATGTCGTCCATAAGCCCGATGAGCGACGTGACATGCCCGTTTTCGTCGCGCACGGCCGAGACGTGCAGCCTGCCGGTAAAGCGGCCGCCGTCGCGGCGGCGGAAAAGCGCTTCATAGGTGATGCTGCCCCGGGTCTTTTCCAGGGTTTCCAAGAGCCGCACGCGACGTTGCGGATCGTCGTAAATCTGATGCCCGATGTCCGTGACCTGGGCCATGGCCTGGGCCGGGCTGTCATACCCCAGCATGGCGGCCATGACATGGTTGATTTCCTCAAACCGCCCGGCCGCCGTGGTCCGAAAGATGCCCAGGGGGGCGTTTTCGAAGATGGCCCGGTATTTTTCCTCGGCCCGGCGGAAGCCCTCCATGGTCTCCTTGATATCGGTCACGTCGCGGCCCACGGCTTGGTATTCGACCACGGTCCCAGCGGCGTCCATGATGGCCCGGTACAGCCATTCCTGCCAGCGCGTCACGCCCCCGGGCAGGGTCGCCCGGTGCACCAGGGCGGTCATGCCCCGGTTGGGGCCAAGCCCGGACACGGCCCGGCGCACCTCCCCAACCTCCTCTTCCGAGGCCTGAACCGGAAAGGCGCCGCCCAGAAGCGTCTCGGCGCTCTGGCCGTAATACCGGCAAAAGGCGGGATTGACGTAGGTAAGAAGGCCTTTGCTGTCGTAGCTGCAGATGAGTTCGGCCTGATCCTCGACGATGTTCTGGTAACGGGAGTCCGTTGTCCGCTGGGATGCCGCCTCGCGGGCCAGGGCGGACTTGAGGATATCCGCATCCATGAGTCGGCCGCGTAAAGACCGCAATTCCTGGGTGAGCAGGGCCTTGTCCTTGTTTCTTGGCACGCGTTACCTCGTTTTGCAGTGTGGCGGCGTGACGCATGCTGCCTGGAAACGGGCTACCTTTTTTCCTGAAAGGGGTAAAGCCCCGCATTTGCGGGGCATCCGGAAATGCGGCCTCCTCCCTAAAGTCGCGGCTAGCCCTGACCGATAAGGAGTAAAACCCCCGAACCGGACTGCTCGGGGGGCCAACATGCAATCAGGATAAGATTGTGAACAAGCGTGCCTCGTTAGCCGCACCCATTTCCGTGCTCTCCGAGGAAGAAATCCTTGCACGTTCCCGCAAGGTCGCGGAACTCAAGCGGAAGGTTCAATCAGGAACCTACCTCATTCGCCAGTACGACATCATCGAGGGCCTGCTCGACGCCTGGGCCAAGAACCAGGACTGAGCCGCCCTCCGGTCCAGACCATTGCGGCATGAGGTGCGCCGCAAAACCGGGGAAGATGATGCGGGCATGGTGCAGATACAGGCGCAAGCCCAGTCCTTCCTCTATTTCCTTTCCATACCGTGCGTCGCCCAGGATGGGATGCCCCCGGGCGGCCAGATGGGCCCGGATCTGGTGTCTGGCCCCCTTGGCGATGTCCGCCCGGACCAGGGTCAGGTCCGTCCCCGGGTCGTAGCCAAGCGGCGTCACCGCCGTGCGGCGCAGGGGATCGTCCGAATCCCTGGCGCGCACCCGGGTCGTGGCGCGGTGGGCCGTCAAAAGCTCCTGTCGGGCCGTAAACGGCGCATCCACCAGCCCTCGGACCACGGCCAGGTAGGTCTTGCGGACCTCCCCCCGGTCCTCGGCCTCGCGAAACCGCCTCGCCGCCTCCTGGCCAAAGGCCACGGCCAGGATACCCGAGGTGGGCGTGTCCAGCCGCCCGAGCAGGACGGCCTCGCGGCCCGGGAAAAGCCCGGGCAGATGGTCCTCGACGCTCTCCTGCCCGCCCAGGCCGATCGCCGCCGAGGCCAGCCCGCCGGGTTTGGCCACGGCCCCGTAGTCCTGCCCCTCGGCCAAAACATACAGCCCGGGCGGCACGGCCAGCGCCCGGCCCGCCTGCCGCACCCCGGCCCGCAGCGCGAGCCGCAACGTGGCCCCGGCCCGCACCCTGAACGCCGCCTGGCGCGCCACGCCGTCCACCGTAACCTCGTATTGCGCGAACACCCGGCGCAGCCGACGCAGGCCCAGCCCTGGAAAAACAAGCCCCAGCACCCGGTCCAGGCGGCGCCCGGCGGCAGCGGCGGGAACCGTCAGGGAAACGGGCGCGCCCAGGTCGCCCGGTGCGTCCGGCGCGTCCGGCGCGTCCAGGTCTTCCGGGCCATTCGGGGCGGCATCGCCAGGCACGCCGCGACCGGGTGCGTCCTCGCACGGCACGTTGTCGCCGGGCACGTCGCTAAACGGACGCCGGTCAGGATTGTCGGGCATGGGAAAACCCTTCCGGCGCGGGGGAGAGGCCAGCCGGGACCGTCGCGCCTTGCCGGTCCCGGCCGAGGGGGCTATGATGCCAGAACACCCCGCCGGTGAAAACCGGACAATCCCGAAGCGGCCAGGGAGGCCCGGCATGATCGAACGGGTCAAGGCATCCGCCGGTTCCGGCAAAACCCATCGTCTCACCGGGCGGTTCGTGGACCTGCTTCTGGCCGCCTCCGAGGCCGCCCCGCCCCCGTCCTGCGGCCGGGCCGCCGCCTCCCCCGACGCCCCGGAGCTCTACGGCGCGGGCGACATCATGGCCATCACCTTCACCAACAAGGCCGCCACGGAGATGAAGGCCCGGGTGGTGACCCTGCTCAAGACCCTGGCCATGCGCCGGGATCCGGACACCGAAGGGCGGCGGCGCTCCCGCAAGGCCGCCCGGGAGCTGGATCTGCTGTTGCGCCACGCCGGGCGGCTCAACGTGCGCACCATCGACAGCCTGCTGTCGCTTCTGTTGCGCCTTTTCTCCCTGGACATGGGCCTTGCTCCGGATTTCGAGACGGTTTTCGACAACGCCCGGCTCTTCGACCCCCTTTTCGACCGACTGGCCGCCCGCCTGGACGCCGGGGATGCGGCCCTGGCCGGGCTGTTTGCCCAGGCCGCCGACAGCGTGGCCCGACAGGGACAGACCGGATTTCTGACCCGGCAGGCCGTGCTGGAGCGCCTGCGCCGGGTCTTCGACCACCTGGCCGCCAGCCCCGGCCCCCTGCCGGAGGCCGGGGCAGCGGGCATCCATCAATCCTCCGCCCGGCTGTCCGCCGCCCTGCGCACCACCGCCCGCACGCTCCTGGAGCAGATGGACGCCGCAGGCCTCGAGCCCGTGAACCACTATGCCCGGCTTTTGGAGCGGGTGGCCGATCTGCCGGAGCTGACCGCGCCGCCGGATTCGGCCTATGCGGGCAAGGCGGATGTGGCCGACTGCCTGAAAAAGGCCTCCCGGGACCGGGCCGGGGAGGCGCTTAACGCCCTGCACCGGACCTTCCTGGCCCTGCATGCCCGGGCCGGGCAGGACATCCCCCTGTATGCCGCCGCCCTGGACTGGCTGCCGTTCGTGTCCCTGGCCGGTCGCCTCCTGGAGGGGCTGCCGGAGATGATCCGGGAGGAGAGCCTTCTGCCCGCGTCCCTGTGGCCTTCCCGGGTGGGGCAGGCGCTTGGCGGCGGCGGGGGCGTGCCCGACGCCTGGTGCCGCATGGGCACGCGCCTGACGCATCTGCTCATCGACGAATTCCAGGACACGAGCAGAAGCCAGTGGGGCGTGCTCGACCTTTTGTCCGCCGAATGCCTGTCCCGGGGCGGCGGGCTCTTCTATGTGGGCGACGTCAAGCAGGCCATCTACGGCTGGCGCGGCGGCGCGGCGAGGCTCTTCGACACGGCCGTGACCGACTCGGGCCTCGACCGTCTGGCGGCCGTCGCGGACGAAACCCTGCCCTGCAACTGGCGCAGCTCCCGGGCCGTGGTGGACTTCAACAACCGCTTTTTCGGCCTTCTGGCCGCCCCCGGCCCGGCCCTGTCGGCCGCAGGCGAGCTCCTTGGCAAGGCCCCGGAAGAGGACCGCCGGGAATTGGCCCGGCGGCTGGCGGCGGCCTACGCCGACTGCGCCCAGGCCCTGCCCCCGGACCGGGACGTGCCCCTGGGCCGGGTCAGCCTGCGCCGCCTGCCGGGGGATCTGGCCCCGGACTATGCCGCAAGCGCCCGCGAGGCCTGCCTGGAGCTTTTGACCGCCGATCTTCTGCCCCGGCTCGGCCCGTCGGGGGTGGCCATCCTGGCCCGCACCAACCCCCAGGCCGAGCGGATCAGCCGCTGGCTGGTGGAGGCGGGCATCCCGGTGGTCACGGAAAACAGCCTGCGCCTGGCCGACCATCCGCTGATTCGGGCCCTGGCGGCCTTTCTGGCCTTTGTGGACTATCCCGGCGACAACCTGGCCTTTTTCACCTTCATAAGCTCCCCGGAGTTGTTTGCGCCGGTGTCGGGCCTGTCTGCGGCCGCGATCCACGACTGGGCGGCCGACGTCGGCCAGGGCGGACGCCCGGGCGGCCTTGCGGCGGCCTTTTCCCGCGACTTTCCCGACGTCTGGCGACGGCTGGTGCGCCCCTACGCCCGGCAGGCCGGACTGACCGGGGCCTACGATCTGGTGCGCGAACTTGTGGCCGCCTACGGGGTGCTGTCCCGCCGCCCGGACGACGAGGCCTTCGTGCGCCGGTTTCTGGAGGTGCTCTATCTGGCCGAGGAGCGCGGCGCAGGATCGATCTCGTCCTTTTTGTCCTGGTGGACCCAAAGCGGCTTCGAGGAGAAGGCCCCCCAGCCCGAGCATGTGGAGGCCGTGCGGGTTTTGACCATGCACAAGGCCAAGGGCCTGGAATATCCGGCGGTCATCGTGCCCTTCCACCATTTCCGGGCCGATCCCCCGGCGGATTTCGGGCGCATCGCCATGGAGGACGGGGAGGCGTTGGTCCCCATGTGCGAGGCCATGGGCGAGCCCCAGCGGCTGCGGCGGGTGGAGGCCTGCCTGGAGCAGATGCATCTGCTGTACGTGGCCTGGACCCGGGCCGCCCGGGAACTGCACCTGTTTTTCCCCACCTTCCCCCTGGCCGGGAAAAACCCCGTAACCCGGGCGGCGGACGCCCTGTTGCGCCAGATGGGGATTTCAGACGACGCGGCCTTTTTCGGCGAGGAACCGACCGTGGCGGCGGCCATGCCTGCCGAGGCCCCCCCGCCCGAAGCAGTTCCGCCCAAAGCAACCCCGCCTGAAACGGCCGGGCCGGACGCGGCCGGGGCCGTCGAGCCGCCCCTGGCCTGGATCATGCGGCTTAAGGTCTACCGCAATTCCGTGCGCGACGTGCGCGACAGCCTGGGGTTCACCGAAAAAAAACGGGGACTTACCGCCCACGCCGCCGTGGAGGCCCTGCGCCGCCAGGATCTGGCCGATCCCGGCGCGCCCCTGGCCGCCGCCCGCGAGGCCCTGGCCGGACGCGACTGCGCCCCCCCGGACCCGCGCCAGACCGATGACGTGGCCAAGGACATCGCGGACGGCCTGTCCTGGCTGCTTTCGCTTCCGGACATGGCCGACCACCTGGCGCGCGGCCTGTCCGAGCGCGACATCCTGGACGAGGGCGGCCACAAGCACCGCCCTGACCTTCTGGTCTTCGCAAAGGACCATACCCTGGTGGCGGATTTCAAGACCGGCGCGCCGTCCCCGGACCACGCCGCCCAGGTGCGCCGCTACCTGCGCCTGGCCGGCCGCCTGCCCGAACACACGGCCCGCTTCGGCGCGGACTCCGGAAAAACCCGCCTGCGCGGCCTGCTGCTCTACCTGGACCGCCGCGACGCGGTCCGGGTGGACCCGGAGTAAGCCATGTCCCAAGCCGCACCTGCCTCCCGACCCGCCATCCTCCTGGTTCCCTGGGACCGGGACTTCATCGACGCCGTGGCCGAAAGGCTTCTGGCCGCCACGGCCGGGGATTTTTGCCAGGTCACGGTGCTTTTCCCCCTGCGCCGGGCCGGACGGTTCCTCATCGACCGGCTGGCCGCCCATCCCGGGCTCGACAAGCCCTGCCTGCTGCCCCGGATCGCCGCCGTGGACCAATGGCTGGCCGAGCTCGGCCGGGCCATCCACGGCCGCCCCCTGCGCCTGCTCGACCCCCTGGGGCGGGTGGGACTGTTGCACGCCGTGGTGCAGGATCTGCAAAAGGGCCTGGGCGACGCCCCCTGGACCGGGGAACGGATCTTCCCCACCGAACTGCACCGCTTCTTCCCCTGGGGCCTGCGCCTGGCGGAGCTGTGCGAGGAGCTTTTCCGCCACGGCGTGGCCCCGAAAAACATCGAGCACGCCGCCGCCGACGTCCTGCCCCAGGCCGCAGCCATCTTGGAGAACCTCAAGGCCATCCACGCCGCCTACCGCCGCCGCCTGCTGTCCGGCGGCACGGCCACGCCCGGGCTGTGCCAGGCCTTGGCCGCCGAAGACCCGGAGGCCGCGTCGGCGCGGCTTGCCGGGGATCGCCTGTTCGCCTGCGGCTTTTTCGCCCCGTCGGGGAGCGAGGAAAAAATCTTCCGGACCCTTTTTGCGGCCGGACGCCTGGAGATGCTGTGGCACGCCGACCCCCTGCTGGCCACGGACCCGGCCCGGGCCCACTTCAGTTGCCGGGAGCTTACGGATCTGGCCCGCCGGTTCGGCGCGCCCGTGGTGCTGCACGGCCAGACCCTTCCCTCACGCCCCGTCTCGGGCCGCCGCAAACGGGCCGACGACGCCCTGCAGCTTCCCCTTTTCCCCGAGGCCGCGCCCCTTGGGGCCGATGAACTGCTGGCCGCCAAGACCATCCGCTTCTACGAGGGCTACGACCTGCATTCCCAACTGGTGGCGTTTAGCCGGGAGCTGGCCCTGGCCCCGGACACCGCCGACACGGCCGTGGTCCTGCCGGACACGGGGCTTCTGATGCCCGTATTGCACCACCTGCCCCGGCGCGACGTGAACATCAGCATGGGCTACCCTCTGGCCCGGTCCTCCATAAGCCGCCTGATCGAGACCATCCTGCGCCTGCAGGAGTCGCGCCTCGGCCCCGGGCGCTACGCCTGGCGCGAGGTGGTGGCCTTTTTGCGCCATCCCTACCTGAAAATGCTCAAAACGGGCGAAACCCAGCCCCTGCGGCCGCTTTTTTCCGCCTGGGAACGGCTCGTGCGCCAGGGCGGCGCCCACCTGGACCCCTTCGCCCTGCCGCCGCCCGGGGGCGACGCCGATGCCGCCGACCCGGACGCGGCGCCCGCCGACCTGGCCGCCGCCACGGCCCTGGCCGGGCGGGTGCTTGCCGTCTGCCTGCGGGCCTTTGAAGACGTGAAGACCCCGCGCGAACTGGGCGACGCCCTGGCCGGGCTGGCCGGGCTTTTGCTCGACGAGGCCCACGCCGGGGACATCTGGGAACGGTTCCTCATCGACGCCGAGTGCCTGTTCCGGGTCACCAGCGGGGTGATCCC
Organism: Desulfolutivibrio sulfodismutans DSM 3696; assembly: GCF_013376455.1. GTDB lineage: Bacteria > Desulfobacterota > Desulfovibrionia > Desulfovibrionales > Desulfovibrionaceae > Desulfolutivibrio > Desulfolutivibrio sulfodismutans. The sequence goes on along the minus strand of NZ_CP045504.1, from coordinate 3,580,386 downwards.
GGCCCTGCGCGGCGGGGATCTGGCCGACGAGCCGTTTCCCGCCCGCACCCTTTACACCCTGCTGCGCGGACTGCTTTCGGCCGAGCGGGCGGCCTTCGAGGCCGAACCCCTGTCCGGGCTCCAGGTCATGGGCATGCTGGAGACCCGGCTTCTGTCCTTTTCGCGCATCTATCTGCTCGACGCCGTGGAGGACCGGCTGCCCGGCGTGGCCCCCCACGATCCGCTCCTGCCCGACGCCCTGCGCCATCTGCTGGGCCTGTCCGACAGCCGCCAGCGCGACGCCGTGGCCGCCTATACCTTTTACCGGCTGATCATGGGGGCCTCGGAGGTGGTGATCTTCTACCGGGCGGGCGTGCAGAGCACGGGACTTTTTGACGACAAGCCCATGCGCAGCCGGTTCGTGGAGCAGCTTTTGTGGGGCATGGAAAAACGGCGCGGCGAGGTCATAAAGCCCGGCGAGCCGCCGCTTTTCACCGTGTCCCTGCCCCTGCGGGCCATTGCCCCGCATAACGCCTCGGTGGAAAAGACCCCGGCCGTGCGTAAGGCCCTGGACCGGGTTCTGGAAAAGCCCCTGTCCGCCAGCTTCCTCGACGCCTATCTGACCTGCCCCTTGCGGTTTTATTACGGCCGGGTGCTGCGGCTGGCCCCCCTGGACGAGGTGGCCGAGGAGGGCGACGCCGCCGGGCTCGGCACCCTGGTGCATGAGGTCTTGCGCGAGACGTTTGCGCCCTTTGTGGGCCGGGAGATCGACGGGACGCACATCGGCCTCGAACCGCTTTCTTCGCGCCTGGACGCCGCGCTTCACGCCGCGCCCTTTTTCCACGCCCTGCCGCCGGACGGGCGGCTGATGCTGGCCCGCACAAGCCGGGAGCGGCTGCGCCGCTATGTGGCCGGGATGCCCCGCACCACGCCCCTGTCCCTGGAGACGCGGCTGTCCCTGAGCCTGCCCGGGGCCGGGCGGGAGTGGCTTTTCACCGGCATCGTGGACCGGGCGGATCGCCGGGCGCCGGGCATCGTCATCCTGGACTACAAGACCGGCAAGCCGCGCAAGCCCGGGGCGGCCCTGTGGGAGGACGAGGGGTTCTGGGGACGGCTGGCCGACCCGGCCGCCTGTGAGGACGAGGGGCTTTTCTGCGAGGTGCGCGACCGGGTGCAAAGCGTGCAGTTGCCGCTCTACGCCCTTCTGTACGCCAAGGCCACGGGGGAGACGCCCGTTGAGGCGGCCTGCGTGGAACTTCGGCGAAGCGGCGAGGAGTGCGGGCTTTTCGGGGAAAAAACGCCCCCCGAGGTGCGCCGGGAGGCGATACTTTCGCGCACGCCGGTGCTCGTGGACTATCTGGTGCGGCACATCGTCACGGCCCCCCACTTCGCGCCAAAGCCCTCGCGGGTCTGCGACTGGTGCGAGTTTGCGGGCTTGTGCGGCGGGGATGGCGGCGAAGAAGGGGGATAGCCCCCGGCCCGCCATGTCGGCCCCAGGTCCGGACCCTCCACCGGCTCAATTCATGACGGCCGCCATGTCGATGTTGAAGCGGCGCGGGTCCACCGCCTCCGCAATGGAAAGCGGCGGCCCGGCCGACGCCTCGCCGCATGCGGCCAGATCCACGTATTCGGCCGGTATGGGACGCATGGCGTCGTCGAAGGCGGCCTTGACCGTGGGGGAAAGCGGGGCCTGGGCGTTTAAGGCCCAGACCAGCCCGTGGCGGCTGTCGCTTAATCGCACGAAACTGCCCACGGGGTAGATGCCCAGACATTTGATGAAGCGTTCGACCATGGTCGGGTGAAAATCCTTTTCGCGCATGCCGTACATGACCCCCAGGGCCTGGGAGGGGGGCATGCCCTTCTTGTAGACCCGCTCGCTGGTCAGGGCGTCGTAGACGTCGGCTAAGCTGATGATCCGGGCGAACATGGAGACCTCCTCGCCCCCTATGCCGCGCGGATAGCCGCTGCCGTCGTATTTCTCGTGGTGCTCGACGATGGCCGAAAGCACCTTGGACGCCAGCGCCCCCATGCCCTTCAAGATGACGTAGCTCTCCAGGGGATGGCGCTTGATCACCTGGAATTCCCGGTCGTCGAGGCGGCCGGGCTTGTTGAGCACCTCGCGGGGGATGTTGGCCTTGCCGATGTCATGGAAAAGCGCCGCCAGTCCCAGGGGGTGCAGTTCGTCCTCGGGAAGGCCGAGAAACTGTCCGAAGGCCGTGGCCAGGACCGTCACGTTGATGCTGTGGGTGTAGGAATATTCATCATAGAACCGCAGCTTGCATAGGCCCGTCAGGGCCTCGCGGTTGCGGGCGACGCTTGAGATCACGTCGCTGACGAAGGCCTCGGAGCGTTCGATGTCGACGGTTTTTTCCAGATACGCCTTGTGGATGAAATCCCTGGCGAAGGCCAGGGCGTCCTCGTAGACCTTCCGGGCGGCAGGAAGCTCCTGCGCCATGGGGACGGCTCTGCGGGACGTGGCGGCGGGCGTCGCGCGTTCCGTGAACGCCTCTGTAAAAAGCGCCCCGCCGGACAGACGCCGGGCCGCGTCGTCGTCGAGACCGCTTTGCCGCGTGTCAATAAACGCCTCGGTGTAACCCTCCCTTTTCAATGCCTGGAGGCTTTTTTCGCTGTCGATGGGTCCCTGGCGGGAAAAGAGATACGGATGCTCCATCCAGGACAGGCCGGTATCGACGACGTACATGCCGACCGCAAGCTCGTTTACGCCGATCTTGAGGACCATTCATGCCCCCTGGTTTTCTTTGAAAAGAGAACCATACCTTCTATACGGGCCTTTTCCGCGTCCTTCAAATTCTTTTATTCCAAACAATTCCAGACAATGACCTATCTTTTATAAATAAGCATTCCTAGAACCGCCGTGAAGGGAGCATGGCGCGCAATCGAGAACCATGCGGCATTTCCCAAAATTGTAATCGATCAGGTGGCTATGCTGGCGCGAAAGGGGGATGGTGCAGGAGGTGTCAGGCCAGCGGGATGGCGCGGGCGGGCGGTCACGGGATCAGGAAGATGGAGCCTGTGGGGGCAATCGGAAAAGAGGGGGGGCGCAGCATCACCGGGCGGGTCTGTGCGCCGAGGTCGTCGCGGGTCTGCGACTGGCGAAATTTTGCGGGGCTTGCGGAGCGACTACTAATTTCCGATAAAATGCAACCATTCCTTCAATTTTATCTTGACAAAAAACAAGAATCTATACAACTAGTTATTCATTTAAAATCCCTCAATCCCGGATTAAGACATGATCGATAAAGAAACAAATCAATTGTTTGATGAAATCTTATCTATAAATTCAAGCTTAATAACAACCAATCAATTGTTAACTAAAAAATTCAATATCGTAACAATTGCAATCAATACAGTAATATCTTCTGACAGCAACTATACCTCTATATGTAAGTATTCATACAAACACATACTGCCACAACTAAAAGAATCCGTTGATCGACTACGCATGCGAAATAATGTTGAAACAAATCTTGAACGTATTTATTTTTGCCTTACAGCAATGGTAAAAGAGAAAATCATTCGAACTAAATCATCCAACCCTGAAGAAGCTCAAATTATTTCATACTACGACGAACACGAACTTACTCCAAAAGAAAAAGAATATAAATTCATTCTCGGCAACATATTTGTGCCATATTCCCTCGATGACTCTTTTGAAGAATTTGACCAAAGATCAGACAATGCACAAAAAGAATATCAAAAATTTATAGCTGACCTCACTAGCTGGAAAGCAAAAATCGATGATTACGAAAAAAGACTCCAAGAGTTTCACTCGCAATGCACGCTCCTTGGCCTTTCGAAGGCATTTTTAGATTTATTAAAAAGAAAAAAATTCAATTTAGTCACCACTCTGATTACTTTGATCGCTCTTGCAGCTGCTATTATAGCCATCCCCGCTCTAAAACTTTACCTTTCTCTAGGAGGGTCTCCTTTTTTCCCGTTTGAATTAACAACAGAACGCATAAATTCATCAGCTGAATTTGCAATGCTTATTTATATTGTCAAACACATACTTCCGCTCATTGTGTTCGAAATAATACTGATATACTATTTTAGGATAATCCTACAACAATACTACTCATTAAAAGGACAAATCTTACAACTCGAGTATCGTAATGCCATATGCGCATTCATCGAAGACCATGGAAAGTTCCGAGAGGAACACCCGAAAATTAACTTTGATAAATTTGACTCACTCATTTTTAGCCCGATTGTCCCACAACCAGACAAAATCCCAACCACATTTGATGGAATTGAGCAAATAATGAGTCTTATCAAGGAATTCAAAGCGAAGTAATACTTTAAACATGCATAACGATGGCACACCAGAGGAAATCTTCATAAGACAAGTATCGACAACACCAAACAGGAAGGAACCGCCCCCCGAACCACGGCTTTGCGATCCACCCGGCAGCCACATCAGTCGAGATGAGTGATTTTCCAACCGCTATCTTTCTTCGTCAGCGTAATCTTGACGTCTCTGGTAAAAATATCACCGGCCTTGAACGAACTGCCATAGACGGCCATCACTCCCATCGCCGTCACCGCATTCCCGATAAGGAATTCCATCTTTGTCCCCAGGTCTGCATTTTGAAGTTGCTCCTGCATGCCTGGTTTCGGAAAATATGTCTCAATTTTATAAAAATCCTCGAATCCTATCTTCATTTTTTCTTCAACGGTTGCCTCAGCCACATACGTTATATCGTCAACCTTCGTTGCATCATTGATCCGAACACTGACGACATCATACAACGCATTATCCTTGAACATCGCATGGTACATGCTTTCTATTGTCGGATAGCTCGGCGTAGAAGAACAGGACACGGCGAACAACACAATCAAACAGCCCAGAACTCCTCGCATTTTCCACCCCCCTATTCCTTGACCACAAACACCGGCGTCTCGTGGGAAAAGGGCAGCTTGCGAAGCCTCACCCCGCGTCCGGCGAAAAACTCCTCCACTGCCGCCGTGCCGCCGCTCTCCGTACCGTAGTCGTCCAGCACCACGACCCCGCCCGGAACCACCCGGTCGTACAAAAGCTCAAGCCCCAGCGCCGCAGGCTCGCGCACGTCGGTGTCGATATGCAAAAGCGCCACCCGCGCCGCCGGATGCGCCGCCACCCAGGCGGGCAACGTCTGCCGGATGTCCCCGGCCACCAAATCCACGTTGCCGATGCCCTTGTGCGCCAGCGCCCCGCGCAACTCCGCAACGGAGATGCCCTGCCCGGCCCCGCGCTCCCAGCCCGCCACAAAGGTCTGGTCGGCGGCGGCATGGGAATCCGCCGCGTCCGGTTCGGGAAAGGCCCCGAAGGCGTCGAACCCGATGATCTTTCGCGACCGGGGCGACTCCAGAAGCTCCCGAAAGGTGGCGAAGCGCAGAAGCGAACAGCCCTTGAACACCCCAAGCTCCACCACATGGCCGGGCAGCCCGGTGATCATCCGGTACAGCTCGAAATGGGCCGCGATCTTGCCCAGGCGCGTGATGTCCGAGGTCAGGTGGAAGCCGTTTTCGTAGTCCCAGGCCTTTGCCGTGTCGAACCCCAGAAACACGCTCATTCCTCGATCACCCGCCCGGTGCAGACAAAGGAAATCCCCTGGTTGGAGCTGGCCCCGATCATCACCGCCTCGACCACGGGCGCATTGACGGGCTCGGCCGCCGACCAGCGCACAATGCAGTTGGCCCCGGAGCCGCCCGCCTCGTCGCGCTCCTCCACGATAAACTCCCGGGTGGCCAGCGGCGGCAGGGTCGCGGGCTTGTCCAGAAAATGCCGCACCAGCCCGCCCTCGGTGTCGTAATAGTCGGCCGCCAGCACGGTCAGGGGCCTTCTCGGGTCGGTGTTGCGCACGCTCACGGTCACCGTCAGGTTGAACGGCCGGGCCTTGATGCCGTGGTAGATGTGGGAATAGACCGGCACGTAGATGGTCTGTCCCTTGGAAAGAAGCGCCCCCCCCGGCCCGCCCGCACGAGCCGCCCCGGCCAACGCGGCGAAAAGCGCCGCCGCACACAACATCCGTCCCACAATACCCCGCGCCATGGCTCCCTCCCGGTTGAAACAACTCTCGGACACATCTACCCTCCCCTTCCCTGCCGCGTCAAATCACCGGGTTGTTCTTTCCCTCGGGATGGTCTATGGAGAGCATAGTCGTCAAAATCCTCATGCATCGTCTCTGGAGGCCCCCATGCCCCATGCCAGACGCCCCACACCGGCCGGAACGCGTCTTCGCCGCGCCGCCCGCCGCCTGCTCCCGGCCCTGTGCCTCGTCCTGGCCGCGATGCTCCCGGCCATGGCCCAGACCCTTGCGCCCGACACCATCTCCGGCCTCTACGTCCATTCCTCCGATCCCCGGGCCACCATCAAGCTCCTTCTGGCCCCCTCGGAAAAGGCCGGACAGCCTGTGGACCGGGTCTGGGGCGTCATGTCCTTCAAAGACCCCAAGGCCAAGGCCGACTCCTGCATGTTCGAGTTTCAGTCCACGGTCAAAAGCAACGTCATCACCTGCCGCGACGCCATGAACCCGGGCTGCGAGATCCGCCTGCGCCTGGAGGACCGCACCGTGATCCTCGACGCCGCGCCAACCTGCTTCAGCGTCTACTGCAAGGGCCAGGGCATGATCCTCGAAGGCGTCTATACGCGCACCGGCAAGGGCGGCAAGAAACCCGGCCAGCCCTGAGTTTGAAAAAACACCCGTTCCGGCGGACCTTCTCTTTTTGCTTGCAATGGAGAATGATTCTCCATAAAGAATAAGTCCACGCTTTTGGTCACGACGACCGAAAATTCGTCTTGCCATTGAGGTAACCCCCCTCCGCAACCCCAACCCAAGGAGACCGCCATGGCGAAGAAAAAAACCACCCTGTCCACGGCCTTCGGCATCCCCGTGGGCGATGACCAAAACAGCCTGACCGCCGGGCAGCGCGGCCCCGTGCTCATGCAGGACGCGCATCTTCTGGAAAAACTGGCCCATTTCGACCGCGAGCGCATCCCCGAGCGCGTGGTGCACGCCAAGGGGGCCGGGGCCTACGGCGTCTTCGAATGCACCGCCGACGTATCGCGCTACACCAAGGCCAAATTCCTGACCAAGGGCAAAAAAACCGAGGTGTTCGCCCGCTTCTCCACCGTGGGCGGCGAAAAGGGCTCGGCCGACGCCGAACGCGACCCGCGCGGCTTCGCCGTCAAGTTCTACACCGAGGACGGCAACTACGACTTCGTGGGCAACAACACCCCGGTCTTTTTCATCCGCGATCCCTTGAAGTTCCCGGATTTCATCCACACCCAGAAACGCAACCCGGCCACCAACTGCAAAGACCCGGACATGTTCTGGGATTTCCTGTCGCTCACCCCGGAATCCATCCACCAGGTCACGGTGCTGTTCTCGGATCGCGGCACCCCGGCCACCTTCCGCAACATGAACGGCTACTCCAGCCACACCTTCGTCTGGTACAACGCCAAGGGCGAACGATTCTTTGTGCAGTACCACTTCAAGACCGACCAGGGCATACAAAACCTCACCCGCCAGGAAGCGGCGGCCATGCGCTCCAAAGACCCGGACCACGCCACCCGCGACCTGCACGACGCCATCGCCCGGGGCGAGTTCCCCTCCTGGACCCTGGAAATGCAGATCATGCCCTACGAGGAAGGCCTCAAATACCGCTTCGACATCATGGACATCACCAAGGTCTGGCCGCACGCCGACGTGCCGCCCATCGTGGTCGGCAAACTCACCCTCAACCGCAACCCCGTGAACTATTTCGCCGAGGTGGAGCAGGCCGCCTTCGGCCCGGGCAACCTGGTCCCGGGCATCGCCGCCTCGCCGGACAAGATGCTCCAGGCGCGGCTTTTCTCCTACCACGACACCCATCTGCACCGCCTTGGCCCCAACTACCACCTCATCCCGGTCAACGCGCCCAAAGGCCGCCCGGAAACCAGCTATCAGCGCGACGGCTTCATGCGCGTGGACAACGGCGGCGGCGCAGGCCCCAACTACTGGCCCAACAGCTTTGGCGGCCCCGCCCCGGACGAAAAAGCCATGGAGCCGCCCTTCCCCGTGGCAGGCATGGCGAACCGCACCCCCTACGGCCATGAAAACGACGACTTCGTGCAGCCCGGGGCGCTTTTTTCCAAGGTCATGACCGACCAGGACAGAAAAAACCTCATCGGCAACATCGTGGAGCACCTCTCCGGAGCCCAGAAACGCATCCAACTGCGGCAGTGCGCCCTCTTCTACAAGGCGCACCCGGACTACGGCGCAGGCGTGGCCAAAGGCCTGAAGCTGCCGCTGGACGAGGTGAAAAAACTCGCCGCCATGAGCCAGGAGGAACGCGCCAAGGCCACGGCGGAGTAGCGGCGGAGAGGGAGAATGCCTCCGGCGGCCAGGGGGAAACTTTTTTAAAAAAAAGTTTCCCCCTGGACCCCCTTCCAAAAACTTTGTCGCGCTTCGCGGCCGGGCGCGACATTCTTGCTGATCAAATTGAATATGCATATACTGCGTAAAAAGGAGGAATATCATGGCGAAAGCTGTCTCGGACAAGGATACGCGTCGCGAGAAGGTCATCGAGGTCTTGAACAAGGCCAGGAGCATGGAGTTGTACGCCATCACCCAGTATATGAACCAGCACTACGGCCTGGACTCCATGGACTACGGCGAGTTGGCCAAAAACATGAAGCTCATCGCCATCGACGAGATGCGTCACGCCGAGCAGTTTGCCGAGCGCATCAAGGAGCTTGGCGGCGAGCCGTCGACGGGTTTTACGGACAAGGTGATCAAGGCCCAGGACGTGCGGACGATATTTCCGTTCGACACCAAACTGGAAGACGACACCATCGACGCCTACAACCAGTTTTTGCAGATCTGTCGCGACATGGGCGACAACGTGACCGTCAAGCTCTTCGAGGCCATCATCGACGAGGAGCAGGCCCACTACAACCACTTCGACAACGTGGGCGGCCACATCGCCAACCTGGGCGACGTGTATCTGTCCAAGATCGCCGGCACCCCGGCCTCCACCGGCGGAACCCCCAAGGGTTTCGTGCTGGGCACGGGCGCGGCGGGCTGATCCCTTTTCGCGGCATGCGCGACGCGAAACGCCCCGGCCAGTCCGGGGCGTTTCGCGTTGGGGCGGCAAGGGGGCTTGACCACGCCGCAGGCGGGATTATGTCTGAGAGCGCGTCCAAACTGTTGGCCGCAAAGGAATCGCCGTGGCGTTTTGGGCGCTTCCGTCGCCCGCGTTGAACCCAACGCCGACCCGTCCCAAGCGCGCCTGCCGCGCGCCGGGACACACCCCCACCAACCCTCGAACCCACATCAGGGTGAGCAAAGAAGGAACCCGTGTCCCGCATCGACAACACCTGCGTCGCCACCATTGAGTTGTCCCTGACCTGGGAGGATGACGCCGCCCGCCACGAGGAGCGCTATCTGGCCCGCAGGGTCAATCCCTGGCGCGACATCTTTCCTCCCGGCCTGCGCGAACGCCTGGAAGGTCTGGCCGAGGGAGAGGCGGCGTCTTGCGACTATGCCGCTGGCGAGGCCATCCCGGGGCGCCGCGACGATCTGGTCAAACGCCTGCCCCGCAGTTCCTTCACGCCCAAAACCGTGGCCGGACGCCGCATCGAACCGCGTCTGGGCCGTTTCTATCCGCGCGGGCTTTTTGCCGGACTGTGCGGCGTCTTCCCGCAGGACATCCGCCCGGCCCGCATCATGGCCATGGACGCGGACAGCCTGACCCTGGACCTGAACCATCCCCTGGCCGGGCGGCCGTTTACGCTTGCGGCCACGGTGCGCCACATCGCCCCCAAGGCCTCGGACACGGGCGGGCATCTGTTCTGCTGGCTGGAGGAGATGACCGACTACGGCCCGGGCATGCAGTCGCCGCTACCGGGCCTGCCCACGGATTTTCTCTCCGGCGACGCCCTGTCGCGGACGGACGCCGCGCCGGACGCCGATTTCTACGCGCAACCGCGCCTGACCGGCCACATCGACGCCCAGGCCGACGCCCTTCTGACCGATTGCTATGCCGGACACCTGCGCCCAGGCGTGGCCGTCCTGGACCTCATGAGCTCCGTGGCCTCGCATCTGCCCCTGGAGACGAATTTCGCGCCGCCGGGGCTGCATGTCACGGGCCTGGGCCTCAACGCCCGGGAGATGGCCGCCAACCCGCGTCTGGCCGAACGCGTGGTCCACGACGTAAACGCCGACCCCACACTGCCTTTCCCGGACGCCGCCTTCGATGCCGTGTTCCTCAGCCTGTCCGTGGAATACCTGACCCGGCCCCGGGAGGTCATGGCGCAGTGCGCCCGGGTGCTCAGGCCCGGCGGCAGCCTGTGCGTAGGATTTTCCGACCGCTGGTTTCCCCAGAAGGTTACGGCCGTCTGGCCGGACCTGCACCCCTTCGAACGCCTGGGGCTGGTTGCGGAGCTTATGCGCGGCGCGGGATCGTTTGCCGACCTGGCCACCACCAGCATCCGCAACTGGTGGCGGCCCTCGGACGACCCGCACATCCGCCAGACCATAACCAGCGATCCGGTGTACGTGGCGACGGGGAAACGAAGCCGGGCGTGAGGCGGCGGGCTCCTCCTCCCGGGCCTCCTGAAATGACGACGGCCCTCCGGTTTCGGGAAAACCGGAGGGCCGCACCGCCCGCGACGGCGAAGCCGTCGGGCACGAAGGTCATGAAAACCGCTTTTCCCAGCCCATCCTTTCCGCCCCTGGTTGGCGTTCTCCGGGACTATCCCTCCCGGGCCTCCTTGACCACTTCCATCAGATATTGGCCGTAGTCGTTTTTGAGCATGTCGGCGGCCAGATGCTCCAGGGTGTCGGCGTCGATGTAGCCCATGCGGTAGGCGATCTCCTCGATGCAGGAGACCTTGACGCCCTGGCGGTCCTGCACCACCTGCACGAAGCTTGCGGCCTGAAGCAGGGATTCGTGGGTGCCGGTGTCCAGCCAGGCGTAGCCGCGCCCGAGGAATTCCACCTTGAGGTCGCCGCGCCGCAGGTAGGCGTTGTTGACGTCGGTGATCTCCAACTCCCCCCGGGGCGAGGGCTTGAGATTCTCGGCGATTTCGACCACGTCGTTGTCGTAGAAATAAAGCCCGGTGACGGCGTATTTGGACTTGGGCTTTTCGGGCTTTTCCTCGATGCTGATGACGTGGTGGCCTGCGTCAAACTCCACCACGCCGTAGCGTTTGGGGTCGCGCACCTTGTAGCCGAAGACGATGCCGCCCGAGGTCAGTTTGGCCGAGCGTTGCAGCACGGTGGCCAGGCCGTGGCCGTGGAAGATGTTGTCCCCGAGCACCAGGCACACGGGGTCTTTGCCGATGAACTCCCTGCCCAGGAGAAACGCCTGGGCCAGCCCCTCGGGCCGTTCCTGCACCTTGTAGGACAGGGACAGGCCGATCTGCGAGCCGTCGCCGAACATCTCCTGGAAACGCGGCAGGTCGGTGGGGGTGGAGATGATGAGGATATCCCTGATCCCGGCCAGCATGAGCACGGACAGGGGATAATAGATCATGGGCTTGTCGTAGATGGGCAACAGTTGTTTGCTGACCACCCGGGTGATGGGGTAGAGTCTGGTGCCGGAGCCGCCGGCCAGGATGATTCCCTTCATGAAAGTGCCCCTTTTTGCGTGAATTGGCCGCCGGGTCGTCCATGGCGATGACCCGCCCGTTTCGGCGCGGCGGCGCGGGTGAGTGTAAAAGCGCTTGGCCCAACATGCAACACACAAACCACAAAGGCGGATGTCCATGGGCATGACGCAGACGAACATACTGGTCCACGGCCCCTTCGAGGCGGTCCAGGGAGAGGGGTTGCTCCTGGTCGATCCCGACTCGGCCACGCTTACCGACCGCACGCTCCGGGGCGTGCATGAAGGCCCGGCGGCCCTTCTGCGGGCCAGGGCCGGGACGATCTACCGCGACGGCGGCGGCGAGCCGGTCCTCCAGGTGCTCGGCAGCTATTTCTGGCCCGGGGCCACGGGCCTGTACCGCACGGCCCTGTCCTGCCGGGCGCTTCGGCCCTGCCTGTTCCCGGACGGCGAGACGCGCCTTGTCCCGACCCTTTCCGGCATCAGCCTGGCCTGGATCACCTTAAGCGACAAGGGCGCGGCCGGAAAACGCCAGGACACAAGCGGCCCGCTCATCGCCGAGATGCTGCACGAGGCCGGACAGGCGTCGCTGACGCGCGGCCAGATCATCCCCGACGATCCGCAACTTTTGCGGGCGCTTCTGACCGATCTGGCCCTGACCCAGGGCTTCGACTGCATCGTGACCACGGGCGGCACGGGCCTGGGGCCCCGGGATTTCACCCCCGAGGCCACGAGTGCGGTCCTCGACAAGCGCCTGCCCGGCTTCGAGACGGCCATGCTTGCGGCCTCACTGGCCAAGACCCCGCACGGGGCCATCTCCCGGGCCGTGGCCGGAACGCTTGGGGCGAGCATCATCGTCAACCTGCCGGGCAGCCCCAAGGCCGTGCGCGAGAACTTCGCGGCGGTTTTGCCCGCCCTGCGCCACGCCCTGGACAAGCTGCAGGGCGATCCGGCCGACTGCGCCGCCGTGGCGACGGGAGCGACACGATAGGGGGATGGGTGGGGAAACCCTCCGGGGCCAACGGGGCGTGGCCCCTTTGGAAACCCGACAAGGGGGCGATGCCTCCACGCGCCCTTGCTTCGGGCGGATGGAACGGGTATGTCTCACGCATGGATCAGTATCTTGCCGATTTCCATATCCATTCCCGCTATTCACGGGCCACCAGCAAGGCCCTGACCCCGCGTCATCTGGCTGCCTGGGCCCGGTACAAGGGGCTGACGGTGGTGGGTTGCGGCGACTTCACCCACCCCAAGTGGCTTGCCGAGGTGGCCACCCAACTCGTCCCGGACGGCACGGGGCTCTATCGCCTGGACGAACGCGAGGATCTGTCTTCGGAAATCCCCTGGCTCGGCGGCGACCCCCTGACCAGCCGGGCCCGGTTCATCCTCACGGCGGAGATCAGCTCCATCTACAAACGCGGCGGCAAGGTCCGCAAGGTCCACAACATCGTCTTCGCCCCCAGCGTCGAGGCCGCCCAAAGGCTTAACGCCAAGCTGGCCATGGTGGGCAACCTGGAGTCCGACGGCAGGCCCATCCTGGGCCTGGACAGCCGCAACCTGCTGGAGATGGTCCTGGAGTCCGACCCCCTGGCCTTTCTGGTTCCGGCCCACATCTGGACCCCCTGGTTCTCGCTTTTCGGCTCCAAGTCCGGGTTCGATTCCATCGAAGAGTGTTTCGGCGACCTGTCCCGGGAAATCTTCGCCCTGGAGACGGGGCTGTCGTCCGACCCGGACATGAACCGCCTGCTCTCCGCCCTGGACCGCTTCCGGCTCATCTCCAACTCCGACGCCCATTCCGGCGAAAAACTCGGCCGGGAATGCAACATCATAAGCGGCGACCCGTCCTATGAAGGCATCTACCGGGCGCTTCGCGGCGAGGGCGTGGGGCCGAAATTCCTGGGCACGGTGGAGTTTTTCCCCGAGGAGGGCAAATACCACCTGGACGGGCACCGGGAGTGCGGCGTGGTCATGGAGCCCATGGAGACCAAGTCCCGGGGGGGCCTGTGCCCGGTGTGCGGCAAGCCGTTGACCTTCGGGGTGCTGCACCGGGTGCTGGAGCTGGCCGACCGCCAGGTTCCGGCCACGCCCGAGGGCATGCCTGGGTTCACGTCGCTTATTCCCTTAGACGAGATCGTGGGCGAGATTTTGGGCGTGGGGCCGAAGACCGGCAAGGTCAAGGCCATGCTGTCCCGCATAAACAGGGCCTTCGGGCCGGAATTGACCGTGCTGCGCCATGTGCCCACGGACGCTCTGGGCCAATTTTTCGCGCCCCTGGGCGAGGCCGTCTCCCGCATGCGGCGGGGGCACGTCACCCGCGAACCGGGATTCGACGGCCAGTACGGCCGCATCCGGGTCTTTGCCGCCGAGGAGCGCCGCGACCTGGCAAGCGGCGGACGGGTTCTTCCCGGAACCGCCATGCGGGGGAAAAAGTCGTCCCGGGCGGCCAAGACCGCCGACGCAGGCCCGGACCAGACCGACGACGATCCCGCCCCCGAAGCCCCTCCCCCCGCTACGGCCGCGCACGACCCCGGGCTGGTCCTGAATCCGGGCCAGATGGCGGCCCTTGGCGCCGCCTCGCCCCATGTGCTGGTCCTGGCCGGGCCGGGCACGGGCAAGACCCATACCCTTACGGCCAAACTGGCCACCCTGCTGGGCTTTGCCGAGGTTCGCGGCGAGGCCCCCCAGGCCGGTCCCAAAGCCGCCTCCCGGACGACCCCGGCGGACGGGACGGCCCCCATGGCCACAGACGCGCACGCCCCCGCCGAGGCCACGGCCGGACCCGGCGCAAGCGAAACCCGGGAGGCCGCCACGCCGCAACGGGTGCCCCCGGACACCGTGCTGGCCGTGACCTTCACCCGCCGTGCCGCCGCCGAGATGCGGGAGCGCCTGGCGGCCCTGGCCCTGCGCCATGGCCGGGCCAACCTGTCCCTGCCGCGCATCGACACCATGCACGCCGTGGCCTTCGACTTCTGGACCCAGTCCGACGGCCAGGCCCCGGTGCTTCTGTCCGAAGAGGCGGCCAAGCGCCTTTTTGCCGAGGTCAACCCGGAATTTCGCGGGGCGCGGTTGGCGACGGCCTGGCAGGATCTGTCCCTGTCCCGGGAGACGCTCACCCCCCTGCCCGTCTATCCCGGCAGCGGCGAGGCCCTGGCCGCTGAAAACTACGCCCGGCAAAAGGCCGCCTGGAATCTGGTGGATTTCACCGATCTTCTGGAATTCTGGCTGGAAAAGATCAAGGTGGGCAGCTTCCAAAGCCCCTTCCGGCACATCCTGGTGGACGAGGTGCAGGATCTCTCCCCCCTGCAACTGGCGGTGATCGAAGGCCTGGCCCGATTCCCCGAGGTGTCGGTCTTCGCCATCGGCGACCCCAACCAGTCCATCTACGGCTTCCGGGGGGCCGCGTCGGACATGGCGGGCCGCCTTGCCCGCCTGTGGCCGGACCTTTTGACCGTCAGCCTCACGGACAACTACCGCTCGGCCGCGTCCGTCCTGTCCCTGGCCGCCGGGCTTTTCCCCACCGCGCCGCCGCTTGCGCCCAGACGCCGGGATGACGCCCCCGGGCACGGCGAGATCCAGCTTTTCGCCGCCCCCACGGCCGCCGCCGAGATATCCTGGATCGGGGAGCGCATCCGCAGGCTTTTGGGCGGCACCTCCCTGACCCTGACAAAAGATCTCGGCGCCCAGACCCTAAGCCCCGGCGACATCGCCGTCCTGGTGCGCTTCAAGGCCCTGATCCCGGCCATCCGGCGCAGCCTGGACCGCCTGGGCATCCCCTGCTCGGCGCCCGAGGCCGACGCCTTTTTCGCCGAACCGCGCATCAAAATCCTGCTCGACGCGGCGGCCAGGCTTTTGGGCATGGCCGGAAGCGAGGACGCCGCGCCCTTGAACTGCCCGGACCGCATCCTGGCCAAGGGCCCCCTGGGGCTTTCGGCCTACCTGGGCGACATCCCGCCGTTTGACCGGCTGTTCTGGCAGAGTCCGGCCTTCAAGCAACTGTGCCGGGCCTTTGCCGAGCACGGCGGCTGGGGCGGGCTTTTGTCCTTCGTAAACACCCAGAGCGAACTGGAACTGGCGGGGCGCACGGCCGAAAAGGTGCGCATCATGACCCTGCACGCGGCCAAGGGGCTGGAATTTTCCGCCGTGTTCCTGCCCGCCCTGGAGGACGGCGTCCTGCCCTTTGCCGGGACCGGGCTTTTGACCGGAAACGCCCAGGGCGGCCAGGACGCGCCCGACGCCGATGAGGAACGTCGGCTTTTCTTTGTGGGCCTGACCCGGGCCAGGGACCGGCTTTTTTTGAGCCACGCGGCCAAACGCGAACTGTTCGGACGTCTGGTGATGCTCAAACCATCGCGATTTTTTGAGGAACTGGATCTGTCGGGGGTGAGGCGGTCGGCCCTTGTGGCCAGGAAGGTCAGTCAGGAAAAGCAGTTGGGACTTTTGATCCCGTAAGCGGAACCCTACAGGATATGGCGATAAATCAGGCGTTCGTAGACACGGCACATTTTATGGGCCGTGGTTCCGGCCAAGCCCATGTCTTTGAGCCGACAGTACATGTGCAGGGGATTGAAAAAATGCTGAACGGCCATGCGCAAGCGGAACATGAAACCTCCCTCGCCCTCGGCGGTGCGGCCAACACAACGAAATAACACCACAAAACGATACAGCCAACCGCTCCCCCCGAAAGGCCCGGCACACCCGTGCCGCAGCGGTTGGGATGGTCTAATCCAACATCCCGCTTTGCACAAGCCGCAACCGGGAAAAAACCAAATTTGTGAATATGCCGAAAGATTCCAAGCAGCACGGCCCCTGGCGCATGGCCGCCCCAAGCTGGGTGGTCCCCGGAACCCCGGCCGAGAATCGGACCTATCTGGGCGACCGCTATGCCGAGATCGGCCTCTATTTCCTGGAAACGAGCGGCTCCCTGGCCTACGCCCCGGGCGACCTGCCGCCCCGGGGGGACGCCGCCCGCTACCATGTCCATCTGCCCCTGGACCTGCCCTGGGCCGAGGGGGCCGGGGCGGCCTTCGACGTGACCGCACGCCTGGCGGCCAAGGTCGCGCACCTCGCCCCCTGGGGTTTCGTGCTGCATCCGCCGCACCAACCCGGACAACTGGCGGCCTTTGTGGAGCTCTGGGCGGCGGACGGCCGCGACCCGGCGGACATCCTGCTGGAGAACGTGGAGGACGCCGGACAGGACGCCCTATGGCCCGTGGCCCGGGAGCTCGGAACGGGCCTGTGCCTGGACGTGGGGCACATGCTGGCCTTCGGCCAGACCTCGCTTCTGGCCACGCCCGGGGTTTTCGAGCGCACCCGGCTGGCCCATGTCTATGCCCCCTACGACCCCGAGAATCCCCGCGACGCGGCCCGCTGGCGGCTTCCCCAAAAGGAGCACCGGCATCGCGCCCTGTCCTGCCTGGACGTCCAGGGGCGGCAGACGCTTCTGGCCCTGCTTTCGGGCCTTGGCCCCGA
This sequence comes from Desulfolutivibrio sulfodismutans DSM 3696, assembly GCF_013376455.1. Classification (GTDB taxonomy): domain Bacteria; phylum Desulfobacterota; class Desulfovibrionia; order Desulfovibrionales; family Desulfovibrionaceae; genus Desulfolutivibrio; species Desulfolutivibrio sulfodismutans. The sequence continues at coordinate 3,563,346 of NZ_CP045504.1, read as the reverse complement.
GGTCGTGATCATGCATGAGGTCTTCGACGACACGGCCCTGACCGACAGCGAACGGGCCTTTGCGGCCCTGTGCCGCCAGTGGGGGTTTGCCTCGTGATCCGGCTGCTTCTTGGCGGCGACAAGTCCGGAAAATCGGCCCACGCCATGGAGCTCTTCCTGGCCGCTCCCCCGCCCCGGCGCATGGCGGCCATGGGTCGGGCCCTGGATTTCGAATTCCGGGCCCAGATCGAGGCCCACCGCTGGGGACGCCCGCCGGAGATTCCGGTCACCGAACCGGGCATCGAACTGCCCCGGTTCCTGGCCGGGGAACGGCCCCAGGGGGGATCGATCCTGGTGGACAGTCTGGACTTCTGGATTTTTGCCTGCGCCGGGGAGGGTGTCGCGGACGACAAGGTCCGCGAACTGCTCGACGTCCTGGCGGCCTATGCCGCTCCGGAGGCCCCCGAGGCCGTCCTGGTGTCCGTGGAGGCGGGGCTTGGCCCCCTGGCGGCCGACGCCGCATCCCGGACATTTTTGCGCCGTCTGGCGGCGCTCAACCAGTCCGTGGCCGCCCTGGCCGCCGACGTCCGTCTGGTGGTGGCCGGACTGCCCGTCCGCCTCAAGGGGGCCTGAATGAAGATGAAGACCATCAAGGTGCAACGGGTCACAGCCATGGACGCGGCGAAGATGTGCAAGCTCTTCCGGCGCGAGGACCGCTGGCTGATCCTGGTCAACGCCGACCCCGACGCCCTGGGCTCGGCCATGGCGCTTAAGCGTCTCATGTCCCGGCGCGTGGAGGCGGCGGACATCGCCCGGGTCAACGAGGTCACCCGGCCCGACAACCTGGCCATGATCCGCTTCCTGCGCATCCCCCTGGTCCGCTTCACGCCGGATATGGTCAAAAACTACACCCGCTTCGCCCTGGTGGACTCCCAGCCCCACCACCATCCGGACTTCGCCGGGATTCCCTTCTCCGTGGTCATCGACCACCATCCGCTGCGGCCCGACGCCCCGGTCACGGCGGCCTACGTGGACATCCGCCCCGGGCTGGGCGCGACCTGCACCATCCTGGCCGAATACCTGCGGGCCATGCGCATCCGGCCGGGAAAACTCCTGGCCACGGCGCTCATCTACGGCATCAAGACCGACACCCAGAACTTCTCCCGGCCCTTCCAGCACGGCGACATCCTGGCGTTTAGCGGCCTGAACAAGTACGCCGGGCAGGATCTTCTGCGCCGCATCGTGCACAGCGAGTTCCACAAAAGCTGGCTCAGGTACTTCGACCGGGCCTTCCGCAAGATGCGCTTCGTGGGCGCGCGCGGGCTGTTCGTGTTCATGGACCACCTGGAGAGCCCGGACATCCTGGTCATTCTGGCCGATTTCTTCACCCGGGTGCATGGGCTGTCCTGGGACATGATCTGCGGGGTGTCCGAGGGCAAGGCCGTGGCCGTGTTCCGGGGCGACGGACTGTTCCGGGATATGGGCAAGGTGGCTTTCGAACATTTCGGCGACGTGGGATCGGCCGGGGGACACAAGACCATGGCCCGGGCCGAGATCGACATGGCGAAACTTGCCGGGCAGGACCCGGAGAAATTTTTCTGGAAGCGCCTGACCGGGAAACGGATGGGGAAGCCTGCCAAGAATACATAGCCCTGCCCGGCCACGGCCCGCACCAGCCCCCCAAAAACACCTCTGTGTTTTTGAGAAAAAACATCCTTGGCCGCCCTACCCCGCCACGGCCCGCACCCCGCACGGACAGGTGAAATCCCCCGAGGTCACGAACCCCATCTCCAGGTCCGCCATCCAGGCCGAGGTGAACGTGCGCCGATCCGCGCTCCACACCCGGCGCAGGGCCGGATCGAACACCGGGTCCGCGCAATGCGCCGTCCCTTTTTTCACCGGCCCAAGCAGGGTTAAAAGCTCATCCATGGTCGGCAGCCGCCAGTCGGCGCGACCGGCGAACCCGCTTCGGCAAAGCCCCTGCGCGTAGGCCAGAGCCCCGCCGAAGGTGACCGGAAAAAGCGCCCCGCCCCGCTCCCACACAAGGCCCGTGGCCGTATCGCGCACCGCCCCGTCCCCCAGGTCCGTGAACCGTCCCGCGGGCGCTTCCGGGCAGGCGTAGCGCACTGGCCGCCACAAGGGGTCCAGCCCGAACCGCTCCCGGGCCGCCTTGAGCGCGATTTTCTCCGGCGTTCGCCGCACCGCGCGGCAGTCCCCGGCCGGACCATCCCATCCGCCCGGCCCGGCCGCATCCGCCCCCTCCGGTCTCTCCGGTCTCTCCGGCCTCTCCGGTCTCTCCGGCCTCTCCGGTCCCGGCCCCTCCTCAAGCAGGGAGCAGGCCCGGGCCAGCCCCGCATCGTACTCCCTGGACAGCCCGGCCAAGGCCCGGCGCATGGCCACGGCGTCGGGGAACCGCCGACCTGGGTCGGGATGCACGGCCGTGGCGAAAAAGGCGTCAAAGGGTTCGCCGAACTCGGCGTCAAGGGAGCTTGGGGCGTGGCGGCGGCCTGCGTCGTCCACGGGCAGCCGTCCGGTGAGCATCCGGAAAAGCGTCACCCCGGCGGCGTACAGGTCGGATCTGGCGTCGGCGCACTGCGGGTCGGCCTCCTGTTCCGGGGGGCAGTAATACGGCGACCCCACATTCAGGCCCACAGGCGTCTGAAAGTCCTCGCCCCGGGCCTTGGACAACCCGAAGTCCGTGATCTTCACCACGTCGTCTTCGGTCAAAAGCAGATTGTAGGGCTTGATGTCGCGATGCACCACCCCGGCGAAGTGCAGCCGGGAAAGTCCGGCCAGAAGCTGATCCCCCAGGCGAAACGCCCGGCGCGCGGGCAGGCTCCGGCAGGGGGCCTCCACCCGGTAGCTCTCGCCAAGCACCCGCCCCAGATCGTCGCAGTGATAGTCCATGACGAAAAACGGCTGCCCCGCCGCCTCGCCGAAATCCCACACGTCGAGCAGGTTCGGATGGCTCACCGCCCCCAAGACCGCCGCCTCGGCCACGAACCGCTCCCGCAGCGCCTCCCGTCCCCACAGATCCACCAGCAGCTCCGACGGATGCAAAACCTTGACCGCCACCACCCGGCCCGTGACCGGGGCCAGGGCCTTGTACACCACGCCCATGCCGCCCCGCCCCAAAAGCCCCAATATCCGGTATTTTCCAATGCACCGCATGTCTCACCACAGCCTTTTGGCATACCGCTCAGGCAGCCCCCGGGCCACGATCCGGTCCGCCGCCGCCTTGATGTCGTAGGCCACCCGGCGCACGGCCACCGTGGTGTCCGCCGGATCGAAGATCACATACTTGGCCCGGTTGTCCCCGTCCCGGGGCTGGCCCACGCTGCCGCAGCACAGGATATAGCGTCCGCCCGCCTCCAGGGACAACGCCTCGTCGCCAAGCTCCAGCCGCGTCAGGCGGCCGCCCGAAAAACATGCCCCTTCCAGCACATGGGAATGGCCCACAAAGCACACCCGCTCGGTGAAGTCCGCGAAGGCCGCCGCCAGTTCGTCGTCGTCCCGGGTGATGAAATAGGTCAGGGGATCGTCCGGCGGCATGCCGTGGGTGAAACGGCACCCGTCGAGGACCAGATGCCCGGGCAATCCAGCCAGATATTTCCGATCCGCCTCGGACAACAGTTCGCAGGTGCGCTCCAGGGCCTCGCGGCTTTGGATGTGGAAGCACCTCTTGCGGCAAGCCGGATCAAGCGCGCCTTTTTCATGGTTGCCGAGAATCGCGGCCATGCCCCGCGCCTGCACCACATCGAGCACCGCGCCGGGGTCGCCGCCGTAGCCGATCATGTCCCCCAAGGCCACCAGCCGGGGCGGCCGCCCCCATCCGGCGGCCAACGCGTCCAGGTCGGCCAAAACCGCCGTGAGCGCCTGCAGGTTGGCGTGGATGTCGGCCAGCACGGCGATGCGCCGGGGAGGGGCCGGAGGCGTGGGAGGCGTGGGAGGGAGAGGAGGGGAGGAAGAGGGAGAGGGAATGCCTCCGGCGGCCAAAGGGGGTACACCCCCTTTGGAATCCCCGGACGGGGCGGCAGGGGTCATGGGGTGGTCTCCAGCCGAAGTTGGCGTGGGAGGCGGGGTGTGAAGAATGCCTCCGGCGGCCACAGGGGGCGCGCCCCCTTTGGAATCCCCGGGCGGGGCGGCAGGGGTCATGGGGTGGCGTCCGGAGGAGCCAGGCGCTCGTAGGCCCGGCGGGCCAGGTCAGCCACGCCCGTGGGGACGAGCGCGCCGTCCCGGAAAAGGTCGAAGCGGTAGGGGTCGGAAAAAAGCGCGGCCAGGGCGGCGAGTATGGCCGGAGTCGCTGGCGGGGCCAGACGTTCCAGGGCCAGGGCGCAATATCCCCGGGACTCGGGGTCGCAGTCGCCAAGCCCCGTGACCAGATCGGGCACGGCCGGGGCGACCAGTTCTGGCCGGACCTGGGCCAGCCGGGCCAACCCCCAATAGGCCCCCCGACGCAGGGGGGCGTGGTCGATGAAGGTGCAGTCCTTGTCCAGGTCGCGGATGTAGGAAGCCAGGATGCGCGAGAACTCCCGGGCCAGGGGCTCGCTGTGGACCAAGGTCTCGGCCATGGCCTCGGGAACGCCCCAGCCGATGGACCCGGATTCCTCATTGAGCGACCACATGAACCGCCGCACGAGGTTGCGGCCATCCTCCAGCCGGGCCTCGGCCAGCCGGGCCACGGTGCGTCCCAACGCCGCCACGGCCCGCCAGCGCACCAGGGGCACGGGAGATAACAGGGCCGACAGAAGCGGCCCGGTGAGCGCGGCCGCAGGCAGCGGCTCCAGACCGGCCAGGGCCGCGTCCGTGGAGCGCGACGTGGCCAGGGCCGCCAGGACGGTTTCCTTGAGATGGCGGGTGCGCGGCATGGGTCCATCCCCTGGCGTCGCCACGGGACGCCCGACGACGCGCCGCCGGAAAAAACTCCCGACGGGAAAAAGACGCTAGGCCGACAGCTTCTCGGCCAACTCCCGCACCATTCCCGGATGCGGGGTGAATCCCGTCTCCACGGCCTTGTCCAGGCACTCCTTGGCCTGCGCGTATTCACCGCGCTCCATGTGCACCAGGGCCATGTTGTTGTAGGCCGGGCCGAACTTGGGTTCGATCTCCACGGTCTTTTTGCTGTAGTCCATGCTCATGTCCAGCTCGCCCTGCATGAAATAGGCGCTGGCCAGGGACGACAAGGCCTGGACGAACTTGGGATCCTGGCGGATGGCCTTTTTGAGCGCCGCAATGGCCTTGTCGGCCTCGCCGCGTTGCAGGTGGACAAAACCCACGTTGGCGTGGGGCACGGCGAAAAGCGGCCGGATCTTGATGGCCCGCTCGTTGTATTCCAGACAGCCGTCCAGATCGCCCTTGTTCATGGCCAGGCCGCCCAGTTGGACAAAGGCCTCGACCAGGGTGGGGGAACATTCCACGGCGCGCAAGAATTCCGCCTCGGCCTCCACGTAGCGGCCCTTGGCCACATAGGCCGACCCCAGGTTGTAGTGGGTCACGCCGCAGCCGTCGTTGTCGCGCAGGCGACCCTGCATCTCGACGATGAATTCGTCGGTGTTTTTGGCTTGAAAATCCATGATCTCGTCCATCCCTGCTGGTTAGAGATTTGGGGGAGCGACGCGTCCCTAGGGCTTGGGTCCGAGCTTTCCCTCGATCCCTTCCCGCTTCATAAGCTCCTGGTGCCACAGGCAGAACTCATACATGCCCCGGTGCCGCTCGGAGCCGTTCATGACCCCCATGCACAGCTCCCAGGCCCCCCTGGAATATTCCGTGCTGACCTCGCCCTGGCCCCGGGTCTGCAAAAACTCCCGGATAAGCTGCTGGGAGGTGCGCCGGGTGGGATCCTTGCGGATGTCCAGGGGATCGTGGGGTTCGGAAAAGGGATCCCAGGCCGCATACCCGATCTTGTCGATGAATTTTTTGCGCCGGGGGGAAATCTTGTCGTAGATGGCCTTTTTGAGCATGGCTCGCTCGGCGTCGGTCATCTGTTCCATTTCAGCTCCTTGCGCCGGAACCGTCCGGCTCGGCGTCTTGATCGCCGGAACCGTCGGCGTCGTCAGGACCGGCCAGCACCCAGGAGGTGGACCCGCCGCAGGAGGCGCAGGCCGCCGACCCCGGGGCCTCGCCGCAGCTGCTACAGTCCCCGGCCGGGGCCTCGGGGGCCAACCCCAGTCCGGCCGGAGGGGCCATCTCCCGGGGGGCGTCGGCCGCCGCATCGGCGTCCGCGCCGTCTTCTCCGGCGACGCCCAGGTATTCCGGGGTGTATTCGGTCAATAAAGCCATGGACACGGGCACCAGCATGTCGGCCAGAAGCGGGAACGTGGAGCCGATCCCGGCCGCCAGTTCCCCGGACAGGGCGAACAGGCGGTCCTGGAGGATCTCCACCTTCACCGTGGGATAGGCCCCGCCCGGGGTGAAGCCGGACTTGCCGCAGGAATGGGCCTTGCCGCCGATCTCCATGGGCACGCCGTACAGGCGGCAGGTCACGGGACGGCAGTCGTAGAGCAGGCAGCGGTCGTCGTCGCCCAAAAGCGGGCAGCGGATGCGCTCCCGGGCCAGATCGGCCAGGATCGTTTCCGTGGACACGCCCTTTTCCCCGGCTTTGACGGCCTTGCGCTTGAGCTTGTAGTGGGCCCGGTCGGAGGCGTCCGCCAGATCGAGAATCCGTTCCCGCGGCAGCCCCTTGGGAAAGCGCTCGTTGAAGGCCGCGTTGAGGTACAGGGCCTCCACGAGGCTTACGTCGAACAGGGCGTGGCAGCAGTCGCTGCACCCCTCGGCGCAGGTCACGGCCTCGGGGCAGGCCTTTCCCACCTTGGCGAACACGGCGTCCACCTCGGCAAGCAGGGCCCGGTATTTCTCGAAAAAGGGGGCAAAGGTCACAGGCATGCGCGCTCCGGTTCTTTCGCGGCCGCTTCGGCGGCCGCAGACGGCGACGGGAGCGACCGGCATCCCGGCCGCCCCCGCTGTCCGGTCAGATTCGTTGGGAAAATTATTGTTCCTCGACGGTGATGGCGTCCTGGTCGCAGACCTCGACGCACGACTCGCATCCGAGGCATTCCTCCATGTTCACGGCCACGGCCTTCCCGTCGCGCAGCTCGTAGACCTCCACCGGGCAGACGTCCACACACTCGCCGTCGCCGATACACTTGTCATGGTCGACCGTGATCTTGTACCCCATTGCGATCCTCCCCAGCTTCCTGTCGCGCACCCGCGAACATGCTCTCAAAAAAAGGCCCGCCGCATCTTCCGAGTCATCATATCAGACCGGCTGGCAACACTATCCGCACGTCTTTAGACCTGTCAAGGGATGCCGATTTCCCCGCCTCCCCTTGCCATGTCCGGGGATGATGTTACTTCTTTTCCCGCCGGGAGGCGTCATGGGGTCCGTCCCCCGGGCAAGGAGGATGCAGGCATGTGGGAAAAACTGATCATTGCGGCCATCGTGGTGGCCGCCCTGGCGTACACCATCCGGCGCATGGTGCGCACCGGCAAGTCGCCCTCGTGCGGGTGCGGCTGCTCCTCGTGCGGGAGTTCGCCCGCCGGGAAGGACAAATGCGGCCAGTAAACCGCCTTTTGGCTGAAACGCGTACCACAAGGCCCCGAACCACGGTTCGGGGCCTTGTCGTTCCAGGTTCGTCTACAGGTAGCGCAGCCGCAGGCTTTTGCGCGGCGGCAGGCGGAAAAAACGGGACTTCGGATATCCCGCCATGAGCGCGCCGCAGACCTTGTGCCCCGGCGGCAGCCCGATGCGCTCCCGAAGGGGCGGCCAGGTTTCCGCCGCCCGGCGAAACAGCCCGGCCCAACAGGTTCCGAACCCCAACGCGTGGGCGGCCAATTCAAAGTGCGACAGGGCCAGGACGCAGTCCGTGGCCGGATCGTACCAGCCCGAGGCGTCGGCGTGGGCCACCACCAGATGCGGCGCGCCGCGCAGCATGACCTCCCGCCCGGCGTCGAAGGCCGCCACATAGTCCGGCATGATCCCGGCATGGCGCAGCCCGTCGGCCACCATCCCGGCCAGCTCCCGCACCACGCGGGAATCCTCCACCACCAGCCAGTGCGCGGGCTGCATGTTGATCCCGGACGGGGCGTAGCGGGCGGCGTCCAGGGCCTTTTCGAGAAGCTCGCGGGGCACGGGCCGGTCCTTCCAGTTACGGATGGAACGGCGCGAGGTCAAAAAGTCCAGCCCCGCCTCCGGGGAAAGGCCCGACCGTCCGGAGACCGCCGGGGCCGCGTCCGGGGACAGGCCGTCCAGCTTGAGCGCCCCCTTGGGGCAGACCGCGAAACAGTGGCCGCAGCGGATGCAGCGGCTGTCCGCGTCCGGCACGGGAACGGGCAGGCCGTCCTCCCCGGGCGCGAGAAGCCCCTGGGGACACTCGGCCACGCAGATGCCGTCCCGGGCGCACAGCCCGGGATCGATCACGATGAGCGTCATGACGTGTCGTCCTTTTTTCGTGTCAACCCAGATCAGCCCAGATCAGCCCAGATGCGACCGGGTCCAGGCCGCCAGGTCCGAGGCGCTCTTGGCCCCCGAGACCCGGGCCGCCTCCCGGCCGCCACGGAAAAGGACCATGGTGGGCACGCCCTGGATATGCAGGCGGTCGGCGATGTCCTGTTCCTCCTGGGTGTCCAGCTTGGCCAGGATGACGGTCCCGAAAAGCGTGGCGGCGGCCTGGTCGAAGGCCGGGGCCATGGCCCGGCACGGGGCGCACCAGGGGGCCCAGAAGTCTACCAGGACCGGCAGGCCGCTTTTGCCGATGACCGCATCGAAATTCGCGGCCGTCAGGGTCACGGGATGCGGCTCAAGGAGCGCGCCGTGGCATTTGCCGCAGGTCGGCCCCTGGACGATCTTCCCTGGCTCGACGCGGTTGACGGCCAGACAGGCGGGACAGACAGCGTGAAAGGTGTCGGGCATGACGAAGCCTCCGGGGACGTGGAATCCGGGACGCCCGAGGCGCCCCGCGTCCTGGCGGCATGGCTACCTGTTTTCCCGGCGGTTTGAAAGTCCCCGGGGGGCAGGAACTCAGGCGAAGCCCACGGCGCGGCGGATGATGTCCGAAAAGGTCAGGATGCCCTGGATGCGGCCGGCCTCATCCACCACGGGGGCGTGGCGTTGGCCCTTTTGGCGCAGATGCAGAATGACCTTGTAGACCATGCCGGTTTGGGGCACGCAGGTCACCGGGGACGACAGCAGACCGGCGACCGGGCTGTCCAGGCCGTCCGCCAGGGAAGGGCCTCTGACGGCCAGATCCCACTCGGTGACGATCCCCGTGGGCCGTCCGTCCTGCACCGTGAGCATGCAGCCCATGCGGCGTTCCAGCAGGGCCTGGGCCACGGCCCTGGCGGTCATTTCCGCAGGCCCGGCCAGCACGCTTTTGCTCATGATGGTCTGGCAGGTGGTGTTCTCCATCATGTAGTCCAGCCCCAGGGCCGTGGCCAGATCCATGTCCGAGACCACGCCGACCATAAGACCGGCCGTGTCGTACACCGCCAGGTGCTTGACGCGCTTTTCCTGGAGGATGCGGCAGGCGTGGGGGATGATGCCGCCCACCGCGATGCCCGGCGCGGGGGCCAGCATGGCCCGTGAGGCCGTGGCCTCTGCCGTCGGAACTTCCAGCAGACATTTGAGCAGCGACCCTTCGGTGATCATGCCCGACACGGCCTCGTTTTCGCGCACGAAAACGCACCCCCGGCGTCTTTCGGCCATGGCCCGGGCCACCTCGGCCCAGGACGCCTCCGGCGCGACGTGGGCGGGGCGCCTGTCGGTGATCTCGCTGACGGTTCTGGAAAACATGTCCTGGCTCCTTATGAAAGAGCGCCTAACTGCATGATATCCGCCGCTTTCCCCGGGAAGTCAAGGCGGGTGCGGCAAGGCGCGCCCGGACGGCTTTCGGGAAGGCGAAAACCGCCCCCCGGACAACTTTTATTTTGCCGCCGCTTCATGTACCGTGCCGGGCCATGGGCGACGAGAAAAAACGATTCGATCCGGCGCTTCTGCCCCGCGTTCCCCCCTTTGTGGGCACGGTCAGCGACGAACCCTGCCTGAGCCTGGTGGGCATGGCCGGGGCCGGGAAATCCACCCTGGCCCGGCTGGTGGCCGGGATGCTGGGCTTTGCCCACCTGGATACGGACCGGCTCATCGAGGCCACCTGGGGGATGCCGCTGCAGGCCCTGCTCGACGCCAAGGGGCTCACCGAATTTTTACGCATCGAAGAGGATGTGGTCTCCCGACTGTGGCTGCGGCGCTGCGTGATCGCCACCGGCGGCAGCGTGGTCTACGGGCCCCAGGCCGTGGAGCGCCTCAGGCAGTGTGGTCCCGTTGTCTTTTTGCGCATCGACCTGCCCACATTTCTGGCCCGGGTGGGCGCGGCCGAGGACCGGGGATTCGCCCGGCCCGGCGGCAAGTCCCTGGAAGAGGTTTTTGCCGAACGCCAACCCCTGTACGAGGCCATGGCCGACTACCAGACCGCCACCTGCGGCATGTCCCCTGAAGACTGCGCCGCAGGCATCGTGGACTGGGTTCGCCCCCGGCTCGGGCCTGAAAAAAAGGATATCGCATGACGGGCGCACCCCGCCGGGCGCTTTTCAGCCGTCTTGCGGCCCTGTACCGGCGCATGGACGAGGCCTACGACGCCGTGGCGACCCCCCTGGGGTTTTCCTGCGACGGCTGCGCCACCAACTGTTGCATCAGCCACTTCCAGCACCACACCCGGGCGGAGTGGCTCTACCTGTTCGAGGGTCTGGCCGCCCTGCCCGAAGATCGGCGGCAGGTCTACCTCACGCGCGCGGCCCAGGCCGTGGACGCGGCCCGCCAGGCCCTGTCCCGGGGGGAAATCCCCCGGGTCATGTGTCCGGTGAACGACGACGGGCGCTGCGGCCTCTACGCCCACCGGCTCATGATCTGCCGGTTGCACGGGGTGCCGCATGTGCTCATCGGCCCGGGCGGGGTGCGGGAATTTCCAGGCTGCGTGCGTTGCGAGTCGCTTCGGGCCGCGTTTCCCGGGGCCGGGCTCATGGACCGCACGACGCTGTACCGGGAGCTGGCGGCCATCGAGATGGCGCTTTTGAGCAAGAAATGGGGCAGGCTGCCCAAGGTGGACCTGACCCTGGCCGAGATGCTCGTGGCCGGGCCGCCCCGCATATGAAGGGCACGGCAGGCTGTCTGCCCGAAACGGGCGGCGTGAAGCGGCGTATGACGGTTTTTTGGGTGGCGTGCGCCACACAATCGCGGTCTCATGGTCCGCAAGGCGAGGCGTGATGAACAGGACGTCTGGTTTTCCTTCCGGTCGGCGGGCGCTTATAACCATCCTCGCGGTCGTTTTCTTTGCAGCGGGATGTGCGGAACTGACGGCACGGCACCTGGATTCGCGCCATTGGAACCCCCAGGCGCAACAAACCATGGACATGCGCCATTGGCGGTTCGTGTTCGCCTCAGTGCCCACCCGGGAGAGCTACGGGATCAAGGGCACGGCCTCCCCCCGGGTCGAGACCCTGCCCACATGGGTGGACCGGGTGCAGGAACTGACCCTGACCGCCTATCTGCGCGATGTGGACGGCAACGTCCTGGCCCAGGACGAAAAAACCTATCTGCCCATGAGCCTGGCCGAGGCCCAGGCCGTCTCCTTCGACTTCTTCCTGGCCCCCAAGGCCAAACGCCCGGACACCAGCCTGTCCGTGTCCTTCGGCTACCGGGCGGTGTTCACCTCCACGGCGGCGGTGCGGGCCGCTTCCGGGGGCAACCTCCCGTCCCAGTTCGTCTTTTTTGCAGGCGAAGCGGCGCTTATGCGGGAATGATCCTCCCGCCCGCCAAACGTCACCGGATTACATTCCCCCTGTAACACGTCCCCGCCCGGGGGCGTGGTAAATGCCGTCCAGCCCGAGCAACGAGGCAGAGGATGGCGTCCATGACCGCATTTTGGCCCGAAACACCCGTATTCCCCCACACCACATGGACGCCCGCCGTCAGCCGCTCCATCCGCTAACGGCTCCGGCCGGGGCCGCCTCCCGCCACGGGAAACCCGCCACCATCGTCTCCACCGCCAAAGCCCGCCGCAGGCCGGAAGTCGGCCCGGAATCGGCGCGCCACGGCGTCAAAACATCTTTTCCCCGCCGTGTGGCGGGAACGTCCCATTCCGCTTTGCACCCTCATGTCCGGCAACAAGGGAGAACGGCATGAAAATCGATCTGCACGTCCATTCCAAGCATTCCACACGGCCTTCCCAGTGGTTCCTGCAAAAGCTCGGCTGCCCGGAGAGCTTCACCGAGCCCAGGCGTCTGTACGACATCGCCAAGGCCCGGGGCATGGACATGGTGACCATCGCCGACCACAACACCATAAACGGGGCCCTGGAGATCGCCCATCTGCCCGACGCCTTCATCAGCGAAGAAATCACCAGCTATTTTCCCGAGGACCGCTGCAAAATCCACGTCCTGGCCCTGGACATCAATGAGGCCATCCACGCCGACATCCAGAAGGTCCGGGAAAACGTCTTCGAGTTGGCGCCCTATCTGCGCGAAAAGGGCATCGTCCATGTGGCCGCCCATCCCCTCTACGGGGTCAACGACAAGCTCACCGTGGAGCACTTTGAAAAGATGCTGCTGCTCTTCGAGAACTTCGAGATCAACGGCACCCGCGACGCCTTCCAAAACGACATCCTGCGCGCCATCCTGGCCGGGCTCGCCAGCGAGGACATAGAGCGGCTGTCCGTGGCCCACGACCTGGAACCGGCCTTCGAGGCCCCCTGGATCAAACGCTTAACCGGCGGTTCCGACGACCATTCGTCGCTGAACATCGCCTCCATGTACACCGAGGTGCCCGGGGCCGCGAATCTTCCGGAATTTCTCTCGGGCCTTCGCGGCGGCCGGGCCCGGCCCGCCGGGCGGCCCTCGCACCCCAAGGCCATGGCCATAAACCTCTACGCCATCGCCTACCAGTTCTACAAAAGCAAATTCAACTTCGCCAAGTACGTGGACAAAGACCTCTTCCTCAAATTCGTGGACCGTTTCCTGTCCGGCAACCCCGAGGAAAAAACCGGCATGGTCTTCAAGGCCCGGACGTTTTTTTCGGGCATGGGCCGCAGCGGCGGGAGCGTAAAGCCCGGGGCGTCCTTAAACGATCTGTTCCGAGGCAAGGCCTGGGAACTCATCAACGAGGACAAGCGGTTCCATGCCCAGGCCCGACAGGGGCTTTCCCGGGACGTGTGCCTGGAACAGGAATGGTTCCGGTTCGTCACCCAGGTCTCGGACAAAGTGCTCTCCCACTTCACCAGCCACCTTTTCGACCAGGTTCGCGGGGCCAATTTCTTCGACATCTTCCAGTGCGTCGGCTCGGCCGGGGCCTTGTACACGGTTCTGGCCCCCTATTTCGTGGCCTACACCGTGTTCACCAAGGACCGGGGGTTCTGCCGCCGAGTGGCCGAACGTTTCGGCGTGGGCGTCCCGGACGAATCCGGAGCGGTGCGGGGGAAGGGCCACGGCGGCGCACGACGCCCCGGCCGGGCCAGGATGGCCCATTTCACGGACACCCTGTCCGAGGTCAACGGCGTGGCCCTGACGCTGCGCATGCACCTGGACATGGCCGGCAAGCACGGCAAGCACCTGACCATCGTCACCTGCGGCCAGGAGGGCGACCTGCCGGGCGAAGGGGTCATGAACTTCAAGGCCGTGGGCGAATACCGCCTGGAGGAATACCCCACCCAGAAATTCTCCTATCCGCCGTTTCTGGAGATGCTCGAATACGTCTACGAACAAGGCTTCACCCTGCTGCACTCGGCCACCCCGGGCCCGGTGGGGCTGGCCGCCCTGGTCATCGCCCGGATACTCAAGCTGCCCATCCACGCCACCTACCACACGGCCATCCCCCAGTACGCGCGCCTTCTCACCGGCGACGACGCCATGGAAGAGCTCATGTGGCGCTACGTGGTGTGGTATTACAACCAGATGGATGCGGTCTTCGTGCCCTCGGCCAGCACCGGCGAGGAACTGAAGGCGCACGGCGTGGCCCCGGAGAAAATCCGCACCTACCCGCGCGGGGTGGACGTGGAGCGCTTCCACCCGGCCAAACGCAACGGTTTCCTGGCCAAACGGGGCGTGGCAGGCGGCGTCACCCTGCTCTATGTGGGCCGCATCTCCCGGGAGAAAAACCTGCATCACCTGGCCGACGCCTTCCGGGCCCTGTCGGCCGAACGCGCCGACGTCAACCTGGTGGTGGTGGGCGACGGCCCCTACCTGGAGGAGATGCGCCAGTCCCTGGCGGACACCCGCAGCCTGTTCACCGGCTGCCTGGACGGCGAGGATCTGGCCGGGGCCTACGCCTCAAGCGACCTGTTCGTCTTTCCCTCGAGCACGGACACCTTCGGCAACGTGGTCCTGGAGGCCCAGGCCTCGGGGCTGCCCGTGGTGGTCTCGGACCAGGGCGGGCCGTGCGAGAACGTGATCCCGGGCATCACCGGGGTGATCGTGCCGGACATGGACGCCCGGGGCCTGGAAACGGTCCTGCGCGACATGGTGTCCGACCCGGATCGGCTGCGCCGCATGGGCGAGGCGGCCCGGGCCAGCATGGAGGGACGGTCCTTCGATGCGGCCTTTCTGGGGGCCTGGGATCTGTACAAGGCGGCCTCGTAAACGAAACGGAGTTTCAGACAACCATCTGAAATTGTAGATTTTATAAAAAAATACTGTCGTATTTTTTCATGGGGGCGGGGGCCTGGGATCTCTACAAGGCAGCCTCCTCAAGGGGGGTGTCGCTTCGCACATCCACCTTGAATCGTGTCTCAATATGACACGAATACTGTCGTATCTCTTTATGGCGGCGCAGGCCCGGGACATGAACACGGCGATATCCCAGGGTCTCGGCCCGTCTTTTCCGCCTGCTCCAGGGGAGCCGCTCGACCGGACGACTCCCCTTTACCCGCCCCCCTGCTCTATGCCATAGGACGGGCCATATCGGCGCGGGCAGCCGCCTGCACGCCGCGAAGGCCGGACCATGACCAACCGCATCGCCCTGCGAAACCTCCTGCACGACCGCATCCGCCTGGCCGTGACCTTAACCGGCGTCGTCTTCGCCGTGGTGCTCATCGCCGTGCAGGGCGGGCTCTTCGTGGGCTTCACCACGGCCACCTCCTGCGTCATTGAGAACACCGAGGCCGACGTGTGGGTGGCCTCCAGGGGCGTGCGCAACTTCGACGTCACCCACCCCCTGCGCGAACGCAAATACCATCAGGTGCTCTCCGTCCCCGGCGTGGCCCGGGCCGAAAAGTTCATCGTGCAGTTCGCCAACTGGAAAAAACCCGGGGGCGGCATGGAGAGCGTGGAGGTGGTGGGCTTTGACCTCCAGTCCGGCCTGGGAAAACCCTGGGCCATGGTCCAGGGCTCCATCGCGGCCCTTGCGGTGCGCGACACGGTGATCATCGACGAACTCTACCTGCAAAAACTCGGGATCACCGGCATCGGGGAGTCCGCCGAGATCAGCGAACGCCGGGCCCGGGTGGTGGGCCTGACCCGGGGCATCCGGTCGTTCACCACCTCGCCCTACGTCTTCACCTCCTTCCAAAACGCCCTCAACTTCACCCATTTAAAGCCCGACCAGCTCACCTACGTGCTCATCCTGGCCGAGCCCGGGGTGGACCCCAAGGAACTCCGGGCGGCCATCGCCGCGCAGGTCAGCGACGTGGACGTGTTCACCCGGGAGGAGTTCGCCCAAAAGACCCAGTGGTACTGGATGTTCACCACCGGCGCGGGCATGGCCCTGGTCATCGCCGCCGGGCTGGGATTGGTCGTCGGCGGGGTGGTGGTGGCCCAGACCTTGTACGCCACGACCATGGACCATCTGCCGGAATTCGGCACCCTGCGGGCCATGGGGGCCAGAAACGGCTACCTGTACAGGATCATCATGGCCCAGGCCGTGGCCGCCGCCGTGGTGGGCTACGTGCCGGGCATCGCGCTCAGCCACCTGCTGGTGCATCTGGCCGAGGCCGGCGGGGCCTCCATCCTTTTGACCTGGAAGATGTCCGTGGGGCTGTTCTTTTTGACCGTGGTCATGTGCGTGGCCGCGGCCTTCGTGTCCATCAACCGGGTCACCCGCATCGACCCGGCCATGGTCTTCAAGGGGGCCTAGGGCATGGCCGACACGACATCCCCCGCCGCCCCGCCCGACGAGACCCAAAACGGCCACCCCCTGGTGAGCGTGCGCGGCCTGACCAAGGAATTTCGCACCGGCCACGTCACGGTCCCGGCCCTGCGCGGCGTGGACCTGGACGTGCGGGCCGGGGAGGTGGCCCTGTTCATGGGGCCGTCGGGCAGCGGCAAGACCACCCTGTTGTCCATCCTGGGCTGCATCCTCTCCCCCACCTCGGGCAGCCTGCGCATCAAGGGCCGGGAGGCGGCCGGATTGCCTGAAAAGGAACTGTCCGCCCTGCGCCTGGCCCATTTCGGGTTCATCTTCCAAAACTACAACCTCTTCCGTACCCTGACCGCCGCCGAGAACATCCAGGTGGCCCTGGACCTCAAGGGCATACGCGGCCAGGAGGCCCGGGACCGGGTCACGGCGGCCCTTAAGGCCGTGGGGCTGGCGGACAAGGCCCCCATGCGGCCCGAGGATTTGAGCGGCGGCCAGAAGCAGCGGGTGGCCATCGCCCGGGCCCTGGCCGGGGAACCGGAGATCATCCTGGCCGACGAGCCCACGGCGGCCCTGGACTCCGAGAACGGACGGCTGGTCATCGGACTTTTGCGGCAATTGGCCCTGGAGCGCGGCCGGGGGGTGGTCATCGTCACCCACGACCCGCGCATCCTGGAATTTGCGGATCGCACCGTCTCCATTGAAGACGGGCGCATCACCCAAGGCGGCGTACCGGCATGAGACCCTGTTTGAAACGATATGCACTGGTCCTGGCCACGGTGGCGGCCCTGGCCACGGCGGCCCTGGCCGGAGTGGAAACACCGGCTCCCCCGGCGGCAGGTCCGGCCGCTTCCGCGCCAAACGGCGGCGCAACCGGCAAGCTGGTCTGGGTGGCCGCGCCGGGCCGGGTGGAGCCGGTAAGCGAGGAGATGCGCCTGGGCTTCGACATCGCGGGCAAGATCACCGAGGTGCTGGTGGAGGAAGGCGACACGGTGCGCCGCGAGCAGGTGTTGGCCCGGCTGTGGGATGCCGATCTCAAGGCCGCCGTGGCCGCCGCCCAGGCCGCCCTGGCCGCCCGGGAGGCGGAGCTTGAAAAGATCCTGGCCGGGGCGCGCAGCATGGAGCGCAAGGAGGCCCAGGCGGCGCTGGCCGAGGCCGACACGGTCATGCGTCAGGCCCGGCTGGAGCACGAGCGGCGCGAAAAGCTGCTGGCCGGGGAGGTGCTGGCCAAGGAAGAGGCCGACCGGGCCGAGAAGGAATACCTGGTCTCCCGGCAGCGCGTGGAGGCCGCCCGGCAACGCTTCCACCTGGTGGACGACCCGTCCCGGGCCGAGGACATCAAACGGGCCTGGGCGCTTACGGACGAGGCCCGGGCCACCCTGGACCGTTCCAAGGCCTACGCGGCCAAGGCCGAGATCCGCTCGCCCATCGACGGGGTGGTGCTGCGCAAACATCGCCGGGCCGGAGAAATGGTGTCCGTATCCTTCGACACGCCGGTGGTCACCGTGGGAGACATCGGGCGGCTGCGGGTGCGGGCCGACGTGGACGAAAAGGACATCGCCAAGGTGCGTGAGGGGCAGCGGGCCTACATGGTGGCCGACGCCTACGGCGAACGCAGGTTCTGGGGTACGGTGTTCCGGGTGGCCAAAATTTTGGGGCGCAAGAACGTGCGTACCGACGACCCGGCCGAAAAAAACGACACCCGCATCCTGGAGGTGGTCATCGACCTGGATCAGCCCGGGCTGCCCGTAGGGCTGCGCATGGATGTGTTCGTCATTGTGGAAGGGGAGCCGGAGAAATAGGGGGGAGAAGCCTCCGGCGGCCAAAGGGCTTCGCCCTTTGGAATCCCGTAACGGTTGGCGGATGTCTGCGACCACACCTCCAAAACGTGGAAAAGGCCATCGTTCCAACGGCCCGCCAAAAGGAGATCCAGCCTCAACGTATCATGTATTTCTATTTCAATCTCGTATAATCATTTGTTTTTTCTATTTGCCGATACCACCTCCAGACAGGTATCCAAACTTTTGCGACCTTTGCGTGACGCCCCGTAAGGCGGCCTGTCGTCCCCCTTTTCCCATTCCAGGAGGTACCTGATGCCTGCAACGTCCCTTCGCCGTGCCCTTGCCCTTTTCGCCGCCACCCTGTGCCTGCTTGCGTCCCCCTCGGCCTTCGCCGCCGGTCTCGACGCCTTCAAGGGCCTGTCCGGAAACCTGGACATCGCCGGGGGCACGGCCCACATCCCGGTCATGAAGGACGCGGCCAAGGCCGTCATGGAGGCCAATCCGGCCGTGACCGTAACCATCGCCGCCGGCGGCTCGGGTGTGGGCGTGCAGAAGGTCGGCGAAGGGCTGGTGGCCATCGGCAACACCGGCCGCGCCCTGACGGAAGAAGAAGTCGCCAAGTACGGGCTGGTCTCCTTTCCCTTCGCCATCGACGGCGTGGCCGTGGTGGTCAATCCCGAAAACGGCGTGGCCGCCCTGACTTCCCAGCAGGTCAAGGACATCTTCGCCGGAAAGATCGCCAACTGGAAGGAAGTGGGCGGCGCGGACGCGGCCATCATCCTCTATACCCGGGACGAGGCCAGCGGCACCCGCGAGGTGTTCTGGGAAAAACTGCTGAAAAAGGGCGACGTAGCCGCCACGGCCAATGTGGTGGCCTCCAACGGGGCCATGAAGGTGGCCGTGGGCAAGGACAAGGGCGGCGTCGGCTACGTGAGCATCGGCCATCTGGACGCCACGGTGAAGGCCCCGGCCCTGGACGGCGTGGTCCCGGACCAGAAAAAAGCCAGCGACGGCGCCTATCCCGTCACCCGTAAGCTGTACATGAACACCAAGGGCCAGCCCACGGGCCTGGCCAAGGCCTTCATCGACTATATCCTCGGCCCCGACGGCAAGGGCTACATCACCGCCGCCGGATACATTCCGCTTAACTGATGCTTTCCCCCGGCCGCGCCCCAGGCGGCCCGAACACCCCCCGGCCCGGCCGCGCGCCCGGCCGGGGGCTCAGGCGCAGCGCACCATGAAGACCACGCGGACGGCCGCAGGCGCATCCCCCGGCCGACCGGCTTACGCCATGCCCCATGTTTTCCCGCCCTCCCGGCGCGCCCCCCGGGGCGAGGCCCTGGTGCGTCGGGCCTTCCAGGCCTCTGGGTTTGCGGCCCTTTTGGCCGTGGCCACGGTGTTCGTCTTCCTGGCCGTTTTCACCCTGCCCATGTTCACCTCGGGCGGGATATTCGCCGTGCTCTCGCCAACCTGGAACCCCGTCCGAAACCAGTTCGGCATCCTGTCCATGGCCGCCGCCACCTTCGGCCTGTCGCTTTCGGCCTTCGCCCTGGCCTATCCCCTGGGCGTCGGGGTCTGCCTGTTTCTAAACGGCCTGGGGCCGCGCCGGGTGGCCGGGATGTTACGGACCGTGGTCCGGCTCATGACCGCCGTGCCCACGGTGGTCTACGGATTCGTGGCCGCCGCAACCCTGGTTCCGGCCGTGCGCGGGGCCTTCGGCGGCTCCGGCTTCTCCTGGCTGTCGGCCATGCTGGTGCTTACGCTTTTGATCCTGCCCACCGTGGTGCTCATCCTGGACGGCGAAATGGTTGCCGTGGCCGGGCGCACCCGGTTGACGGCGGCGGCCCTGGGCCTGGGACAGGGTGCGGCCCTGCTGTTCGTGGTCCTGCCGGGCTGCCGCCGGGGACTTTTCGCGGCCGCCGCCCTGGGGTTCGGCCGGGCCGTGGGCGACGCCCTGATTCCCCTGATGTTGGCAGGGAATGCCGTGGCCCTGCCCCGTTCGCTCCTGGATTCCATGCGCCCGTTGACCTCCCACATCGCCCTGGTGGCCGCCACGGACAGCACCAGTCTGGCCTACGCCTCGCTGTTCGCCTGCGGCATGATCCTTTTTTGCGTAACCGCCGGGGTCAATCTGGCCCTGGCCTGGGTGCGGCGCGACACCCCGCGCGGGGATCAGGCATGACCGCCCAATCCCGTGCGGACAGGGCCGCGCCGGGACGCGGCCTGGAGCGCGCAGCCCGGATGGCGTCCTGGGGATGCGCCCTGGCGGCGACGCTCCCCGTGGCCTTCCTGGTGGGATATCTGGTGTACGAGGCCGGACCGGCCCTCGGCGGCGACCTTTTTTTCGGGGATGTTCCCGCCCTGGCCGCCATCCTCGCCCGGCGGCCGGTATGGGACGGCATCTGGCCCGCCTGCGCCGGAACCCTGGCCCTGGTGGCCCTGACCTCGGCCATGGCCGTGCCCCTGGGAGTGGCCGGGGGCATCTCCCTGTCTCTTTTCGCCCGGGGACGGCTGCGCCGCCTGCTGCGCCTGGGGGTGGACGTGCTGGCCGGGATTCCGTCCATCCTCATGGGCCTTTTCGGATTCGCCCTGATCCTTTTTTTGCGCCGCACCTTTTTGCCCCAGGCCAACACCTGCCTGCTTCTGGCCGCTGCGAGCATGGCCCTTCTGATCCTGCCCTATGTGGTGGGGGCCACGGCCGGGGCTCTGGACGCTCTGCCCGACGCCATGCGCCTTTTGGGGCCGAGCCTGGGCCTGTCCACCTGGCGTACCGTGGCCGGGGTGCTCGTGCCTGAAGCCCGAAGAGGGATCTTCGGCGGCGTCATCCTGGCCGTGGGCCGGGCCTGTGAGGATACGGCGGTGATTCTGATGACCGGGGTGGTGGTCGGGGCCGGGCTGCCGTCCGGGCTGTTCGGCAAGTTCGAGGCCCTGCCCTTTTACATCTACTACACCTCGGCCCAGTATCAGACCCCGGACGAACTGACCCGGGCCTACGGCGCGGCCCTGGTCCTTTTGTGTCTGGCGGTGGGTCTTTTCATCTGCGCCCGGGCCGGGTCGCGGCTGGTGGAGGGACGCTACGGCATGGAGGAGATGCGATGAGCGCGGACACAACCCGCGACCCGGGAAACAGCCTGCCCCCGGGCGTGGTCATGGCCGTGCGCGGCCTTGGCGTGTCCTTTGCGGGACGTGCGGCCCTGTCCGGAGTGGACCTCGACGTGGCGGGCAACGCCCTGACCGTGATCGTGGGCCGCTCCGGCTCGGGCAAGACCACCCTTTTGCGGGCCCTAAACCGCTTAAACGAATGCTTCGACGGCTGCCGGACCACCGGACGCGTGCTGTATTCCCTGGACGGCCACCCCCTGGACATCCACGACCGGGCCTTTCCGGTCACGGAACTGCGGCGGCGGGTGGGCATGGTCTTCCAGACCCCCAACCTGCTGCCCCTGTCCATCGCGGCCAACCTCACCATGCCCCTGCGCCATGTCCTGGGGATGGGCAAGGCCGAGGCCAGGGAGGCGACCCGGGAGGCGCTTGTTGCGGCCCGACTGTGGGATGAGGTGAAAGACCGCCTGGAGGCCCCGGCCAAGACCCTGTCCGGGGGGCAGGCCCAACGGCTGTGCCTGGCCCGGGCCATGGCCCTGGAGCCCGATGTGCTGCTTTTGGACGAACCGGCGGCGTCGTTGGATTTCATGGCCGTCCGGGCTATCGAGGAACTGCTTTCCGGGCTGCGGGAACGCTACGCCCTGGTGGTGGTCTCCCATGGGCTGGGATCGGCGGCCCGGATGGCGGACCACATGGTGGTCATGCGACGGGGCCAGGTGTCGGCCCGGTTCGCGGCGGCTGAACTGGCCCGGGGCGAGTCCCTGGCGCAATGCATGGAGGATGTTTTTTAACCTCCTGCCATGCCGAGATGTTACAACCCAAGCCCGGCCAGCACCTTCTCCGGCGGCCGTCTCTCGGGCACGGTCACCCGGGGGATCGACCCGTCGAGCCAGGCCCGGGACACGTACAGGCCGCAAAAGCAGGCCCCGTATTCCGCCACGTCCGGCGCCCGGTAGGTGCACGGGCACAGCATGTCCTTGTCCGCCTCGTAGTCGCCGCTGGCCAGCCGACAGGGACAGGCCATGTAGCCCAGACGCTCCTTGTTGACCAGAAGGCTGTCCAGCAGGGCCAGGGTCATGTCCTTGTCGTCGTTGAAAAAGTACCCCTTGGACTCCTGGAATGTCTTCAGTTGCTCATAGAGCCGTTGCGCCGTCATGGGCGCTCCTTTTTCGGGACTCATGGCCTATCCCCCCAGGGCGGTCAGGATGTCGTCCTTGCGAAAGCCGACGATGACCGTGTCGCCGATGACGATGGTCGGAAACGACAGGGACGGATTGACTTTTTTGACCTCTTCGATGACCTGCTTGCGGTCGTCGCCGGTCAGAAGGTCCACATGCACGCATTCGTAGGTCACGTTTTTGTCGTCGAGAAACTGCTTGGCCTGCTTGCAGTGAATGCAGGTGGACAGGGCGAAGACCTTGACGTTTGGGGCCATGGGAGCTCCTTTTCAAAAAATGGATGTTACCTGCGGCGGCCATCCGCCATATGCGGATGTATTCCCCTTTCCAGACGACGGGTCAAGCGCGACAGAGGCCAGGTCAGAAGCAGATACAGCGCCGCCAGGGGCAGATACGTCTCGAAAGTGCGGTACGTTGCGGCGTTGACCACCTCGGCGGCCTTGGTCAGCTCCCGCACGGCGATGATCGACAACAGCGACGAATCCTTGATCAGCGACACGAACTGCCCGGTCACCGGCGGCACCATGCGCCGGAGCGCCTGGGGCAGGATCACATGCCGAAGCGTCTGGGCATGGGTCAGCCCGGTCCCGGCCGCCGCCTCCCACTGCCCCGAATCCACGGACTCGATGCCCGCCCGGACCATCTCCGAGATGTAGGCCCCGGAAAAAAAGGCCAGAGTCACGGCCCCGATGACGTAGGGGCTGTCCAGGCGCACCACCACCCCCACGCAAAAATAGAAAATGAGCACCTGCACCAGAAGCGGCGTGCCCCGGAAGGCCCCCACGTACAGCGCCGCCAGTTCCGGCAGCCACGCCCCCCGGGACACCGAGGCCAGCCCGGCGGACACCCCGAGCACAAGCCCCAGGGCCATGGCCCCGGCCGAGACGGCCATGGTGGTCAAAAGGCCGTACAGGTAGATCTCCCGGTAGGCCCACACCACGCCCCAGTCCCAGTGGTAGCGGATGTTCGACAGCACGACGTACAGGCCCGCCGCAAAGGCCGTCAGGAGCACGATCCGGGCCACGGGGCGCGGCACGGCGACCAGCCGCCCGAACACGCCCCGCCGCCGGGCCGGGCCGGAATCCGGATGCAGGCCCCCGAAGGCCCCGCCTGGGCTCAATGACGGCTACCCGGCCAGGACAGGACGAACGGCGACTTGTTCTCGAAATGTGTCTTCAGATAGGCCGCGATCTCCGCCGACACGTCGCGCGAGGCCGACACCATGAAGCAGATGTTGGTCTCGGCGCGCACCTCGCCGGAAGGCAGAAGCGCCCCGCCGTCGCAACTGCCGAGTTGGGAATAGCCCCCGGCGGTCTTGGCCAGAAATTTGCGCAACTCCGGGAACTTCCCGGCCGCCTCCTTGCCGCCGGGCAAGACCCGGGGAACCACGAAGAAATGAATGACCACCTGTTCGGCCGCCTGAACGGCCGTGTCCGGCCCCTGGGCCATGGTCTGGCCCGACGTTTGGCCCGACGTTTGGGCTGTCGCCGACATTGCAGCCAGAAGGATCACGCCCGCCGCCAAAATCAAAACCGCTCCTCGCCTCATGCCGCACTCCTTACTCCATGATTGCCGTTGACCGAACCGAAAGGCCGGGACTTCCCAGCCCCACAGCGCATCCCTGCGCCCGCTGCAAGGCCCGCGCCCCACCCCGAAGCCAAAAAACGCCGCCCGACGCCGCCCCGAGCTTCCCGTGCCGCAGCCCATAAAACGGCCAACGGCCTGCCTCATCTGCGTATCGCTTTGTACGGACGGCACAGAGCGCCCGCACGTCTATCCCGCCAGGTAGTCCGCCACGGCCTCCTGGTCGATGGTCAGCACCTGGCCGCTGTCCGTGGTGACGAGTTTTGGCGACGAGCTCGGGTCGAATTCGTAGTCGGCGATGAGCCCGGTATAGATCTCGCGCAGGGCCCGCGCGCCGATGCGGGTGTTTTTCATGGCGTGCTCGGCGATGAGGTCCAGGGCCTTGTCCGTCAGCCGCAGGGTCACGCCCATGTGCTTGAAATAGTCGCGCGAGGCCCGAAGCGGCGAATCGTCGGCCGTGAGCATGATCTTTTTAAGCTCCTCGCGGCCAAGCTCCTCGAAAAGGGCGATGGAGCTGAAACGCGACACGAACTGGGGCATCATGCCGTAGGTGAACATGTCCGACAGCCGCAGATAGTCCTTGAGCTTGAACCGCACCACCGTGCGCACCTTGACCGTGCCGTCGGGCTGGCGGTCCACCTCGGAGGTCTCCTTGAGGCGGCGCTCGTCCTTGCGGTTGACGAGCAGGGTGTAGACCTGGTCGAAAAGCTCTTCAAAGGCCCCGCCGCAGATAAAAAGCAGCTTGGAGGTGTCCACGGCGATGTCGGCCAGACGCCGCACGCCGTCTTCGTCCACCACCTCGGTGCGATACAGGATGTCCTCGCCCTCAAGCAGGGTCAACAGGGCATACTGGGTGGTGATGCCTTCCACGTTGGCCTTGCCCGACACCCGGGCGGAAATCTTGTCCACCTCGTCCACGCATACCGTGGCGTTTTCCATGGCCGCCTTGAGCTGGGCGGCCGTCAGGTCGCCGCCGCAAAGGGCCCGCACCCGGGCCTCGATGCGCCGAAAAAGCCGCGTGGCCCGGTCCTCGCCCTCCACCTCCGGGGCCAGGGTGTTGGCGTTGATGATGACCATGGTCCGAAAGGCCGCAAGCTCGTCGTGGTCTTCGTAGAACTGGTTGATGGCCCGCATGACCGTGGTCTTGCCCGTGCCGCTGTTGCCGATGAAAAGGACGTTTCCGGCCTTTAGGCCATGGATGTGCTTGTAGATGGAGACGCTGATGAGGCGCAGAACCCCGGCCTGTCCGAGCACCTTGGAGGTCAGGTAGGCGTTGATGTCGCGGGGTAAAAACATGCGGGACATTTTTTGGCTCCTTGGCCGCGGGTATATTTCCGTCCCGGGCATCCTAGCCGCTTCAACGCCCCCGGGCAAGCGGCCGCCCCGGCTTCATTTTTTCTTCGTCTTCTGCTAGGTAGCCGACGTTCGGTTCACGTCTCGCCACAGCGCCACCCCGACCCGAACCGGAGCCAGCATGAATATCGCCGATTTGGTCCTGCTCCTGGCGTGGGGATTTTTTTTCCTGCGGGGCTATCTGCGTGGCCTGGTCAAGGAAGTGGGCTCCCTGGCCGCCCTGTTCGCCGGGTTCTATGCGGCGGCCAACTACCACCAGGAGGTCACGCCCTATCTTTCGGGCCACATCTCCGGCAACTACGCCCAGATCGCGGCCTATCTCCTGGTCTTCACCGCCGCCCTGCTCGGGGTCTGGTTCCTGGTCCTGGCCCTGTCCCGGCTGGTGAGCATCACCATGACCCAGTGGGCCGACAAGCTCTTCGGCGGGGCCTTCGGCCTGGCCAAGGGCGTGCTTTTGGCCGCCGTGGTTTTTTTCATCATGACCACCCTTGGCCACAAGCCGGACTTTCTGGCCTCCTCGCGCCTTGTTCCCTTTGTGGAAAAGGCCGGGAACCTCGTGTCCGGATACGTGCCCCCGGACATCAAGGCCAAGCTGCAAACCGCCGCCGAAGAGGTGCCCAAGGCTCTGGAAACGGTAAAATCCCCGGCAGCGGGCAAACCCTCGGCCGCGCCCAAGGCGGCCGCCCCTGCCAAAACCCCCGACCCGTCACCCCCAAAGAAGCCATGAACAACGACACCCCTTTGAAAGAACTGCTCGACGTCATCGACTCCCTGCTCGGCCCCGGCGGCTGTCCCTGGGACCAGGCCCAGACCCCGGAGACGCTGTGCGACTACATCATTGAAGAGTCCTTCGAACTGGTGGACTGCATCCGGGCGGGCGACTCGCCGGGGGCCCTGGAGGAGATCGGCGACGTGCTGTTCCTTCTGCTCTTCGCCTCCCGCCTCTACGAGAAAAAAGGGGCCTTCACCCTGGCCGACGTGTTCGGGGCCGAGGCCGCCAAGATGATCCGCCGCCATCCGCATGTTTTCGCCGACCTGACGCTCAAAAACCGCGAGGAGCTTTTGCGCAACTGGGAGCGCATCAAGCGGGCCGAGAAAAAGGAAGGCGCCGGGCTCTACGACAGCCTGCCCAAGGGCCTGCCGCCGCTTCTCAAGGCCTACCGCATCCACTCCAAGGCCGCCCGGGTGGGGTTCACCTGGGAGTCGGACGCGGACATGAAGCATGCCCTGGAAAAGGAGCGGATGGAGTTTGAGATGGCCGTAGCGGCTGGCGACGAGGCGCGCATGGCCGAGGAGTTCGGCGACTACCTGTTCTCGCTGGCCGAATACGGCCGCCGCCTGGGGCTGAAGGCCAATTCCTGCCTGGACGACGCCAACAAGAAGTTTCTCGGCCGGTTTCGGGGCATGGAGGCCCTGGCCAAGGAGCGGGGGCTCGATATCGCCACGCTGACGCTGGCGGAGTGGAATGGGTTGTGGGATGAGGTGAAGAAGGACAGTGCGCCCTGAATTCGACTAAAAAGCAACAAGACGCCAAACTTATCTCTGAGCTTTCTATGTCGATGAGATCAGTGAAAAGATTCGACTATAACAGTTTTATCCTCGCCTTTTAGACATAACTCTAACGATACTTAATAGAATTTATTAACAAGAGGGGGCCTAATGGACACCTTAACCTTCATCTCGTCAATTATACGAGATGTGTCTACCCCCGCCGCTGCGCTGATAGCCCTTTGGATCCTTCTCTCTAAAATGCCCCACCTTGCCCGATTCATCAAAACAATCAAATTTAAAGATATCGAGGTGAACCTACGGGAAGAAATAGCAAAAGCAAAAGATGAAGCTGAAATTTTAAAATCAATCACCTCAGCAGAAAATGGACCTCAAGAAACAACCAAAGTTTCTGCGTTTGATGAAAAGATAATTAAGCTAGCCAACATAGACCCTAAGGCCGCGATCTTTGAGATATGGAAGCAGCTTGAAAATTCCATACTAAAGCTGATGCAGCATAATGGTCTAATCAGATTTACGCGACCTGATAAATTTATTCGTTGGCTTGGAAGTCACGAAATAATATCTGGCAGCCAAGTTGATCTCTTTTTAAGATTAAAGAAAATTCGAAACGAAGCTGTTCACGCTTATCCTGTCGATTCGCCAGACATCTCTATATCTGATGTGCTTGAGTATAAAGAATTGGTAGCCTTGCTTATTCAGACACTGGAGTCTATTCAAAATAAAAATGAATATTTAGATTATCCAATTCCTCCGGCTCCACCGGAAAATGTCGGACCATAATTGAGCCTCCAGGTTCTCTTCGCAAAGCCCCCGCGTCCTCATTGAGGCATCCGCCGACACACCCGCACGACCCTCAACCATGCGCCCCCTCCAACGCCCTCCGCGTCCCTTCCGGATCGTTGGCGATAACGCGAAGGTACGCCCGGGTCGCCTGATCCGGCTCCGTGCGGCCCTGTTCCCAGTCCCGCAGCGTCCCAAGCGGTATATGATACCGCGCCGCAAACTCATCCTGGGTCAGCCCCAGCGCCCGGCGCAGGGTCTTGGTGCGCGGCACGCGGCGAAGCCGCGCCACGTCCTGCGGCGTGATCGGCGGATTGTCGGCGTCGGCCACAGCGGCAGCGACGATATCCGCCTCATCCATTTCCGCCACAGGCGCAACCGCGACAGGTTCTAACCCGCCGTCCGGCCCCACGCGGTGCAACCGCCCCTCACTGTCCATTTTCACGATAATATCTGTCTTGCTCATCTTTCGTCGCCCTTCGCGCGGAAATAATACGAATACGGTCTCCCCGTTCGGTATACACCACCGTCAATATCCGCCCCTCACTTGTCCCGACGAGAATAACGCGTTCCTCACCATAACACGTACGCGTGTCGATCCATTCCACCGCGAACATGTCGCGAAACGCCAGGGCCGCCTGATCGAAGCTCACCCCATGCTTTCGGTTATTCGCGGCAGCCTTGGCTGGATCCCATTCGATTTCCTGAATCATATAACTACTGATTCCCCGTATGCCTGTCAAGATTCCATCATTTTTTAATGACACCAACACGAAACGAACCCAAGAAAAACATCCAGCATCGTACCCTTGCGCAAAATATTTGCAAGAAGTGTTTGTTTGGCGGCGACCGATCAACCCGAGCACTGCATGCCTCCATTTGACATCCCCTCAAAAACCCTTATATATGCCCCTCGCCGGTCATCGCGCCCGGCCCTCGGTGTGTTCGTCCGCCGACGCGGTTCATGGCTGCATGCCCGTCGCTTCCTACCCGGACTGTCCCCGCCGAAGACGCCATTTTGCCCCGATCTTCCGATCCTGACTCGGCCCGCAGCCTCCGGTTCACGATTCGCAAGTCGCCACCAGGCGCGCCTTTACGCGTGCCAGGACGCCCCTTTCACAAAAGGATATACCTTGAGCTTTGCCTCTTTCGAACTGCATCCCCTGCTTTTGTCCAACATCGAATCCCTGGGCTACACCGCCCCCACCCCCATCCAGACCGAGGCCATCCCGCCGGTCATGGAAGGCCGCGACGTCATGGGCCTGGCCCAGACCGGAACCGGCAAGACCGCCGCGTTCCTTTTGCCCATCTTAAACCGCCTGGCCCGCCGCCAGCCCCCCAAGCGCCGCGCCATCAAGGCCCTCATCGTCGCCCCCACCCGCGAACTGGCCGAGCAGATCCACGACGCCGTGCGTGAACTGGGCCACCGCGTGGGCGTCAAAAGCCTCACGGTCTACGGCGGCGTGGGCATGAGCCCCCAGATCCAGGGCCTGCGCCGTGGCGTGGATATCGTCGTGGCCTGCCCCGGACGCCTCCTCGACCACATGCGCCAGGGCCACGTGGATTTCTCCGCCCTGGACACCCTTGTCCTGGACGAGGCCGACCACATGTTCGACATGGGCTTTCTCCCCGACATCCGCGCCATCCTGGAAAAACTCCCGGCCAAACGCCAGACCCTGCTCTTCTCCGCCACCATGCCCGGCAGCATCCGCGCCCTGGCCGACGACATCCTGACCGAGCCGGTCACCGTGCGCATCGGCAACCAGGCCCCGGCCGCAACCGTGGAGCACGCCGTCTACCCGGTCACCCCGAGCCGCAAAACCCCGCTGCTCATGGAGCTTTTGACCCAGGCCAAGTCCGAGTCGGTCATCGTCTTCACCCGCACCAAGCACAAGGCCAAGGGACTGGCCGAACTGCTGTGCAAGTCCGGCTGCCGCGCCGCCTGCATCCAAGGCAACCTGTCCCAGCGCCAACGCCAGGCCGCCCTCGACGGCTTCAAGGCCGGAACCTACCGCGTCCTGGTGGCCACGGACATCGCCGCCCGGGGCATCGACGTCTCCAAGGTCGGACACGTCATCAACTTCGACATCCCCGACACCCCCGACGCCTACACCCACCGCATCGGCCGCACCGGCCGCGCCGAATGCCAGGGCCAGGCCCATACCCTGATCACCCGCGAAGACATGTCCATGGTCCGGGCCATCGAACACGCCATGGGCAAACCCCTGCCCCGCCGCGAACTCGAAGGCTTCGCGCCCACGCCGCAGGAATACCGCGCCCAGCCCTCCGAGTCGCGCGAAACCTACAACCGCAACCGCCGCCCCGGCGGCGGATACGGCAACGGACGCGGCCACAGCCGCCCGGCCGGTCAGAAACCTGCCTACCGCCCGGCAGCGCGCCGCGAGGCCCAGGCGTAAGAAAGAAAGAGAAGAGAATCGGGGCTGCCGCCCCGTACCCCGCCCGGGGGGAATCATTCCGGTACGAACCGGGTACATGGTTGACAGAATAGACCGGGTACATGGTTGACACCTTTGGCAGAGGAGGAAGCTCCGATGCCCTGGAAAAAGGTCGAGACCATGGAAGAACGAGCTCGGTTCATCGTTGAGGCAGCGCGCAGAAGCGAACCGTTTTCTGAAATCTGCCAGCGGTTCGGGATCAGCCGTGAGACGGGGTATAAATGGGTCCGGCGTTTTCAAGATCGAGGCAGCGTCGAGGAGTTTAGCCGTGCCCCGAGAAACTGCCCCCACAAAACGTCTGATGCGATCATTGAGAAAATATTATTGCTTCGTGAGACGTATCCGTATTGGGGCCCGAAAAAGCTATCACAACTTCTATTTGATAAATACGGAATTTGTGATCCTCCAGCACCAAGCACAATTGGCGCAATATTAAAGCGTCATGGGTTTATATCAGAATCGAGAAAAATTCGGCGCAAGTCTGCTGGACGTTTGCGACGGTATGATTTGTTGTCTCCTCAAGATACGAATGACGTCTGGGCTATTGATTATAAAGGATGGTTCCGACTTGGCGACAGGAGTATATGCTATCCACTAACGATAACAGACATGCACAGTAGGTATGTTCTGGCATGCAAGGGATATGCTCGCCAGACACTCGAAAATACAAAATCGGCCATGGAAAACGTATTTTGTGACTATGGGTTGCCTCAGGCAATCCGAGTGGACAACGGGACGCCTTTCGGCTCCAGCGGGATAGGTGGATTTACACAACTTAGTGTTTGGTGGATTCAATTAGGCATCATCGTTGATTTCATAGAGCCAGGGAAGCCGGAGCAAAACGGTAGCCACGAGCGAATGCATAAAACGTTGAAGCTTGAGTCAACAATGCCGCCACAGGATAGTCTTTCAGAACAGCAAAAGAAGTTTGATAGTTGGCGGCACCGGTTCAATTATGAGCGCCCACATGAGGCGTTAGGGCAGAAGACGCCAAGTTCGATATATCGTCGGTCTTTGCGTTCTTTTCCCCGTGAGGCTCCACAGTTCAGCTATCCGCCATACTTCGAAAGTCGCTTTGTTCGTAGCGATGGGATGTTCAACTGGAAAGGCGGCCAGGTATTTATCGGGGAGGCCTACGGGAGAAATCGAATCGGGCTGATCCAGAATTATGACGGTAGATGGCTGGTGTACGCCGGGGATATTCTCATCGGGGGATTGATCTCCGAAGAGCCGAAACATGTGGTCCCGGTGAGGCGCTTGATCGGGTAAAAGTGTCAGGGATGTACCCGGTCCAAAGTGTCAGCGATGTTCCCGGTTGCACATCCCCCCGGACCCCCCGGGCGCGCTTCGCGTCCAGTGGCGCGGGATGTTGCCCGGAGCAATGCTCCGGGCAACATCCCGCGCCACATTTTATCCGCCGCACGACGCGAAGCCGATGCGAGGTCCAGGGGGCGCTGGCCCCCTGGCGGTGGAGGGGTTTGGGGAGGAGGCAGCGCCTCCTCCCCAACATCTTCCCTCCGCTTGCCGCCGCCGTACTTCCGCACTACACCTGTCCCATGGACATCAATCCCCTCCGCACGCATCTGTGGCGTTCCGGTCCTGGCGGCCGGGGTCCGGTGGTCTATTGGATGAGCCGCGACCAGCGGGTTGGCGACAACTGGGCTCTGCTGCACGCCTTTGCCCTGTCGGTGTCGCACCGTCGGCCGTTGCATGTGGTGTTTTGTCTAGCGGACGGGTTCCTGGGCGCGGGCCTGCGGCAGTACGCCTTCATGTTGGCGGGGCTGCGCGAGGTGGCGGCCGGATGCGCGGCGCGCGGCATACGTTTCGAGCTTTTGCGGGGCGACCCGGGGGAGGGGGTGGCGGCCTATTGCCGGGGGGTTGCGGCGGGGGCGGTGGTGACGGATTTCGATCCGATGCGGGTGAAGGGAGGCTGGAAGCGGGCGGTAACGGCGGCGGTGGACGCGGACGTTTACGAGACGGACGCCCACAATGTGGTTCCCTGCCGGGTGGCGTCGGGCAAGCGGGAATACGGGGCGCGGACGCTTCGGCCGAAGATCGGGAGGCTTTTGCCGGAATATCTCGAGGATTTCCCCGAGCTGCCGGAGCATCCTTACGGCGAGCGGGGGCTTGGGGGGGAGCTTGACGTAGCGGCGGTGCTGGCCGGGCTTGGCGCGGATGGCGGCGTGCCGCCGGTGGCGGACATCCTGCCCGGGGAACGGGCGGCGGGGGCGGCGCTACGGGATTTTGTCGAGAAGCGGCTGCCGGGCTATGCCCAGGGCCGAAACGATCCCAATACGGGGATGGTGTCCGGGCTGTCGCCGTATTTTCATTTCGGGCAGCTTGCGCCCCAGCGGGCGGTGCTCTCGGTTGTGGCCGCAGGCCGCGAGGCGGGCCAGGAGAACGTGGACGCCTTTGTGGAGGAATGCGTGGTTCGGCGGGAGTTGTCGGACAATTTCTGCCTGCATTGTCCGGATTATGATCGTTTCGAGGGCCTGCCGGACTGGGGGAAGAGGACGCTTACGGCTCATGCTTCGGATCGGCGGGAATTTGTGTACAGCCGGGAGGACTTCGCGCGGGGTCTGACGCATTCGGATTTGTGGAACGCGGCCCAGGCCCAGTTGCGGGAGACGGGCCGGATGCATGGCTACATGCGCATGTATTGGGCCAAAAAGATACTGGAATGGTCGTCCACGCCTCAGGAGGCTCTGGACACGGCGGTGTGGCTCAACGACCGGTTCGCCCTTGATGGCCGCGACCCCAACGGCTACGTGGGGGTGCTGTGGTCCGTGGGAGGGTTGCATGACCGGCCCTGGACCGAGCGTCCGGTCTACGGCCAGGTGCGGTACATGAACGAGCGCGGTTGCCGCCGGAAATTTGACGTGGATGCCTACATCGCGGCCCATCTCCCCGCTCTGCCGGGCGCATCCGGATAAGGAGCTTCCCGCCGCCCGCCCGCCTCAGACCGGATGGAGCTTGTTCAGGAAGCGCGCGGCGCCGATCCCGGATTATTCGGAATCGAACCAGGTGGACAGGCTGTCCCCCAGCATGCTCGCGAAAAAGCTATCCGTGTCCGAGGACGACGAGGTCAGGGAGGCATTGACGTAGGCCGCCATTCCCCCGGACCTGGAGAAGGTGACATTGCGTTCGGCCTTGATCTTGCGGGCCAGTTCGGACTGGTCGGCGATGGCGTTGAAGGCCTCGCCCAGGACCGGCTCTTCGGCGAAAAGGGCCTCGATGGCCTCCTTGTCCGGATGGTCGCCCGCCACCTCGATGCTTCCATCGGCGTTGCGCTTGAGGGTGATGGGGGTATCGGTATCGATCCCGGCCTCCTCAAGCTTCGTGTTCAGGGCCCCCAGGAAGTGTTCCTGCAAAAGGGTGGTTTTTTCCTCCAGGGAGGTGAGCACGCTCTGGTTGGGGATGACGGATCCCAAGAGCCCGGTGATGCCGTAGCCGTTCCCGGTCAGGGAAACCAGATCCTGGCTGGCCGTCTTCGAATCCGTGCTTGAGGAGCTGGCGGTGGTGTCGTGCGAACTTTTGGTTTTGCTGGAGGTTTCGGTCTCCGAGGATTCGTCGGAAGTGGAACCGATAAGGGTCATGAGCCGGGTGATGTCGTTGTAGGTTCCGGTGATTTCCATGTCCTGCCTCGCAGTGGGTGGATTTTGCCTCTCGGGAAGGCACGAACATTTTATGCAAAAAAAGCGCCGCCCGCAGACACGGACGGCGCTCACAACGAGGAAAAGCGTAAGGATCAGGGCCGCGCGGTCACGCTGCTGTCCTCAAAGACGATGCGCGGGGATGCGCCGTCCGTGACCACCTCGAAGACGAACAGGGCCTCGCCCGAGGCCGATTTGTCGCCGTTTTTGACCTGGTAGCGCACCGGGGCGTCGATACGCGTGCGCTTGGTTCCCGGCACGGGCGTGACCTTGGGCGTCCCGGACAGGGTGTAGGCCCGCGCGGGCCAGCGTTCGAAATAGCGGACCTTGTCTTCGAGCACGAAGTCCTTTTTGACCACGCCCTTTTTATAAAAATCCACCTCGTCGGCGTAGAGGGCAAGGAGTTCGTCCGGTGCGGCGGCGCTGCTTTTGGCGAAAAACCCCTCCACGAAGGCCGTCATGTCCGGCGTTGGGCCATTGGCGGCGCCGGGCTGGGCGGCGCCCTCGTGCAGCGGGATGTCCAGGACCTGTCCTGCCGCCACCTTGTCCGGGTTGTCGATCTTGTTCTTGGTCATGATGTCTTTGACGCTGACTTTGAACTTGCGGGCGATCTTGTTCAGGGAGTCGCCGCGCTGCACGGTGTAGGAAATCGTCGACGGCCCGGCGGGCTTTTTTTCGGGTTCGGGGGAGATGGCGGTGGAGGCCACCTCGATGCTTTGCGTCGGCGGGGAGGCGTTCGCCGCTGTTGCGTCCGGGACGGAGGGCGCGGTGACGGTGTTTGCCGGGATCTGACCCTGTAGCGCGCCCGGCGCGCCCGGCGCATCTGTGGGCAGCGGGGCCAGCGCGGCCGCCGAGGGAACCTGTGGCGAGCCGGACTGGGCCGTGGCGGCCGGGTCCGGCTGGGGGGGGGCGACTGGCGCGGCAGCCTGTTCGGCGACGGGCTGGGGCTTGGCGGGCGGCGGCGTACCCGACTTGCGGGCGGCCGTAAAAACCGCATATTCCTCGCCGCTTAACGCCCCTCCGCCGTCTTTGTCGTACAGACGAAATTCCTCAACGGTCAGGTCCGGATAGGCGATGACGCCCTCCTCGAAAATGACCTTGCCATCCTTGTTCAGATCCGCCCGGCCGAAGGATTTACTGTCGTCCTTGCCGCATCCCATCGTCAGCAGAGCCAGGAACATGGCAACGGGGATCATGATTTTGGTCATGTCGCACTCCTAGGTTTCCTTGATCTTGATGACCACAACGGTTTCATCGTCGCGGCGGGTCAGGCCGCACCGGTAGGCGGCCAGGTCGGCCATAACGGCATCGGCGATTTCCGGGGCCGTTCTGGCGCAACAGGTCCGCACCACGTTTTTGAGCCGATCTTTGCCATACATTTCTCCGGCAGGATCACGGGTCTCCCAGATGCCGTCCGTACCCAGCACCACCACGCTGCCCGCAGCCAGGGCCTGCATCTGGTCGCTGCAAAAAACCCACCCCGGGTCGATCCCCAGGGGGATGCCCTTGCCCCCAAGTTCCTGGAAGGCGTCTGCGGCCGGGTCGTAGATCAGGGCCGGGTCATGGCCGGCCCGGGACCAGCGGATGTCCCGGGAGGTCACATCGATCTCCAGGGCAAAAAGGGTCATGAACCGTCCGGTCATGCCCAGATCCTCGGACAGCAGGCGATTGACGTCGCGCAGGGCCTCCTCGATGCCGCCCGGGGCCATGAGCCGGGCCCGCAGAAAGGCCCGGGCGCTGGCCATAAGAAGCGCCGCCGGAATGCCGTGGCCGCTGACGTCGCCCACCATCACCACCAGGTGAGTGGACGCGCCTGTCGCATCCCTGCGGACAATGAAGTCGTAATAGTCGCCGCCGGTCTCGTCGCAGCAATGGTTCACCCCGGCCACATCCAGAACATGGAACTCGGGGGGCCGCCTGGGAATGAATCCCTGCTGCACGTTGGCCGCCAGCTCCATGTCGAAATCCATGCGCTGTTTTTGGAGCATCTCGGCGTGCAGCCGGGCGTTGTCGATGGCCACGGCGGCCTGGTCGCAGATCAGGCTGAAGGTCTCCAGGTCCGTGGCGTCAAACGGCGTCCCATCCTCCTTGTTGATGAGCTGGGAGACGCCGATGACCCGGCCCCGCACCGCCAGGGGCACGGTGAGGATGGTTTTTGTGCGATAGCCCGTACGGCGGTCCACCTCTGGGTTGAAGCGCGCGTCGGCATAGGCGTCGGCGATAAGCAGCGGCTTCCCATGCTCGCAGGCCCAGCCCGCCAAGCCCTCACCGCGCCTCAGTCGAAATCCCTGGCGCAAAAAATCGCTCATGGGGCCCTGGGCCACCCGGAACACCAGTTCGCCCCGGCCAGGGCCAGGGGACTCGTCCACCAAAAGCAGGCTGCACGTCTCGGCCCCCACGGCACGGCGCGAGGTGCTCATGATCCGCTCCAGCACCTCGGGGAGATCCAGGGTGGAATTAATGATGCCGCACAGGGCGAAACACTGCTTGAGCTTCTCCAAGCGCCGCGTCAGTCGCAGAAGGTCGTCGGCCGCATTGGCGCAGGAGGAGGGAATTACGGTCATGCGCACGTCCTGAGGGATATTTGACGTGTGGTAATACAAATCGTCCCGTCAGGCAAACGGCCCATGCAACAGATGGCCGCC
Organism: Desulfolutivibrio sulfodismutans DSM 3696; assembly: GCF_013376455.1. Classification (GTDB taxonomy): domain Bacteria; phylum Desulfobacterota; class Desulfovibrionia; order Desulfovibrionales; family Desulfovibrionaceae; genus Desulfolutivibrio; species Desulfolutivibrio sulfodismutans. The sequence continues at coordinate 3,527,215 of NZ_CP045504.1, read as the reverse complement.
TCCCGGCAAGGCTTGGCTGGTGCGGCTTTTGATGTTTGTGTGAGACTTCGGGCCGTGGCGTGAACCGTGACAACAACGGATTACAAAGGAGGTGGATTAGGCGGCGGTCTGGTCCAGCATGGCGATGGCGGAACTCTTCTCGTCCTGGAAGCGGGCCGTGACCGCCTCGCGGATGCGTCTGCCATGGCTGCCGAACTGCCGCTGCCGGATGGAATAGACTTCCTCGATGACCGCCTTGTCAAAATCCTGACCGGTCTTGGTGGTCTGGGCCGTTTCGATGGCCTTGCTGAAAATGCGTTCCGCCCCGTTTGGCCCATGTTGCACGGCCGTGCTCCACAACACCTCGCGCAGGGCATGGGACCGGCTGTTCACATCCACCCCGGAGGTCAGGACGATGCTCTTGGCCGCCGGGGAATAGTTGTTGACCCGGATGAATTCGTGCTGCAGGGCCTCGAACCGCTTGGGATCCTCGGAGGCGATTTCCTTCCACTCCTCGGGCATGCTGCCGGTCTTGCCGCCGGTGTCGGAGGGCCCGGCGTTCTTGAGCCGGGTGGCGATGTCCGGGGCCTTGTCATCCAGGAACTTGATGAAATTCTCCATGGTCCCGGTCTTGGAGGCGATCTGGTACTGGCCGTAGGAGGTGCCGCCCTTTTTGTCATAGCCGATGCAATCGATGGCCCCGCCGGATTCGTAGCGGGAACTGAGGGAACCAGCGGATCGTTCCAGGCTGGAGGCCAACACCGGCCCTGTCGCCGCGCCTTGCACCTTGGATTCCGCCTGCATCCGCTGCTCAAGGCTGTTTTCGGCCTTGGCCGCGGCCATGAACAGCTCTTCCTCGCTCTGGGTGAATCCGGCGTTCTCGCCCTTGGCGGCCCGGGTCAGATGCCCGAGATCGTCCGGATGTCTGGCCCCGGAATTCACCACCATGCGCACGGCGTTTTTGACCACGCTGCGGCGCACTTCATTCGAACCGGCGGCATCCGTCCCGGACAGGGCTGCGGACTGGGCCGCAGCCTGGACCGAAGTTGGGGTGGTGTCGGCAATCTTTGCCAGGGTGTGCAGGGCATTGTATTTGAGCATGTTCATCCCGCCCAGGCCATCCCCGAAGGATTCGTCGCCGCCCAGACCGGAAAGCCCCGCGCCAAGCCCTGACAGTCCAAGCACCGCATCATCGGTGGACGCGCCCTCCCCCAGGCCGAGCCCGGACAAATCCTGCATCAAGGCCTTTCCGGCAAAGGCCTCCCCGGCCCCAAGCACCTGGCCGTCAATGCCCAGGCGGCTGGCCAGCATGGTCCGAAACTTCAAAGGATCGCTTGCCGAGGAGGTTCCCAGACCGGCCATGGCCCCGTCCAGATCCTGGCGGGCGCGCATGAGGGTGAGTTGGGAGAGGTCGATCGACATGTTCGGCGGTCCTGTTTTTCCTGGTCTGGTGCTCTCGGTGCAGTTGAAGCAAGCCGCGTGCCAACGCCCATAGGCCAATTGAGGCTTCCACGCCCGCCGCACAAGGCGTAGACACAACCAGGGAGGATACCGGCCCATGAAGCCAAGCCACCGCTTTTTCCAGAATGTCCAGTGCGAGTATTTCCCCTGCCATCAGGGGCTTGATCCCGCCGAATTCAACTGCCTGTTCTGCTTCTGTCCCCTGTATTTCCTCCCGGACTGCGGCGGAAATTTCATCCTTCGCAGCGGCATCAAGGATTGCACGGGCTGCATCCGGCCCCACCGCCCAGGCGGCTACGACGAAATCATCGCCCGCCTGCGGGCCGAGGCCGCCCGGGCCCGGGACGCCGACCTGTCGGCCAGCGGATCGGAAAGGACGCGGGAAGGCTGAGGCGGCCTGCGGCCTCAAAATCACGAGTAGGCCGCACCACCCATGCGGCGCATGTCGTGGCGTGCGGCGCTGCCCATCCATACCGCCACAAATCGTCCTCCGTCGCCCCAGGCCGTCCCAGCATCAGCTTTCCCCGTCCCAGACTGTCCTGGCTGTTCCAAGCCTCCTCAGCCCCAAGGCGACTAAGGGCACAGGCCGCCCCAAACTGTCCCAATCCTTTCCAGACTGTCCAGACTGTCCAGACTGTTCCAGGTCGACCAAAGCTCAAGTCGTCTTGGCGTACGCCCACCCTACCCCGAGATGGCAGACCAAAAAACATCGCGCGGCCGGACGAACCGACCGCGCGATGACTGTCATACCATGGGCCAAAAAGCCCGCTAAAAAAGCCGGAGGACCGGGTCCGCGAAGGGAACCGGAACGCGATCTACCACTTGTCGGTGGCGAAGGCGTCGCTGCCGAAACCGAAATCCGAGGAGGGCTCGCCGCCCGCGTCGGGGGTTCCGGTGCCGCCCGCGGCCGGAGCCGCGCCACCGCCGGACACGGTGACCACGCCGTGCTTTTTCACGTCTTCGATCATCTTGAGCAGTTCGTCGACCTTGCCGATGTATTCCACAACCTTGGCCTCGGAGGCCACGATGACCTTGTCTCCGGCGCTCTGCAGGGAGGCCTCCAGGGACTTGACCTTGGTCTCGGCGGCCTTCATGCGGGTGTCGGTGTCTTTGAGGATGGCGGTCTTTTCGGCCAGCTCCTTCTCGACCTTCTCCAGCTTGGCGGCCTGTTCACAGATGGTCTTCTTGTCGGCGGCCAGCTTGGCGAACAGCGCGCCCACCTCGGCGGTGACGTCCGGGGGCAGTATGGCCACGGACACGTTCTGTCCCTGGGCGGACAGGTCGCCGCTGGTCATCTTCACCAACTCGGGGTGCTGCTCGTAGATCCAGGCCTTGGCCAGGGCGGCCGCGAAGGGGGCCAGTTCCTCGTCGATCTCGGACTGGGTCATGTAGCCCACCAGTTCCACGACGCCCTTTTTGTTGCCTTCCTTATCCACACCTTTGAGATACGACACGAACGTGTTCATGGGGAACACTTTGCGAGCTTCAGCCATGGTATCCTCCTCCTTTCATTAAACCATGAAAATTTTTTCTTCTTCACGGGCCAGGGGCAGACGACCGACCTGATGGGCATACACCAATGCCGTGGTGCGATAGACCAGATGCCCGAGCTTGGACCAGGGCAGATAGGCGAACAGCATGAACACGGCGATGAGGTGCAGATAGTAGACCGGATAGGCAAGGGTCGCCACACCGGACAAGCGGAACAGTTCCGAACCGATGCCCGTCAAGGCCACGGCCCAGATGACGCCAAGCAAGTACCAGTCGTAGTACGACGACGTGGATTTCGAGGAATCGGCATTGAGACGACGCCGGGTCAGGTAGGTCAGCCCCACCAGGAGCAGCACCGCGCCCACGTTGGCCAGAAGCTTCACCGGACTCCACAGGGGCATGGGGGTGTGGCCGATGGGGGCGATAAACGTCAGCACCTTGCCGCCCCAGTGTCCGGCCGCCACTACGCCGGTGACCACGGCCAGGGCCAGGAAGCCGTAAAACAGGCTCAGGTGGCCTTTGAAACGCTCGGTATTGTCGTTGCCGCACTCGTTCCACTTCACGTGGGTGGCGATTTCGCCCAGAAGCACGGCCTTGACGGACTCGAGAAGCGTCGGCTTGACCCGCTGCTTGCCGATGACCAGGGTCTTGGGCAGGGCCTTGTCAAAGGACTTCCACAGGGTGACCGCACCCCGAAAGAAGGTGAAGGCCACGAACAAGGCCAGAAGCGTAAACGGCGGGTCGATGTAGTAGTCGCCGTAGAAGACCTTGCCGTAGACGATCTCGCCCTCGGGGATGGTCAACCCGGTGCTGATGTACCAAATAAGAAGGAACAGCACGGCCGGGATGGCGATGAGAATGGGCAGATACTTGCTCGAACTCATCCACTCGCCCACGATGGAGGGCTTGACCAGCTTGCGGTACGTCATGTTGCGAAGCGCGCTGATCAGATCGCCGGGACGCGCTCCGCGCGGGCACAATTCCGAGCAGGTCTGGCAGTTGTGGCACAGCCAGATGTCGATATCGCCCTCAAAGCGGTCCTTTAAGCCCCACTGGGCCCAGACCATCTCCTTGCGGGGAAAGGGATTCTCAGGCGGCGCCAGGGGGCAGGCCACGCTGCACGTGGCGCACTGATAGCACTTTTTGAGGGATTCCCCGCCGACGGCCTGCAATTCCTTGACGAACTGCAGATCGGGTTGGATTTTTGCAACTTGCGACATTGTCCCCTCCTAGTATCCTTTGAACGGGTTCGGCCCAATTTTCAGGACCATCTCGATAAACGAATCGATCATGTCCGGGACCTTGTCGTACTCGTCGATGGACACCTGGTATTGCTCCACGCGCTCGGGCTCCACACCCAGACGCTTGAGCGACTCCGCGATGTTTTCCTTGCGGCGGTTGCAGATCTCCGAACCCTTGACGAAGTGGCACTGATAGTCGTCGCCGTATTTGCAACCGAGCATCATCACCCCGTCCACGCCTTTGGACATGGCGTCGGCCACCCAGATGGCGTTGACCGAGCCCAGGCAGCGCACCGGGATGATGCGCACGTAGGGACTCCAATGCTTGCCGCGAAGCGCCGCCATGTCCAGGGCCGGATAGGCGTCGTTTTCGCAGGCCAGGATCAGCACCCGGGGGCCGCCCTCGTCGATCTTGGGCGGGATGTCCATTTCGCGGATCATGGAGCCGATCATGTCGACATTGTAGTTGTCAAAGGAGATGACCCGCTCCGGACACGCGCCCATACAGGTGCCGCAGCGGCGGCAGCGCGTGGGATTGGGTTTCGGCGTTCCCTTTTCATCGTCGTCCAGGGCCCCGAAGGGACATTCCTCGGTGCAGCGTTTGCACTGGGTGCAGCGCACGAAGTTGAACACCGGGAAGGACCGGTCGCCCGAGCGCGGATGCACGGCAACGCCCCGGTTGGACGAGGTGATGCACTGGATGGCCTTGAGGACCGCGCCGTCAGCATCGTCCTTGGCCTGGGCCATGGTCATGGGCTGGCGCACGCACCCAGCCGCGTAGATGCCCGTGCGGCGGGTCTCGTAGGGGAAGCAGATATAGTTCGAGTCGGCGTAGCCGTCGAACAGGTCCAGGTCCGGGAAGGCCGGTCCCTGGCGGTACACCAGGTTGATGGTGGGGTCGGTGGCCGTGGCCGGAACCAGCCCCGTGGGCAGAACCACCAGATCGGCCGTGAATTCCGCCTCAGCCCCAAGCAGGGTTCCCGTGGCGCTGACCGTCAGCATGCCGCCGGGGGCTTCCTTGACGCCGGTGATGGTTCCCTTGGTGAGCATCACCCCGGGCTTGTCCTGGGCGGCGCGATAGTAGCGTTCGTTGATGCCCGGGACCATCATGGAGTCGTAGACGATCATGGCCACGGAACCGGGCAGCATTTCGTCCACGTAGCCAGCCTGCTTCAGCGCCACGAGGCTGGTCAATTCAGAGCTGTAGATGAGGTGCTTGGCGGTTTTGACTTCCATGAAGTTGGTCTTGGCCTCGGCCTCTTCAGGCGCTGCGGCGGCGGCCGGAGCGGCGGGAGCGGTCTCGCCTTCGGCCGGGGCCTCGGGCTCGGGGGCAGGGATCTCTTTGATCAGGGCGGCCACGTCCACGGCGAAAAGGACGCTGCCCGGGGCCTTGCCGTCCGAGGGGCGCTTGATGCCGCCGTTTTTGGCCATGGCCTCGAACTCGGCCGTGGTGATGACGTTTTTATAGATCCCGTAGCCGAAGGGCTTCAGATATTCGGTATCCTGGGGAGACCAACCGGCGGCCAGGACCACGGCCCCGATGGGCTCCGAGGACTCGCCGCCCGGGCCGGTCAAAACGGCCGTGTAGTTGCCGGGCGCGCCCTGGAGCTCTTTGAGGGTGGTCCCGGTTTTGACCTTGATTTTGGCGTTGCCCGTGACCTCGGCGATGAGCTTCTCGATGCCGATGGCGTGCGCCTCGGTGTACGGATAGGCCATGGGGAAGGTCTTGTACTGGGTGGCGGCTTTGCCGCCCAGAGCGCCGGTCTTTTCCAGGAGCACCACGTCGAAGCCGCCCTTGACGGCGGACAGGGCCGCATTCAGGCCGGTGAAGCCGCCGCCGATGACCAGGATGGTCTTGACGGATTCGACCATTTCCGGATCGGGGGCCTTCATCTTGGTGAGCTTCATCACCCCCATCTTGACGTAGTCCCTGGCCACCATCTTGAGCAGATCCGGGGCGGCCTCATCCTTGGCAAGCGTGCTGCCGTCCGGGTTTTTATAGGCCAACACGCCGAATTCGCGCAGGTTCACGCGATCAACAAGCACCTTGTCCCCGAAATCGAAGACTTCCCAGTCCACGCGGGGGGAGGTGCCGCACAATAAGACGGCGTCGATGCTGCCAGCCTCGATATCGCTTTTGATGTCGGCCACGGCGGCGGGGCTCGAAAGGCGTTTGTGGGTCTTGATGACCGGACACGTGCCGCCGAGCTTTTCCTTGACGAAGGCGGCCAGATCTCCCGCGTCCAGGTGCGGGGCGATGCTGGACTCATCTATATACACACCGATTTTTTCGGCCATCGCCTTCTACCTCCCTCTCACCGTTTGAATCGCTTTCATGGCCGCGCCGGTCGCGGATTGGGCCGATTTCATGACATCAAGCGGCGTCTTGGCGCATCCGGCGGCGAATATGCCTTTCTCCTCGCCGCCCACGAGAAATCCCATCTCGTCAAGGGCCACGTCCACCGGCAGTTTCTGTCCGGCCAGGCTCGGCTGCATGCCCGTGGCCAGAACCGCCATCTCGAAACGGTTCTCGGACTTGATGCCGGTCACCGCGTCCTCCACGGTGAGCAGCACGTCGCCGGTGGCGGAATCCTCGGCCACTGCCGCGACCTTGCCCTTGACCGTGGCGATCTTGTCGTCGGCCAGGATCTTTTTGGCGAAGTTCTCGTAGCGCCCGGGGGTACGCAGATCGATATAATAGATGGTGATGCGCGCGTTCGGATACTGCTCGCGAACATAGGCGGCCTGCTTGAGGGAGGCCATGCAGCAGATGTAGGAACAGTAGTTCAAGTGGTTTTCGTCGCGGGAGCCGGCGCACTGCACGAAGGCGATGGAGCGCGGGGTGCGGCCGTCGGAGGGGCGCACGATGCAGCCGTTCGTGGGGCCGCTGGGCGAGGCCAGACGCTCGAGCTGCATGTTGGACACGCAGTTTTTGATGCTTCCGGCGCCCAGATTAGTCAGGCGGGTGACGTCGTAGGGCTTCCAGCCGGTGGCGTAGATGATGCTGCCGACCTTGACCGTCACTTCCTTGGGGGCGTCGCCCATGTTGATGATGTCGGTTCCGGCCAGGGAAGCCAGATCCTCTTTCGAACAGTTGTCCTTGTCCAGGACGTAGCGATTGGGGAAGGCGAACGGCACGTCCATGTACAGGGCCTTGCGGCTGCCCATGCCCAGTTCGAACTCGCTTGGCACGTCCTTGGAAAGGGCCTCGGCGGCATCGGACAGATCAAGGCTGCCGGGTTCCACATACCGGGGCCGGATGCTTATGGTCACATCGTAATCGCCGGGCTTGCCCGTGACCTTGGTCACCTCGGCCATGGTGAAAAACTTGACGTTCTTATTGTTTTTGATGCGCTGGAACTGGATCTCCAGCCCGCAGGACGGGGGGCACAGCTTTGGAAAATACTTGTTGAGCTGCATTACCCGGCCGCCCAAGAAGGGATTTTTCTCGACAATGAACACTTCGTGGCCGACTTCAGCGGCTTCCAATGCGGCGGTGATCCCGCTGAAGCCGCCGCCGACGACGAGTATCGCGCTGCTCGACATCGCAACCTCCCGGCAGTGGTTATAGCCCGCATGCAAACGGCCTGATCCGCGACGATAGACCCCGCGGACGGCTCGGTCAACGGCCCGGTCGGTCGTCCCGGATAAGACCGTTAAAAAACGGCCGCGGGCAGAAGCCCGCGGCCGTCATGCGCATCTTTAGTCCGGAATGATCTGGTGGTAGGTCTTCTTGAAGACCTTGGTTTCCTTGGTCTCCGGATCGTACACGGAGTTGACGAAGCACTTCCACTTGCTGTCGTCCAGGCCCAGGAAGTCGCCGCGATAGTAGAAGCCCGGGTAGCGGGTTTCTTCGCGGAACATGATGTGGGTCATGTGCAGACGGACGGTCCACAGGCGGTGGTACTGCTCCCAGCAACGCATCAGTTCGTGCAGATCGCGGGCGGCCAGCTTCTTGCTGTCCTCTTCCAGCATCTGCAGCAACTTGAAGCCGGTGTCCAGCAGGGTCTTGGACGTGGTGTACAGGGTGGCGCAGCCTCCGCCGTACTCGTCCGTGCACTTCACCAGGCGCATCATGAAGTTGTGCGGGCTGATGTAGTTGGGGTTGACGACGGGATCCGTCGAAGCGGCCTTGCCTTCCTGGAAGGTGTGCCACGGCTGGTAGATTTCCTTGGCCAGCTCGGCGGCGCTCTGCTTCAGGGCGGGCTTGAAGTCCTTGTGGTCCGCCACCCAGCGCACCATCTGCTTGCCGACGATGCGGCCTTCAGCATGGGAACCGGAGGAGAACTTGTGGCCGGAGGCGCCGACGCCGTCAGCGCAGGTCCACAGGCCGTTGACCGTGGTCATGCGGTTATAGACTTTGCCGTTGTCGGCCTTGACTTTGTAGTCGTCCGGAACCCACTTCTCGTCGGGGCCGGAAACCCAGATGCCGCAGCAGCCGGAGTGGGAACCGAGCAGGTACGGCTCGGTGGGCATGATCTCGGAGCCGCTGACTTCGGGCTCGATGTTCATGCAGGCCCACAGGTTGGCCTGGCCGACGCACATGTCGAGGAAGTCTTCCCAAGCCTCGGCTTCCAGGTGCTTCTGCTGCTCGGGGGTGAGCTTGGCGAAGGTGGTCTGCAGCGCGGTGGCGGTGTCCATGTAGATGGGGCCGCGACCTTCGCGCATTTCGCGAAGCATCATGTGGTTACGCAGACAGGTCGGGATGACGTGACCCTTGGCGTAGCCGCGATCCTCGTAGGGCTTCAGCATGGCGCGGTTGGTGACGCAGTAGTCTTCACCCTTGGCGTTGGTGGCTTTGGCCTTGAAAAGCAGGAACCAGGCGCCGACCGGGCCGTAACCGTCCTTGAAACGAGCCGGGACGAAGCGGTTTTCCATCATGGTCATCTCGGCGCCGACCTGAGCGCACATGGTGTAGGTGGAACCGGAGTTCCACACCGGGTACCAGGCGCGACCCATGCCTTCACCAGTGGACCGGGGGCGGTACACGTTGACCGCGCCGCCGCAGGCCACGACCATGGCGTTGGTCTTGAACACGTACACTTTGTTTTCGCGGGTGGAGAAGCCCACGGCGCCGGCGATGCGGTTCTTCTCGTTGGCGTCCAAAAGCAGCTTCACGACGAACACGCGCTCCATGTAGCGATCCTGGCCCAGGGCGTTTTTCGCCGCCTCGGCCACGATGCACTTGTAGGACTCGCCGTTGATCATGATCTGCCAACGGCCGGAGCGGACAGGGGCCGCGCCGGTGCGCAGGGACACGCCCTTGGCCTTGGCCGCAGCGCCGTCCAGGTTGTGGTCGCCTTCTTTCACCCAGCAAGGCAGGCCCCACTCTTCGAACAGGTGGACGGAGTCGTCCACGTGACGGCCCAGGTCGAAGATCAGATCTTCGCGCACGAGGCCCATCAGGTCGGTGCGGACCATGCGGACGTAGTCGTCCACCGGGTTCTCGCCGACATAGGTGTTGATGGCGGACAGGCCCTGGGCCACGGCGCCGGAACGCTCAAGCGAAGCCTTGTCCAGCAGCATGATCTTGATCCCGCCGATCTTGTCGGCCCAACGGCACGCCTCGTAAGCGGCTCCGCAGGTGCCCATGCCGCCGCCGACCATAAGAATGTCGACGTCTTTTTCGATCAGTTCCGGCTCGGCAAGGGCGATACCTTTGGGCTCTTCCTTAACGGGAATGGTAGGCATAGGATGTCTCCTCCTATTATATTCTTGTAGTGCAAAGATTACTTGCAGAAACCGTCAAGCCAGCACTGCACGGTGTCGGACTCGGTCACCGGGAAGGCCTTCATCAGGACTTCCTTGGGCTCGACCAGCTTGGTCTCGGTGAACAGCAGTTCGTCGTCCAGGTTGGCGCCTTCGGGCTTGCCGTCATAGGGCTTGATGGAGCCTTCCGGGGTGGTCCGGATGGGGAATTTGTACCGCTTGATGTTGCCATTGCGGAACTTGATGGTCCACATGATGGAGTCGGCCGAGCGCATGGGGATCGAGGTGCCGCCCATGGGCGCAAAGTCGGCGTAGGGACGGGCGCCGATGGCGCCCTGGGGGCAGATCTTCACGCAGGAATAGCACTCCCAGCAAGCCGAGGGTTCCTGGTTGTAAGCCTTCATTTCCTGGGGATCGAGGATCATCAGGTCATTGGGGCAAATGTACATGCACGCGGTTTTTTCACCGCCTTTGCATCCGTCACACTTGCTCGGATCAACAAAGGTAGGCATAGTCGTCCTCCACTTTTTGGTTGTTGATTGCTGCCTGTGCCAATTCCACCGTATAGCAATACGTCGGGTGATTTCACGCGGCCTTGAACGTGCGACCGCCGGGAAGGATTCCTCCCCGGCGCCCTTCGCCGCTCCGCGCGCCGACGCCCCTTGCCGACGGCCCGAACGCCTTCCACCTGGGCCGGGAATTGCGCGCCGTTTGTCCTTATGGGCGTCGACAACTCCCCAGAATAGCAGACTATTTAGCCTTAACGCGGAAAGCTTGTGAGGAATTTAACAAGCTCGACGGGCCACGTCAAGCGAAGAAATGTTTTTTTTGGTTCCCCGCGTGATTCCCCGCGCCACGCCTGGGTTTGCGGCTGGCCCCGAGGGATCCCGGGGCCGGAGGAAGGGAAGAGGCACGGGAAAATACGGCGCTTTTGCTTGGCGAGCCAAGCACATGAAAACGTTTGTGATTATTTTAACAATCTCGACGGGCCACGTCAAGCGAAGAAATGTCTTTTTTGTCACCCGCGCGATTCCTGCGCCGCATCTGGATTTGCGGCTGGTCCCGGGAGAACCCGGGCCGGAGCGGGAAGAAGGCACGGGCAAATCCGACGAGTACGCCAGGTGACGTGCGGTGTCGGATTTCAACAAGCCTTTTAGATGACTCCACGCGCCGCAGCAAGCCCTATTTTCAATATTTTTGCCTCCTCGTGGCCCCAATCGCCGCCAACCCGCATTAACACCGTGAAAAAAACTTGACACCTCAAACTCCTTGCGACTATCCATGCCCCCATGCGTCACCACAACCTCATCCCCACCACCGGTTTTTATTTTTGGTACTGGTTTAGTCACGCCCGTGGTCTGGGGAGGGGTGCGGTGTAACCAAAACCGCACACAAAGCCTCTCCAAGGGCCGCGGGCGTCACGAAACGCCGGCGGCCCTTTTTTTTGGCCCCGTCGGCATCCCGGTCCCCCACGACCCGCCGAGAGGCCAAACAGCAAAACCGCAAGGGGGTTGGCCATGCTTTTGGGGAAAGCCGTACGACTTGAGCGTATCTTGAATCGCAACACCCACCGCACCATCATCGTCCCCATGGACCACGGCGTCACCGTGGGCCCCATCGACGGCTTGATCGACATGCGCGAGGCCGTCAACCAGGTGGCCGAGGGCGGGGCCAACGCCGTGCTCATGCACAAGGGACTCCCCCGCTGCTCCCACCGGGGACGCGGCCGCGACGTGGGGCTGATCATCCACCTCTCCGCCTCGACCACCCTGTCTCCCTATCCCAACGCCAAGATCCTGGTGGCCACCGTGGAAGACGCCCTCAAACTCGGGGCCGACGGCGTGTCCCTGCACGTGAACCTGGGCGACGAGACCGAGCGGCACATGCTCGAACACTTCGGCGAGGTCACCTCCAAGGCCGCCGAATGGGGAATGCCGGTTCTGGCCATGGTCTACGCCCGGGGGCCCAAGGTCAAAAACGAATACGACCCCGAGATCGTGCGCCACTGCGCCCGGGTGGGCACGGAACTGGGCGCGGACGTGGTCAAGGTGCCCTACACCGGCGACGTGGACAGTTTCGCCCGGGTGGCCGAGGCCTGCTGCATCCCCGTGGTCATCGCCGGCGGCCCCAAGATGGACAACGACCGCGACCTGATCCAGATGGCCCACGACTCGGTCCAGGCCGGAGGCTCGGGCCTGTCCATCGGCCGCAACATCTTCCAGCACCGCCAACCGGCACGCATCGTCCAGGCCCTGCACGGCATCGTCCAGCGCAACTGGGACGTGGACCAGGCCATGGAACTTCTGGCCGACAACACATGAGGATGTCATGAGCAAGGAAATCTGGGCGAAAGCCGTTCCCTTCGACAAAAAGTTCGTCACCCTGGCGCTTGAGTCCGGCGTGGACGCCATCCTGGCCGACGACGCCGACGTGGAAAAAATCCAGGCCCTGGGCCGGGTGCGGGTGGTCCCCCTGTCCGGGGTGGCCATCGCGGCCGTGGCCGCCAAGGCCGACGAGGAAGAGGCCGTGCGCCTGGCCGCCTCGGGCCGCACGGTCTTTCTGGCCCGGGGCTGCGAGATCATCCCGGTGGAGAACATCCTGGCCCAGGTCACGGGCATCGGCCTCGAAGCCGCCAGCCTGGCCGAGGCCAAGCTGGCCGCAGGCATCCTGGAACGCGGCGTGGACCGCATCCTGGTCCTCCCCGAGGCGGCGGCCGATCTGAAGAAAATCGTGGCCGAACTCAAAATCAGCCAGGGAACCATCGGCCTCTCCCCGGCCGTGGTCACCGAGATCACCCCCGTGGGCCTGGGGCACCGGGTCTGCGTGGACACCATCTCCATGCTGCGTACCGGCCAGGGCATGCTGGTGGGCAATTCCAGCGCGTTCACCTTCCTGGTCCACGCCGAGACCGAGTCCAACCCCTACGTGGCCGCCCGGCCCTTCCGGATCAACGCCGGGGCCGTGCACGCCTACGCCGCCATGCCCGGGGACAAGACCCGCTACCTCGAGGAACTGGCCGCAGGCGACGAGGTGCTCATCGTCTCGGCCACGGGCGAAACCTCCCTGGCCGTGGTGGGCCGGGTCAAGGTGGAGGTGCGGCCCATGCTGCTCGTGGCCGCCAGAATCGGCGACACCGAAGGCAAGCTCTTTCTGCAAAACGCCGAGACCATCCGGCTGGTGCGCGCCGACGGCTCGCCCGTGAGCGTGGTTTCCCTACGCGTGGGCGACGAGATCCTGTGCCGCACGGACGTGGCCGGACGCCATTTCGGCATGCGCATCGCCGAAGACATCAAGGAGGGCTGAGCCATGGCCGCCAAAAAGCCCTCACCCGCCGCCTCCCCCGAGGCCCTGGAAGGATTCCTGGCCGGGGTGCGCCGGGAGATCGACGACATCGACGACCATATCCTGGCGCTTCTCAACCGCCGGGCCGCCGCCAGCATCGAGGTCGGCAAGCGCAAGGACGGCACCCACCAGGCCGTGTTCAAGCCCTTCCGCGAAAAGGAGGTTCTCAAACGCCTGGTGGCCGAAAACTCCGGCCCCCTGCCCGCCGAGCACCTGCGCATCATCTACCGGGAGATCCTGTCCTCCTCCCGCCGCCTGCAACGCCCGGAAAAGGTCGTCTTCCTCGGCCCCGAAGGCACGTTCTCCCACTTCGCGGCCATGGCCACCCTGGGCCGGGCCGGGGAGTTCGAGCCCAAGCCCTCCATCGACGACGTGTTCGCCGCCGTGGCCTCCCGCGAGGCGGACCTGGGGCTCGTTCCCCTGGAAAACTCCCTGCAGGGCACCGTGGGGCAAAGCCTGGACCTCTTTATGCGCCACGACGTCTTCGTCCAGGCCGAGGTCTACTGCAAGATCAGCCATTCGCTGCTCTCCAAGGCCACGGAGCTGGCCCGCATAAAGACCGTCTATTCCCACCCCCAACCCCTGGCCCAGTGCGCCGGGTGGCTGCGGGCCAACCTCCCGGGGGCCAAGATCATCCCCACCGAAAGCACCGCCGCCGCCGCCCTGCGCATCCTCAAAATGCCCTCGGCCGCCGCCATCGGCCACAGCCGTCTGGGGGAGATGCACAACTTAAACGTCCTGGCCAGCCACATCGAAGACCTGCCCGACAACTGGACCCGGTTCCTGATCATCGGCCCAAGCGACACCAAGCAGGAGAACCGGGACAAGACCTCCATCCTCTTCAACCTCCCGGACAAGCCCGGCTCGCTGCACGCGGTCCTGGAAAAACTGGCCGGGCGCGACATCAACATGACCAAGCTCGAATCCCGGCCGTTTCGGGGCGAGAAATGGAAATACGTGTTTTTTGCCGACCTGCAGTGCGACTTAAGCCGCGCCGAATACGCCAAACTCCTGGACGAACTGCGGGCCTGCACCCACAGCCTGCGCATTCTGGGCTGCTACCCGGCCGGGCCGCATATCGACGTGTCGGGCAAAATGGAGGTCATCGAGGAATGAGCACCGTCGTCATAAGCGCCCCGGCCTCCAAGTCCGTCTCGCACCGGCTGCTGATTTGCGCCGCTCTGGCCGAGGGGCAGTCGCGGGTGACGGGCGTGCTGGAGAGCCAGGACCTGGAGCGCACCCGGGCGTGTCTTTCGGCCATGGGCGCGGGCATCGAAGGCAAGGGCGGCGACTACGCCGTCACCGGCGTGGCCGGAGCGCCCCGGGGCGGCGCGGCCGAGCCTGCCGTCCTGGACGTGGGCGAGTCCGGCACCACCTGCCGCCTGATCGTGGCCGTGGCCGCCGCCGGGCAGGGGCTCTTCACCGTATCCGGCCGGGGCCGCATGCATGACCGGCCCATCGGCGAACTGACCCGGGTGCTGGAAGGCCTGGGCGCTGCGATAGCCTTTCCCGGCAAGCCCGATTGCCCGCCGCTCGCCATCACGGCCTCGGGACTCTCCGAGGGCGAGGTCGAGATCACCCTGGAGGAAAGCAGCCAATATCTCTCGGGGCTGCTTTTGGCCTCGCCCCTGGCCGCAGGACCGCTGACCATCCTGGTCACGGGCACAAAGGCCGTGTCCTGGCCCTATGTGGCCGTGACGCTCACCGCCATGCGCGACTGCGGCGTGCCCGTGACCGTCGAGACCAAATGCGGCGACGCCTGGGTCGTCACCGATCCGGCGGCCATCACCAAGGCCGAACCCGGCCGCTTGCGGTTTCTGTGCCGCCCCGGCCGCTACCAGCCCGGCGCGCGCCGGGTGGAGGGCGACTGGTCCAACGCCTCCTACTTCCTGGCCGCAGGCGCGCTCGGCGCGCGTCCCGTCCAGGTCGTGAATCTGCGCCGCGACTCGGCCCAGGGCGACACGGCCATGGTGGACATCCTGGGCCGCATGGGCGCGCGCCTGACCCAGGATGCCGACTCGGTCACGGTCTTCCCCTCCCCCCTTTCCGGCGTCACGGTGGACATGGGGCATTGCCCCGATCTCGTGCCCACCATCGCCGCCACGGCCGCCATGGCCGTGGGCGCCACGACCATCCGCAATGTGGCGCATCTGCGTATCAAGGAATCCGACCGGCTGGCGGCCCTGGCCGACAACCTGACCCGGGCCGGGGCCAGGGCATTGGTTATGCCCGACGGGCTGCGCATCGAGCCGGGGCTTATCCCGCCCCAGGACACCGTGTCCTTCGCCACCTACGACGACCACCGCATGGCCATGAGCATGGCGCTCTTCGGACTTCGCGGCGTGACCGCGCGCTTCGACAACCCCGGCTGCGTCGCCAAATCGTTCCCGCACTTCTTCGACGAATGGAGCAAGGTGACAGGATGAACAGCGCATGCTCTCGGGAAGGGGGCGCTGCCCCCTTCCCGAACCCATCCCCTGCCGGGGGGAATGATTCCCCCCGGACCCCCCCGACGGGGGACACGGCCCAGAATCGGGCAATCGCTCACTCGGGCGCGGCGTTGCGTCGGCCGCAGGCCGCCGCAACGCCGCGCCCGCGCCAAAAGTTTTTGAAAGGGGGTCCAGGGGGAAAAATTTTTACAAAAATTTTTCCCCCTGGCCGCCGGAGGCTCTCCTTATGACCATCTCTTCGATCGCCATCGTGGGCGCGCGGGGCGGCATGGGGCGGCTTTTCGTGAATCGGTGCCGCGAGGCGGGCCTGGACGTCCGCGAGCTGGACCGACCGCTGACGCCGGAGAAAGTGGCGGCGGCCGTGGACGGCGCGGACATGGTGCTTTTGTCCGTGCCGGTGACGGTCACGGGCGACGTGGCGAGGTGCGTGGTCCCGGCCATGAAACCTGGGGCGATATTGGCCGACGTGGGTTCGGTGAAGGTCTTGCCGGTGCAGGACATGCTGTCGGCGTATCAGGGTCCGGTGGTGGGCACGCATCCCCTTTTCGGCCCCAATCCCGCGACCGGGGAGAAGACCGGGGCGGATGGGACGGCCGAGGCCTTGCGGGTGGCCGTGATGCCCGGCTGCCCGGGCCGTGACGAGGCGGCTGCGCAGGCCGTCGAGAGGTTCATGGAAACGTTGGGATTCGTCGCGTTTCGCACCGACCCGCACGAGCACGACCGGGCCATGGCCTTCGTGCAGGGACTCAATTTCGTGACCACGGTGGCCTATCTGGCCGCCCAGCAAAACGCCGGGGACATCGAGAAATTCATCACTCCGTCGTTCACGAGGCGACTGGCCGCCGCGAAAAAGCTCATCCTGGAGGACGCCGGGCTCTTCGGGGTGCTGTTTGAGGCCAACCCGCACAGCCAGGAGGCCGTGCGCACCTATCGCAACTTCCTCAACGTGGCCGCCGGGGGCGACGTGGATCTGCTGGCCACGCGCGCCGCAGCCTGGTGGAGCCGGGAACCCTCCGCAAAGGACGCATCATGACAAACGCAATCACGTTGACGCAGCGGGGGCAAAGGCTCCCGGCCGACGTACAGACCCCCATCAGCCTGTTTTTGGGATTGGTGGGCGAAAAACCGGGCATTCTGCTGGAGAGCGCCGAGGTGGACGGCCGCCTGGGGCGCTTCAGCGTCATCGCCTGGGATTTCCGGCTGCGGGTGGATATCCGGGACGGACGGCTCCGGGTGCATGCCAAGGACAAGCGTCTGGCCGAACTGGAGGAGCTGTCCGGCGCGCCGTTCGTGGACGGCCTGCGGGAGCTGACCCAGCGCCTGACGATCCTGCCGCCGCAGGAATTCGCCGACCTGCCGCCCATTTCCCGCGCCCTGTGCGGCTATTTCGGCTACGGCGCGGCCGGGATCTTCGAACCCAAGCTGGCCCCGGACCTGCCGCCGGAGAAGGCCGAGGCGTGTCTGGTCCTGCCGGGCAAGGTGGTGGTCTTCGACCATCTCAAGCACTGCTGCTCGTACCTGACCCTGGACGAGAGCGGCCGGTCCAGGCTGGATATCGACCATTCGAACATCTACCACGCCATGGAGCGGCCGGTGCTCGGCGCGGTGACCGCCTCTCCGGGCCAGGAGGGCTACATGGCGGCCGTATCCACGGCCAAGGACATGATCCGGGCCGGGGAGTGCATCCAGGTAGTGCTGTCCACGCGCTTTTCCGCGCCCTTTTCCGGCAACCCCTTCGTGGTCTACCGCCGCTTGCGGCAGGTGAACCCCTCCCCCTACATGTTTTTCATGCGCCTGCCCCGGCTGACCCTGCTCGGTTCCTCGCCGGAGCTTTTGGTGCGCTGCCAGGACGGGGCCCTGACCACCTGCCCCATCGCCGGAACCCGGCCGCGCGGGGCCACTCCGGCCCAGGATGCGGCGCTGGCCGCCGAGCTTCTGGCCGACCCCAAGGAGCGGGCCGAGCACGTCATGCTGGTGGATCTGGGGAGAAACGACCTGGGCCGCATCGCCGCCCCGGGCACGGTCAAGGTGGAGAAGTTCATGGAGGTGGAAAAGTTTTCCCACGTCATGCACATCGTGTCCTACGTGACCGCGAAGCTCAAAGACGGCCTGGACGCCCTGGACGTCCTGGCCTCCACCTTCCCGGCCGGAACCCTGTCCGGCGCGCCCAAAGTGCGGGCCATGCAGATCATCGCCGAGTTGGAAAAGACCCCGCGCGGGCCCTATGCCGGGTCCATCGGCTGGATCGGCCTGGACCCGGGCCGGGTGGACCTGGACACCGGCATCACCATCCGCAGCCTGTGGATTCGCGACGGCATGCTGTCGTGGCAGGCGGGCGCGGGCATCGTCTACGATTCGGACCCGGCCAGGGAATGGACGGAATGTCAAAACAAGGCCCGGGTGCTGGCTGAAGTCCTGGCATCCAAGGAGGGCGGCGATGTTTTTACTTATTGATAACTTCGACTCCTTCACCTTCAACGTGGTGCAGGCCTTCCAGATGCTCGGCAAAGACCCCGAGGTCAAAAAAAACGACGACCCGTCCATCCTGGAACTGGCGTCGTCCGGCACGCTCGACATGGTGTGCATCTCGCCGGGGCCCAGCACCCCGGAAAACGCCGGGCTGTGCCTGAAGTTTTTAGAAAGGCTCCCCAAGGAAGTCCCGGTCCTGGGCATCTGCCTGGGGCACCAGATCCTGGGGCATTTCGCTGGCGCGCCGGTGGTCGTGGCGGACAGGATCATGCACGGCAAGACGTCCATGGTCAGCCACCGCGAGACCGGGCTTTTCACCGGGCTGCCCAACCCCTTTGAGTGCTGCCGCTACCATTCGCTTCTGGTCAAGGCCGCCCGAGCCGCGGACAGGCTGGAGATCACGGCCTGGACCGAGGAAAACGAGGTCATGGGGCTTTCCTGGCGGGGGCGGCCCTGGGTGGGGGTGCAGTTTCATCCCGAATCGGTCTTCACCCCGGACGGCATGAAGCTTCTGGCCAATTTTCCGGAGAACATCCTCCCCCAGGGAGCGGGCCGTTAACGGCCACGAAAAAGGAGACACGCGATGGACAAGTTCGTTGAAGCGCTGGAACTTCTGGCCGTGGGCAAAAACCTCCCCGAGGATCTGGCCATGACCGCCTTCCGCTCCATGTACAGCGGCGAGATGCCCAACTCCTGCGTGGGCGCGTTCCTCATGGGGCTCAAGACCAAGGGCGAATCCGCCGTGGAGATCGCGGCCGGGGTCAAGGCCGCCCTGGAAGAGGCCCGGCTCGTTCCCGGCCTGACGGGCGACCGCATCGACACCTGCGGCACGGGCGGCGACAACACCTGCTCGTTTAACTGCTCCACCGCCGTGGCCCTGTACCTTGCGGCCATGGGACACAAGGTGGTCAAGCACGGCAACCGGGCCGTCTCCAGCGCCTGCGGTTCGGCCGACGCCGTGGAGGCCCTGGGTTTCGACCTGGTGGTCGAACCCGATGCCGTCAAGGCCTCGCTCGACGCCACCAACTTCGTCTTCCTCTTCGCCCCCAGCTACCACCCGGCGTTCAAGCGCATCGGCCCCATCCGCAAGGAGCTGGGCGCGCGCACCCTGTTCAACCTCATGGGGCCCCTGCTCAACCCCGCCCGGCCCACGCACCAGATCCTTGGCGTGCCCACCGCGCGCCACGTGCCGCTCATGGCCGAGGTGCTGGCGCTCACGGGCCTTCGGCGCGGCGTGGTGGTGCACGGCGCGGGCGGCTTCGACGAGCTGACCCCGTTCGGCCCGGCCGACGTCTGCTACGTGCGCGACGGCTGGCTCAAGCGCGACCGCATCGACCCGGCCGATTTCGGCTTCCCGGCGCACAAGCCCGGCGACGTGGTGGTCTCCGGCCGCGACGAGGCCGTGGATACCCTGCGCGGTCTTTTGGCCGGCGTGGGGCCCCAGGCCATGCTGGACATGCTGGCCTTGAACCTCGGCGCGGCCCTGCATCTGCTCGAAGACCTGCCCCTGGCCGCCGCCATGGACAAGGCCCGGGAGGCCGTGGCCGCTGGCCTGGCCGCCAAGGCCTTCGGAGAAACCCATGCTTGAGAAGTTTCGCGCCGCCAAACGGCCCGAGATCGAGAAACTCATGGCCCTGGCCGAGTCCGGCGGCCTGCCGCCGCCGCTGCCCGGCCCCCGGCCGTCTTTTTCCGGGGCCATCCTGGACCGGGCCGTACCGGGCGAGCGCGCCGCCGTCATCGCCGAATACAAGCGGGCCTCGCCCTCCAAGGGCGACATCAACCTGGGGCTGTCCCCGGCCGACGTGGCCCGCATCTACGCGGACAACGGCGCGGCCTGCATCTCTGTTTTGACCGAGGAGGCCTATTTCAAAGGCAGCCTCGACTACCTGGACGAGGCGGCCCAGGCCGCACCCGGCATGCCGCTTCTGCGCAAGGACTTCCTCGTCCACCCCCTCCAGGTGGCCCAGACCGCCGCCCATCCGGCTGCGGCCCTGCTGCTCATCGTGCGCATGCTCGACGACACGGCCCTGGCGGACATGCTGCGGGTGACCTACGACATGGGCCTTGAGGCCGTGGTAGAGGTCTTCGACGAAAAAGACCTGGACCGGGCCGAGGTGCATGGCGCGCACATCATCCAGGTCAACAACCGCGACCTGGACACGCTCACCGTGGATCTGGCCGTGTCCGAACGCCTGTCGGCGCGCAAGCGCCCGGGCCGCATCTGGATTTCCGCCAGCGGCATCTCGCGTCCCGACCAGGCCGCCCGCATGGCGCAGCTCGGCTTCGACGCCGTGCTGGTCGGCACCTCCATCATGGCCGGGACCGACCCCGGCCGAACCCTGGCCGGACTGGTCCAAGCCAAAGCCCGCAAGGAGGGCGCATGATCTCCCAGACGCCCTTTTTCAAAGTCTGCGGGCTGACCCGGCCCGACGACGTCACCGCCTGCCTGGCCGCAGGCGCGGCCATGACCGGATTCATCTTCGCGGCCAAAAGCCCGCGCCGCATCACCCCCGAACAGGCCCTCGGCCTGCCGCGCGGCGACGCCTACCGGGTGGGCGTCTTCGTGGAGCAGGACATCGCCGAGGTTGTGCGCATCATGGAGGCCGCCGAACTCGATCTGGCCCAGCTCCACGGCCGCCAGAGCGAGGCCTTCTGCCGCGCCGTCGGCCCCGAGCGGGTGATCAAGGCCCTGTGGCCGGAAAAGCTCGGCTCCAAAGAGGCCATCCAAAAGGCCATGGACCGCTTCGCCGAGTCCTGCGCCTTTTTCCTGCTCGACGCCGGAACCTCCGGCGGCGGCCACGGCCGGTCCATGGATTTCTCCCTGGTGGCGGGCCTTGAGCCGCCGCAACCCTGGCTGCTGGCCGGGGGGCTCGGGCTGCACAACATGGAGGCCGCCCTGGATACGGCCGCGCCCACGGGCCTGGACCTCAATTCGGGACTGGAAACATCCCCCGGCGTCAAGGACCACGCCGCCGTCGCCCAGGCCGGGGCCATCCTGGCCGGACGATGGCCGCAAGGCGGCCAAAAAAATGAGTGAGGGGAAGGGGGGGAGCCTCCGGCGGCCAGGGGGGAAACTTTTTGAAAAAAGTTTCCCCCCTGGACCCCCCTTCCAAAACTTTTGGCGGGGTCTGGGATTGCAAAGCACACTGAAGAAAGGTGATGAGAGAATATGAAGAAAAGTTATTTCGGAGAGTTCGGAGGACAGTTCGTTCCCGAGCTGCTCATGCCGCCGCTTATGGAAATCGAAGAGGCCATGGAGAAGATCATCCCCACCAAGGCCTTCCAGGCCGAGTTGGCCGCCCTTCTGGCCGACTACGTGGGGCGGCCCTCGCCCCTGTATCTGTGCCCGAACCTGTCGAAGCGGCTGGGCGTGAATCTGTGGCTGAAACGAGAGGATTTGAACCACACCGGCGCGCACAAGATCAACAACACCATGGGCCAGGGCCTTCTGACCAAATACATGGGCAAATCGGTGCTCCTGGCCGAGACGGGCGCGGGCCAGCACGGCGTGGCCACGGCCACGGCGGCGGCCATGCTGGGCCTTCGCTGCACGGTCTACATGGGGGCCGAAGACGTGCGCCGCCAGTCCCACAACGTGCGCCGCATGCACCTCCTGGGCGCGCAGGTGGTGCCCGTGCAGTCCGGCACCAAGACCCTGAAGGACGCCATCAACGCCGCGCTGCGGGTCTGGATCGCCGACCAGGAGACCACCCACTACTGCTTCGGCACGGCCGCCGGGCCGCACCCCTTCCCCACCCTGGTGCGCCTGTTCCAGTCCATCATCAGCCGCGAGGCCAAGGCCCAGTTCCAGGAAAAGATCGGGAAGCTGCCGGACTACGTGGTGGCCTGCGTGGGCGGCGGCTCCAACGCCATCGGCATGTTCCACGAGTTCGTGCCGCACCGCGAGGTCACGCTCATCGGGGTCGAGGCCGCCGGGACCGGCCAGCCGGGCTGCTACCATTCCGCGCCCCTGTCCCTGGGACGCCCCGGCGTTTTGCATGGGGCCGTGAGCATGCTGCTTCAGACCGAGGACGGCCAGATCATGCCCTCGCACTCCATCGCCCCGGGCCTGGACTATCCCGGCGTCGGCCCGGAGCACGCCCACCTGCAAAAGACCGGGCGCGCCCGCTACGACACCGTCAACGACACCGGCGCGCTGCGGGCCTTCTCGGCCCTGTGCCGCGAGGAAGGCATCATCCCGGCCCTGGAAAGCTGCCACGCCGTGGCCTGGGTGCTGGAGCACGCCCACGAACTGCCGCCGGGCTGCCATGTGGCCGTGTGCCTGTCCGGCCGGGGCGACAAGGATCTGGGGATCATCGAGGAATATCTGGAGAAAGGGGGGACGTTGTGAGCCAGTCGATTCTGACGCAGCGCATCCGGGAGGCGACAGCCCGAGGCAAAAAGGCGCTCATCCCGTTTCTGCCCGGCGGATTTCCGGACAAGGAGCGGTTTTTCACAGAGCTGGACATGCTTGACGCGGCAGGCGCGGACATCATCGAGATCGGGGTGCCGTTTTCCGATCCCGTGGCCGACGGCCCAACCGTGGAGCAGGCCTCGCTGGACTGCCTCTTAAACGGCACCTGCCTGTCCTGGATTTTGTGGGAGTTGGCCAAGCGCAAGGGTCAGTATCGGGCGGCGCTGGTGCTCATGGGCTATTACAACCCGTTTTTGCAGTACGGCCTGGACAAACTCGGCGAGGACATGAGCGACGCCGGGGTGTCGGGCTGCATCGTGCCCGACCTGCCGCTGGAGGAATCCGGCCCCATGCGCGAGGCGCTTTTGGCGCATGGCGTGGATGTGATCTGCCTGGTGGGGCTCAATACGCCCGTGGAGCGCATGAAGGCCTATGCCAAGACCGCCCGGGGGTTCGTCTATTTCGTGTCGGTGCTGGGGACCACGGGGGTGCGCGAGAGCCTGCCCGAGAAGATCAAAGCGCGCCTGGCCGACGTGAAAAAGGTGTTCGATCTGCCCGTGGCCCTGGGGTTCGGCATCAAGACCCCGCAGCAACTGGCCCAGTTCGGGGACTTGATCGACGCGGCGGTGTTCGGCAGCGCGCTCATTGACCATATCCGCGCCGGGGGCGATTCGGCGTCGTTCATGGCCCGTTGGGCCTGATCCTGCTTTGCGATACATCGCGCATGAAAAAGGGCGTCCCGGCCGGGGTTGGTCGGGACGCCCTTTTAAGTATACGCTATTCCGACATTTCATCTGAAAAACCACATTAACCCCAAGAAACCTTTTCAATCGCTTATTTAAATTCTTGTTGCGAGAACGATTGAATGAAGGCATGATATTGAATATATTATATTTTGTATACAGCTAAATATCTGGGAGATGCATATGCCAGAACTACACAGTGTTGTGCCCAAAATTACCAATCTATTATCATATGCTGCGCTTGTTTTCGTATGCTTTTACTATATAGCTGGAGCAGCTTTCAAAAAAAATAATCCCTTACTCGCAAAAAAGATTTTGCCACTAATGACCACCGCCACAATTGTACTTTGCTTGGCCTCAATAGGCTCATATGTATACCTACAGTCTATATCAACAGAAAAAATCATTCGCGGCACAGTATACGATACAAATTCTAACCCATTACCGAATGTCACAGTATCGATTCCTGGAATTACAAATACCGAAACCAACGAGCATGGAATTTATGTTATCGCAATCATACCAAAGCACGGAGAAGACAATGTTCCAGCAATATTTTCAAAAGCAGGCTATGATACAATAAATAAACGTATTAACATTGAATCCAGAGAAACAACAGAACTCAAAGCTCAAGAAATAGATCACTCAAAAATAGTAACAATCATGAGCGATATTTCAATATACAATGTTGTTAATTTATTTGGCATAGGCATCAAATTCAAGCTTGCCAATTCATATAGCACAAAACAAAGAATTCAAATATACGGAATAACCATTAGTAAGGAAGAAAAACAACATGGCCTTGCTCCGTCAGCGTCATTTATTGATACTCCATATCGAAAATTCGACACCCCCATAACAACCCTTGATCTAAATCCTAACGAGGAAGTTAACCTCGGGTTGCGTTTTGATGCACAGATATCTCCAAGCAAAGAGTTGATTGATGCACGAATAAGCTGTTTACGCCATATTTCGAACCAAAACCAAACAAGCTCCGATATTGTTTCTAAGGAACTAGTAGATTTTCTTGCCTTAATATTATGGCGTGAAATATTTTGGACACCTGGAAATTATAAAATAATTATACCATATTCACTTAATGAAAAATATTATTCCGTAACAAAATCTTTTAGTATAACAAACAACCAGGCACAAACATTTACAAACGCAGCCAACTACTATAAATCTTGTTTTGGAATTGACTTAACTCCAGTAACAACATACGGAGACGCTGCAATTATGCAAGTAGTCACAATTGAATAAGTACACAGGGATGATTTGGACTACGATATGTACAATGCTAGTATTCACCTGACTCTGCCATCCCCGGTGGCAGTGGCGATTTCACCGTCACCTTCCCGGTCCTGCCCGGCTGCGTCACCGATGGCGACGACGAATAGCAGGCCATGACCTGACCTTACTCAAGGATGCGCACGACGCCGCGACCATCGCGGAGTTTCACCGCAGGCTCGTCTCCGGCGAGGAGGAGACCTTCCCGGCGGATGTCGCCGACCGGTTGCTGGCCGGGGAGCATCCTGTCCGGGTGCTGCGGCGGCATCGGGGCATGACCCTGCAACAGGTTGCGGATGCCTGCGGCGTGACCAATTCGCACATCTCCCAGATCGAAAAGGGCAAACGCTCCATGTCGACGGATGTGCTGAAGCGGATGGCCGAGGCCTTGCGCGTCGACGCCGAACTGCTCCTTACGTGACCTGTCCGGGAAACCCGCGCGGCGGATTTCGCTGACACCACATTGGGCGACGTGTTTTTTTCTGACAAGCACCCGCGGGTTCTTCAGGGGCAAGACACAGGCGGAACCCAGAACCTGCCGCGCGCTGATCAACCATATCCGCGCCGGGGGCGATTCGGCGTCGTTTATGGCCCGTTGGGCCTGATCCTGCCTCGCGGCAAAGCATGCATGAAACAGGGCGTCCCGGCCGGGGTTGGTCGGGACGCCCTACTATGTGGCTGATACTGCACGTGCTACGGAGCGCAGACACAGCATTCGCCGAAAGTGCCATAATCATACGATCCTTCATAGGTTGATCCTGACGCAGTGCAAGAACCTGTATCTGACGTTACTTTACAAGAAGAATGTGGCGGTGCCGTAACCTTCGACACCAGCGTTCCGGCACAAGAGCAAGTTCCATTAATTTTTTGTCCTGCACTGGCGCATACAGCACTTGTATGAACTGCTGGTCCAGCAGGCCCCGCTGGTCCTTGCGCACCATCCTTACCGTTTATTGCGAGTTTTCCCCAATAGCTTGGTGAGTCATGTGGATCATGATTTGTATTATTTTCTTTTATGCACATCCAGCTTGCCCCATTTTCAAAAACAATATCTCCGGCATTATATTGCGTATTTCTTGCAAAATTGCCTTTATGCTTAAAAGCTCGTAGCAACTCTCCCCAATAATTCGGCGAGTCAGATGGATCATGGTTTGTATTGTTATATTTTAGACAAACCCAACTTGAGGAATTTTGAAAAACAATATCGCCAACATTATAAGCGACATTATTTTGAAAATTCCCTCTATACCTAAACGACGAGGTAGCTATAACATAAAAACCATCTTGCGCAAAAGAGACACTACTTTGAGCAACAAACAGCAGACAACAAACCAAAGCGCAGATCATTACCACAGATAGATTTAAAATTTTATTCATTTTTGTTTCCTTTTTTTCATTCTTACAACCCCACATACATTCTCCAAAGAAACAACGTAGACGCACCGTAAACAAACTTGAAATTAGAAAATATCCTTATAGCATAAATACTACTTCAGTTTACAACATCATGCGGACACAACGCATGGAAAATAAAGGATTCTGCTCTAAAACATGAAAACTTCATACACTTTCTACTCATTCCCATTATATTTAATACCATGACCATCATCCACAATCCCACTAAGCATACACCATGCGTGACAATGCAAATAAATATAAAATTTATACCATTTAAACTATACATCAACAGACTGACAGACGTGTCAAAACTGATTGAGTCACCCGTTCCTCAAGCAAAAGCGCGTCGCTATAAACAGAATAGAGGCCACGTTGATATTGCGTGGCATTTTGATTTTTTACAGCAACTACAATATAAAATTATAACCTAATACCAACATTTTTTCAAGAAAAAAATAGACAACTGATAATCGAAAAGCGCCCCGGCCGTTCACCAGCCGGGGCGCTTTCCGTTTGATCGAAAAAATAAAACAGGCGTCAGTCGCAGCGGTGCCGGTTGCAGGCCCCTTCCTTGATGAAGATGACGCTCTCGGCGATGTTCGAGCACTGGTCGCACACCCTTTTTAAGGCATGGGCCACAAAGCACATCTGCACCGCCCGTTCCACCGTGCGCGATTCGGCGATCATATATTCGTTCATTTCCTTGAAAATCTTGATGTTCAGCTCCAGCGCATCCTCGCTGTCCACGCACAATTCCCGGGCCAGGTCCGCGTCCAGGTCGGCAAAGGCCTTGGCTGCCTTGCGCATGGACTCCCGGGCGAACCCGAAAAGCTCCTCCACCAGCATGCTGCGCGGCAGGGGCTGCCGGTCCAGGACGCCCAGGGCCCGGGCCGCGATGCCCGCCGCCTCGTCGCCGATGCGCTCGATGCCCACCACCATGCGCATGCAGCCCACGATGAACCGCAGATCCTTGGCCACGGGCTGGTTCAGCGCCAGAAGCCGCAAAATCTCGGCGTCGATGGCGCATTCCAGGGCGTCAATATCCTCGTCGCCGTCAATGATCTCCTGGGCCACGACCTCGTCGCGGTCCAAAAGCGCCTTCCGGGATTGATGCACGGCCTCCCGGGCGTGATGAAAGATGGTCAGGACATCGACCTTGAGCTTTTCCAGATCATGCTGAAAAGAGGTATCCACGCGCTTTGTCTCCCGCGCCCCGGTTTCTGCGTCCGCCTCGACCGGGCGCTCCACGCGGCCCCTGCCAAAGGCATGCAGGCCACCATTGTGATGGAACGACGCTACCCGCCGCGCGTGACGATTTGATGAACTTGCCGACCGGCCGTGACGAACGACGCCAAAATTCCCGTCGCCGGGATCACAGGGAGATGGTCCGGGAACACACCCGGGACAGAAGCGCCGCGTCGTGGCTGATGACCAGCATGCCCACGCCGCGTTCCCGGCAATGGTCCATGACCGTGCGCCAGAGGCGGGCCTGGGTCAGGGCGTCGAGCATGACCGTCATCTCGTCGGCCACCAGATAGCGGGTCTTGGGCCCCAGCGCCCGGGCCACCACGATGCGTTGCAGTTCGCCGCCGCTCAATTCATGGGGATAGCGGCCAAGCCATCCGGGCGCGATGCCCAGGGCGCCCAGCAGGGCCTCGGGCGGCGACCAGGCCTCGCGCAGGGTGCGGGAAAGCCGCCAGCGGGGATTGACGGCCAGTTCCGGATGCTGGTGGATGCACTGCACCGGGGAATATCCCCGCCGGGGAAGCGGCGCGCCGTCCACGAGAACCTCACCGGCCTCGGGCTCCAGATATCCGCCCAGGATGTTGCCCAGGGTGGTCTTGCCCGCGCCGCTTGGCCCGAAAAGCCCCACGGCCTCGCCCGGGGCCACGGTCAGATCCATTTCGCGCACCACCCACGGACCATTCCGGCCATGGCGATGCCCCACGCCCCGGGCCTCAAGCATGGCGGCACCTCACGAAATCGCGGCCGAAATGGCGCTTGGGCGGGAACATGCCGACGCAGGCCGCATCGGCCCGGGCGCACCGCCTCGCATACGGGCAGCCGTCCGCCTGGCCGTCGTCCGCGTTGGCCGCTCCGCCCGAACCGCCCGAACCGGCCGCCCCGGGCGATCCGGCAGGCCCGGCCGCGCGGTCGGGACCGGGGTCAAACTCATGATCAGGGAGCGCCCGCCACATGTCGCGGCTGTAGGGATGGCGCAGGGCCTCGGGGTGGCCGTTGAAACTCCCGGCTGGCGCACCCTCCACCGTGGTTCCGGACAAAAACACGGCCACCCGGTCGGCCACAGGCAGTACCGCCGAAAGGTCGTGGGAGATGACCATGACCGAGCGGCCCTCATCGGCCAACTGCCGCAAAAAGGCCATGGACTGTTCGGATGCCTCCCTGTCCAGGCCGGTGGTGGGCTCGTCGGCCACGATCAGGTCGGCCCGGCCCACGGTGGCCGTGGCCGTCAGCACCCGCCGGGCCATGCCCCCCGAGACCTGGAAGGGAAAAAGGGCCTGCACGGGCGGAGCCAGCCCGTACCGGGAAAAGGCCGCGTCCGTGACGCGGGGCGCGGCGCTCCCGGCCGCGCCGCCGAGGATGGCCGCCCGGCGCACCTGGGCGCCCACGTTTTTGAGCGGATTGAGAAACCCCACGGACTGGGGCACAAGCACCATCTCCCGGCCGCGCAGGGCCTTTTGCCGGGCCGGGGTCAGGGGTTCGCCCTTGAACCGGATCTCCCCGTCCACCCGGCAATTGTCCGGCAAAATGCCCAGCACCGCGTGGGCCAGAAGGCTTTTCCCCGATCCGCTGGCCCCGATCACGGCCACGATCTCCCCGGGCCCGACATCCAGGTCCAGATGATGCACGGGCACAATCGCCGTGCGGGCCAAGCCCCGGCCGTAGCGTTCAAATCGGATGGACAGATCCGTGACCGTCAGCATGGCTATTCCTGCGAGGTTTTGGGATCGAGCAGCCGGTCCAGGTTGTATCCCAGGATGTCGAAGCATTTCACCAGACACAAAAGCGCCGCCCCGGGCAAAATCCCGAGCCACCAATAGCCCGTGGACAGATGCCGCATGGACTCGGCCAAAAGGATGCCCACGGCCGGGGTGTGCGGCGACAGGCCGACGCCCAGAAACGACAGGGCGGCCTCGTGCAGGATGGCGTGGGGGAAAAGCAGGATCAGGCCGATGAAAAACTGGGGCAGAAGGTGCGGCAGCATGTGGGTGGCGGCCACGGCCAGGGGCCCCTTGCCGAACCGGCGCGCGGTTCGCACGTACAAGGCCCCGCGCAGTTGCAGCACCTCGGCCCGGATGACCCGGGTGAGCGCGGGCCAATGGGTGAGGGCCACGGCGATGACCACCCCCCGCGCCCCGCCCCCGACGGCGAAGGAAATGAGGATCAAAAGGACCATGTGCGGCACGGTCATGAAGATGTCCACCAGCCAGCTCACCACGCCGTCCGCCGCCCGACCCAGGCTGGCCGAGGCCACGCCCAGGACAAGCGCCAGGACGGAGCTGGCCGCCGCCGCCAAAAGGCCCACCCGAAGCGACAGCATCAGGCCGTGTATCGTACGGGAAAGCATGTCCCGCCCGAGGGTGTCGGTACCGAACAGATGGGCCAGGGATGGCGGCTGGTTCCTGGCCAGAAGATCCGGCTCAAGCCCGGCGTCGCCCAAAATCCAGGCCAGGATCGGGACGGCGGCGAACACCGCCAGACACGCCCCCATGGCCCACAGCCAACGCCCCCGGCGGCTGCCAAGCCCCAAAGCGCCCGCCAGCCGGAATCCGGCGGCCCCGGGAGATCCGGGGGAAACAGCCTGTACGGCCCTCATGCGGCCCCCCGCCAGCCGATGCGCGGGTCAATGGCCCGGTACAGGAGGTCGGCCACGGTGTTGCCCGTGAACACGAACACCGCGCTGACCAGGACAATGCCCAGCAGCAGCGGCACGTCGCCGCGCAGCCCGGCCTCCACCGTGGCCTGCCCCAGCCCCGGATAGGAAAAGACCTGCTCGGCCAGGATCGAGCCGCCGAACAGCTCCCCCAGGGTGGCGAACTGGAGGGTGACGGCGGGCAGGACCACGTTTCGCAGGGCGTGGTGGCGCACCACCCCCATGGTGTCCTCGCCCTGGGCCCGGGCGAACAGGGCGTAGTCCGAGCGCATGGCCTGGATCATCTTCTGGCGGGTGTGCAGGATCACGGCGCTGACCCCCACGATGGACAGGGTGGCCGCAGGCAGGGCCAGATGCCACAGCCGTTGCCACACGGTGGCCTCCTCCGGGGTCACCCCTGGGGGGAAGGCGCAACACACGGGCGTCAGCCGCAGGGCCACGGAAAAAACCAAAAGCAGCAAAAGCCCCAGCCAAAAGGTGGGGGTTCCGGCCAGCAGATAGGCGTAAAACCGCACGGCCCGATCGAACAGCCCGCCCTCGAAGGCCCCGGCCACGACCCCCAGGACAAAGCCGAAGAGCCCCGAAAACACCCAGGCCAGGGCCATCAGCCACAGGGACATGGCGAAGCGCTTGCCGATGACCGTGAGCACGGGTTCGCTGTAGATGGCCGAGACGCCGAAATCCCCGCGCACAAGGTTCCCGGCCCAGGCCGTGAAGCGCTCAAGGGGCGGCTTGTCCAGGCCCCATCGGGCGGCGATTTTGGCCCGCTGCTCGGGGCCGACCTTCATGACGTCGGCCCCGATGTAGGCGTCCACCGGATCGATGGGCGACATGCTGACCAGGGTGAACGACAGCACCGACACGGCGGCCAGAAGCGCCGCCAGATGGACGATGCGCCGCAGGAGATAGCCGGTCATGCGCCGTGCGCCGGGGGGGAGGCCTCCGGCGGCCAAAGGGCAAAGCCCTTTGGAATCCCATGACGGTTCCGAGAAGTGCTCACGGTCGCGCTCCGTTAGCTGCCCTTGCGATGGGGGCTGCGGGGGGCTTGCTTTCATGAAGCCCCCGCAGCGGCTACTTCTTCCAGGTCCACTGCTCGATGTTGGCGGTGATGGGCCAGCCGTGGCCGTGGGGCTCCATCTGGGAGACGCCCACGTCCAGGTTCTCGTCGATGAAGTAGGTGTGGTCCAGGTTCACCATCCAGGCCCAGGCAGCGTCGCCGGGCACGGCGAATCCCGTGGTTCCGTCCCACTGGGCGGCCTTCCAGAAGGGGATGGAGGCCTCAAACGACGGTGCGGCCATGGCCTTGTCCAGGTTTTGGTCCACCACGGGGTTCTTGTAGAGCCCGGCGTTGTAGATGTTGAGGTCGCCTCTGCTGTGGTAGAGCTTGTACATCTCCAGGGGGCTGTGGTCGCCGAAGCCGTAGACCACCACGTTGGAATGGGTCAGGTTCTTTTTGATCTCGTCCCAGCTGACGCCCTTGGGAACGACGTTTATGCCGATTTTGCGCAACATGCCGGACACGGCCAGGGCCAGGTTCTGGCGCAGGCTGTCCTTGGCGTTGTAGACGACGGTGAATTCGGCCTTGACGCCGTTTTTCTCCAGGATGCCGTCGGAGCCGGGCTTCCACCCGGCGGCGGCCAGGATCTCCTTGGCCTTGGCCGGATCGTTGTCCGTAAACCGGGCCGAGGTTTGCTCCCAGGGCAGATTATCCACCACGCCGCTGGCCGGGGAGCCGAAGCCCTCCAGCACGCCCTCCACCAGGGCCTTGCGGTCGATGGCGTAGTTTACGGCCTTGCGGATGGCCGGGTCGGAGGTCACGTTGTTGCCGATGGGGAAACCGGTAGGGGTCTTTTCGCCTTTGTCCGGAACCATGGGGAACATGAGCCCCCGGTTGTCCACGCTTTTGACCCGGCGAAGAACCATGCCCGGCACCTGCTGCTTGGCGAGCGAAGACGGCACGCCCACCACCTGGACCTTTCCGGCCTGGGCGGCGGCAAAGGACGTGTCCTCGCCGGTAAAGAGGAACACCAGCCGGGTGAATTCCGGCTTTTTGCCATAATAGTGGGGGTTGGCCTCCACCACCATCTGCTGCCCCTCGGTCCAGGACACCAGCTTGTACGGTCCCGAGCCGATGGGGTTGCGGCCGTAGCCCTCGCCGTAGGCATGCTTGGGTACGATCCCAAGCGTCACCAGATGGCCGACAAAGGTGATCTGGGGCTCCTTGAGACGCAGCTCCACGGTGTACGGCCCGGTGGCCACAGCCTCTTTCAGGGCCGTGACGTCGGTCTTCCCGGCGGCCTCGGCGGCTTTGTTGAAGGTGAAGGCCACGTCCTCGGCGGTCAGGGGCGCGCCGTCGGAAAACTTCGCGTCCTTGCGGATGGTCACGGTCCAGACCAGGCCATCCGGGCTTAACGTGGCGCTCTCGGCCAGATCGTTGACGATATTGAGGTTCACGTCGCGCTTAAGCAGCGTGCTCTGGAACAGCGGATGCCCGTACTGCCCCCAGCCCACCAGCGGGTCAAAGCCCTCCTCGTTTTCCCCGCCCACGGCCAACACCAGCTCGGCTGGCTTGTCCTTGGCGAAGGCCGTCGCGCCCGTCGCAAACGCCGCCAGCACGAATGCCGCGCACAGCACCCACGCCGCTTTCCGCATCCCTGTCATGCCCTGCCTGTCCATGCGTCCTCCGCAGTGAGTTTTCCGGCCTTCCGCCCCAGCCCGGCCCGTTACCGTCAATAAATATAGCCGCCTGATCTGATCCGTATTCTAAAAATTACATATTTATGAAGTGTACATTCTTTTTTATCGTAGCACAAGAGAAGAATGAAATAACACATCTTCCCCATGCCGCCAGGCGCCCCGGCGGCTGGCCGTTGCGGCCCGCCCTTGGCCCCGAGGCCGAACCCGGCTACACTTGCGGCTATGAACGACCGCACCCCGCCCCCCGCCCCCTTGCAGCAGGAACGTCGGCCAGACGACATCGAACGGGCCTCCCTGGCCATCATCGACGCCGAGGTTCCCGAGCCCCGGCCTTTTGCGGGCGCGCAGTGGGAGGTGGTGCGGCGCATGATCCACGCCACGGCGGATTTCGAACTGCTGTCGCTGGTACGCCTCCACCCCCGGGCCGTGGAGTCGGGGCTGGCCGCCCTGGCCGCCGGGGCGGTCATCGTCACCGACACCCGCATGGCCTGCATGGGCATCCCCGAAAGACGCCTGACGCCCCTGGGATGCCGGGTCACCTGCCTCATCGACGACCCGCGCGCCGCACCGGCGGCCGCAAAGGCGGCCCCAGAGGCGTTCACAGACGCCGCCACGGCGGCGGCCACCACCCGCACGGCCGCCGCCGTGGATCTGGCGGTCTCCCTGGCCCACGGCCCGGGGATCGTGCCCGGAATGTCCGGCGCGCCGGTCATTTTCGTCATCGGCAACGCGCCCACGGCGCTTTTGCGGCTTCTCGACCATATGCAGGCCGGACGCATCCGCCCGGCCCTGGTGGCGGGCCTGCCCGTGGGATTTGTGAACGCAGCCCAGTCCAAGGCCTTGCTGGCGGATTTCGGAGACTCGGCCCGGGGCGTGCCCTACCTGACGGTCGTCGGCCGCAAGGGCGGCTCCACCTCGGCGGCGGCGGCGATCAACGCCCTGCTTGAGCTGGCGCTGCGGGAGAGGGCCCGCACGGAGGAAGCCCGCCGCGTCCCGTAGCGGGCACGAGGAGCCTTTTTAGGGAGAGGCCGTATTGTCCGGAAGGGAAGGGACCGCAGGGGGATACGTCGGCTTCGAGCCCGCCGCAGGCCCTTCATGGCGGGTCACAAACACCCTGTGCGTTTGAAAACAACAGACGTCGTCAGGTTATGAAAATTTCGTACAGGCCTCTTCCCCAAGGGGGTCGCATTCTTCGCCCGGCGGGGGAATAAACGCCCGGGCCTCATCTGCGGGCAGAGGCCGGGCATAGAGATAGCCCTGGCCCAGGCCGCACCCCAGCGACACCAGCCCGGCCAGTTCGGCCTCGGTCTCCACGCCCTCGGCGCACACGTCCAGGTTCAGCGCCCGCCCAAGCTGTACGATGGCCCGCACGATCTCGAACTTTTCCGGGTTGACGTCCATGTTGGAGACGAACGAGCGGTCGATCTTGAGCGCGTCCACGGGAAACCGGCGCAGATAGGACAGCGACGAATAGCCCGTGCCGAAATCGTCCACGGCCAGCCGGATGCCCAGATCCCTGAGTCGACCCAGGATGTCCACAGCCAGTTCGGCGTTTTCCATGAGCACCGACTCGGTGACCTCGAGCTTCAAATGGCGGGGGTCGAGCCCGGTTTCATCCAGGATGCGGGCCACCCGGGCGACCAGATCCCCCTGCATGAGCTGTTTGGCCGAGATGTTGGCGGCGATGGACATGTCCGCCGCACCGGGATGTTCGTCCAGCCACAGGCGCATGCGTTTGCAGCATTCGCGCAGCACCCAGTCCCCCAGGGCCAGGATCAGCCCCGAGGCCTCGGCCACGGGAATAAACACCGCCGGAGACAAAAGACCCCGCACGGGGTGCCGCCACCGGGCCAGGGCCTCGAAGCTCACGGTGGTGCGATCCGCCAGCCGGAAAATGGGCTGGTAGGCCAAATACAGCTCCCCGTGCTCCACGGCCCGGCGCAAGCCCGTCTCCAGGTGCAGCCGTTCGCTGGCCCGGTCATGCATGGCCCGGTCGAAGACCTCGCTTTTGCCCTTGCCCCGGGATTTGGCCTGAAACATGGCCGTGTCCGCGTCGCGCAGCACCTCGTCCACGCCCTCATAGGCGGACACGTCGTCCACGATGCCCACGCTGGCCGAGACGAAAAATTCAAACTCGTCGATGCGCGAGGGTTTTTTAAGCTCCTCGTGGATGCGCCCGGCCGTTTCCAGGCCCCGGGTGGCCTCGCCCTGGCCCTGCACCAGGACCGCGAATTCGTCGCCTCCAAGCCGGGCGATGACGTCCCCCGGGTCCAGGGTGTTCCACAGGCGCATGGCGATGCCCCGCAACAACCGGTCGCCCACGGTGTGGCCCAGGCTGTCGTTGACGAACTTGAAATCGTCCAAGTCGAGGAACATGACCGAAAAACGCCCGCCTCCGCCGGATTTCGCCCCACGCATGGCCCGTTCCAGGCGCTCGATGAAAAAGGCCCGGTTGTAGAGGCCGGTCAGTTCGTCATGGTAGGCCTGATAGGTCAGGGCCTTTTCGGCCTTTTTGCGCTCGGTGATGTCCCGAAAGGCCACCACCGCCCCGCTGATGCGCCCATCGGCCAGAAGCGGCGTGACCACATAATCCACGGGGAAGATGCGGCCGTCGGCACGCCAGAACCAGTCCTCCCGGACATGGCGGCGGCGGCCGTCCTCCAGCACCTTGAGGATGGGGCTTTTTCCCCGGGGAAAGGGTTTGCCGTCGGGTTTGGAATGGTGCCACAGGGCATGGGGGTCGGCGCCGACCAAGGCCTCCTGTGCGTAGCCCGTCAACTGGGTCGTGGCGGGATTGACGAAGGTGATGCGGCCCATGAGGTCGATGCCGAAGATGCCCTCGCCCACGGCCTCCAGGATCAATCCGCCCAGATGGTTGGAGGCGGCCAAGGCGGCCTCGGCCCCGGTGCGAGCCACGGCCTCGGAGAGCACATTGGCCAGGGATTGCAGAAAATGGATGTCATCCCCGGAAAAAGACCGGGGCTCCCGGGTGTGTATCCCCATGACCCCATAGGGCCCGTCGCGGCCATGGATCACCATGCCGATGCCGCTTCGCATGCCTGCGGCGAGAAAGAAGGGGTCCGGGACAAACCGCTCTTCCCTCAGGTAGTCCTTGATGACCACCGGGGCTTTTGCGGAGCGCACATACGCGGCCATGCCCCCGGGCTCCGGCGGGGGATACAGGCTGCCGTCGGCGTCGGACCGGCCCACGCCGACCTCCAGGCGCATGGCCCCGTCCGGGGGCAAAAAGCGGATGAACTCGGCCATCTCCACGTCGAGCACCGAGGCCATGAGCCGGATGGTCTTGCGGAAAAGCCCGGGCATGTCGCCGGAGGAGAGGGCGAAAAGTCCGATTTCGGAAACAATGCCCTGTTGGAAGGCCCGGCGTTTGAGGGATTCCTGGCTCCCCTCCTGGGGACGCAGGTCGCTGGCGCAGATCACCCCGTAGCGGCTGCCGTCCGGGCCGACCAGTCGGCCGGGGGAGACGTGCACCGGCACCCGGCCGCCGTCCTCGCGCAACACCACCCACTCGGCGGGAATGCCGCCCTGGCCGTCGAGGTTGGCCTGGTGCAGGGCCATGACCTGCTCGGCGCTTGTGTCCGCCACGAAGCGGATGAAGGCCTCTCCGAACAGCCTGTCCCGGGGGAGTCCAAGGATGCGGCAGAGGGCCTCGTTGACCCACACGAACCGGCCCGCCTCATCAACCACCGCCAGGCCCACGGCCACGGCGTCGAGAAAGGCGAAAAACCCTTCACAGCCGGCGCACACGGCCCGGAATGTGGCCTCGTGGCCACGGTCCCCGCCACTGCCCTGCGGCGTCCCCTGCACGGTCGTTTTCGGTCTGCCCACGATACACGGCCCGTTTATTCTATTCGATGTTGCTGAAATTTCTGCCTGTTTATCCAGTTGTGCAAAAAAATTCCACCCTTTTACAGGCGCCCGTCAGACGTTAAAAAGGAAATGGATGACGTCGCCGTCGCGCACCTCGTAGTCCTTGCCCTCCAGGCGCATGACCCCGGCGGCGCGACACTTGGCCTCGGAGCCGTGGCGCACGTATTCCTCGTAGGAGATGATCTCGGCCCGGATGAATCCTTTTTCGAAGTCCGTATGGATCTCGGCTGCGGCCTGGGGGGCGCGGGACCCCCGGCGCACGGTCCAGGCCCGCACCTCCTTGGGTCCGGCCGTGAAATAGCTGATGAGCCCAAGCGTCTCGTAGCCCGTGGCGATGACCTGATCCAGGCCGCTTTTGACCACCCCGTAGGAGGCCAGAAACTCCTGCCGCTCGGCCTCGTCCATCCCGGCCAGTTCCTCCTCCATGCGGGCGCAGACCACGGCGAACCCCGCCCCCCGGGCGGCGGCATGTTCGGCCACGGCCTGGGCCGCCGGGCTCTCGCCGCTGATGTCGCCCTCGTCCACGTTGGCGCAGTAGATGACCTTTTTGGCGGTGATCGGCCTATTCTCGGCCAAAAATGCGGCCATGGCCGGCTCGTCCGCATCCGGCACGCTGGCGGCGGGCTGCCCGGTCATGAGGTGGGCCAAAAGCCTTTCCGCGCAGGCCAGGGCCTCGGACGCCTCCTTGTCCTTGCCCCCGGGCTTGGCCTGCTTTTTCAGGCGCTCCACCCGGGTCTCCATGGTCTGGGCGTCGGCCAGGATCAGTTCGGTCTCGATGATCTCCATGTCCCGGGCCGGGTCCACGCCGCCGTGGACATGCACCACGTCGTCCTCGGCAAAGGCCCGCACCACATGCAACACCACCCCGGTCTCCCGGATGTTGGCCAGAAAGCGGTTGCCCAGGCCCTCGCCCTGGCTCGCCCCCTTGACCAGCCCGGCGATGTCCACGAAGCGCACCGTGGCCGGGGTCACCACCTTGGGGTCCACCAGCTCCGCCAGGGCCGCAAGCCGCGCGTCGGGCACGGGCACCACGGCCGTGTTGGGTTCGATGGTGCAGAAGGGATAATTGGCGGCCTGGGCGTTCTGGGCCTTGGTCAGGGCGTTGAACAGGGTGGACTTGCCCACGTTGGGAAGCCCCACGATGCCGATGGAAAGCGACATGAACAAAAATCCTTTTTCGGTGCGGCGCGGGCGGGCCTAGCCCAGATCCCGGGTCCGCAACACGGTTTTGACGAGAAAGTTGAGCAGGTCGTAATCGCCCGCCATTTTCGAGACGGCCTTGGACAGGGTCTGTCCCAGCAGGCGGTCGAAATCCGGCTCCACATTGTCCCCGTTAAGCTTCCACTGGGTGCTGGCGTCGTAGGCCTTTTTCAGGATCGCCCCGTTGTTGTCCACGGTCACGTTCAGGACCACCCGGGCCTCGGCCGTGATCCCGCCCAGGCGCGGCGTCCCGGTATAGGTCAGGGTGGCGAGCTCCACGGTCAGGGTGCGGACTACGGATTCGGACGGGGCGGCCGGGGAAAACCCCTTGGCGACCAGCCCGTCTCCTGCGGCCCGGCGCAGGAGCTGGGCCACCTCCGGGTCCACGACCACGGTCCCGGCCATCTTCGAGTCCGGATTGCGCTGGCCCACGGTGGCGTCCGGCCGGGCATCGGCGGCCTCGACAACCACGGCCGCGCCCCGGCCCAGCTCTTCCTTCTCCACCACGGCCTGACAGGCCACGTTGGCCCGGTAGGCCCCGCATCCCGTGCACGACAAAACCGCCGCGCACAGCACACACGCCGTGGCGGTTCGGGAAAAAAAGCCGCGCATCATGCCAGGGCGGCCTTTGCCGCAGCCAGAACGGCGGCGTAGTCCGGTTCCTGAGTCACCTCCGGAACCACCTGGACGTAGGTCACGGTTCGCGCCGCGTTCACGACGAACACCGCCCGGGCCAGAAGCCGCAGCTCCTTGATGAGCACCCCGTAGGCCTCCCCGAAGGAGGCCAGGGCGTGGTCGGAAAGCGTCGTCACCCGATCCGCCCCGGCGGCCGCACACCAGCGTTTCTGGGCAAAAGGCAGATCCATGCTGACCACCAGGATGCGCACGTCGGGGCCAAGGCCCGTGGCCTCGGCGTTGAAACGCCGGGTCTCCAGGTCGCACACCGGGGTGTCCACCGAGGGCACGGACACCACCACCAGCACCTTCTCCGTGAAATCCGAAAGATGCGCCGGGGCCAGATCGTTGGTCAGGGCGGTAAAGTCCGGAGCCTTGGCCCCTGCGGCCACATCCTCGCCCAAAAGGGTCAGGGGGTTGCCCTGAAAGGTCACCACGCCTTTTTTCTCGCGCATTGCCGTTCTCCTTGCGGGCCCTCCCCCGGTTTGGGGACAGCGGCCCGTCTCACCCCTGTATTTCATCGTCGCGCCGCCGGCGTCAAGCGATCCCGCCGCAAATCCGCCCCCGGGCGGGGGCAGGGGCAGGGACAGGCGCGGGAACGGACAAGCCATCTCCCCAAGCGACAGGCCATGCCCCTTTCGCCTGTTCCGCGCAGGATCGGAGACGTCTTTCACCTCGGCCGACGGCTCTGGCGCCCGTTCCCCCGCTGCGCCCGGGCATGGACAATCCGGGGCGAATGCGGCAGGACGCGGGTGTCACGTAAAATCGGGACGCACGCCGTCCCAGGGAGGCCTGTCCGCATGACCCTGCCGCGCCGTTTCGCCTCGTGGGCGATCCTTGTGGCCATCCTGCCCGGCCTTTTCACCCCGGACACGGCCCGGGCCGCCGAGCCCTCGCCTGACCCCGGGATATCGGCCCTCACCCGGGCCGGGCTGGTGGAGGTCACGGCCCTGGACCCCACCATCCGTCTGGACATGCGCTACGCCACGACGAACAACTTCACCGGCCAGGCGGTCTACCCCTCGGGACGTTGTTTTCTGCGTCAGGAGGCGGCCATCCGGCTCGCGGCGGTGCAGGCCGACCTGCAAACCCGGGGCCTGGGGCTTGTGCTCTACGACTGCTACCGGCCGTTTTCCGTGCAAAAGACCTTTTGGGAAGTGACCCCGGACAAGGGCTACGTGGGCAGGCCCGTGGAAGAGGGCGGCAGACCCGTGTCCGGGTCCAAGCACAACCGGGGCATGGCCGTGGATGCGGGGCTGGTGGACGGGGAGGGCCGGGCGCTGCCCATGCCCACGGAGTTCGACGACTTCTCGCCCAGGGCTTCGAGAAATTTCACCGGCGGCGACCCCAAGGCTGCGGCCAACAGCCGACTTCTGGCCGAGGCCATGGCCCGGCACGGGTTTCGGCCCATTTCCTCGGAGTGGTGGCACTTCGACGCCGACGGCTGGAAGGCGTGTCCCCTCCTGGACGTACCGCTGCCGCCGGGAGAATGATCAGCGGGGCTGCTCCACCTGCGCCTCCGCGTCCCCGGCCAGGGGGAAAAAGACCACGAACACGCTGCCCCGGCCCGGGACGCTCCTGACCGTCACCGCGCCGCCGCAGGCCTTGACGATGCCATGCACCGCCGCCAGCCCCATACCCGTGCCCTGGCCCGGCGGCTTGGTGGTGAAAAACGGCTCGAAGATGCGTTCCATGATGGTCCGGTCCATGCCGTGCCCCGTGTCCCGCACGGACAGGGCGGCATAACGCCCGGGCGTCAGGTCGAGCACCGAGCGCACGGACTCGCCCAATCCGGACAGGGGGTCCGTCGTCTCCGGGGCCGAACCGCCCTCCGCGCCGCCGCCGTCGATCCCCACCACCTCAAGGGCCACGGCCAGCTCCCCGCCGTCCGGGGTCATGGCATGGGCCGCGTTCATGCACAGATTCACGAGCACCTGGTGCACCTGGGCCGGATCGGCCCTGATGGCCATGCCGCGCTCCGAGATGTCCGCCTCCATAGTGACGTTGGCCGGGGTCAATCCGCGCATGATCTTCACGGTTTCCTTGACCAGGGGATTTAAAATCAAGAGGTTTTTGACGGCATCCTCGCGCCGGGAAAAGACCAGGATCTGCTTGACCAGATCCCTGGCCCGCTCGGCGGCGTCCACCACGTCCGTCAGGGGACGGCGCAGGGGATGGTCTGCGTCCAGGTCGGACAGGGCCACCTCGGTATTGAGCAGGATGGGGG
Organism: Desulfolutivibrio sulfodismutans DSM 3696; assembly: GCF_013376455.1. GTDB lineage: Bacteria > Desulfobacterota > Desulfovibrionia > Desulfovibrionales > Desulfovibrionaceae > Desulfolutivibrio > Desulfolutivibrio sulfodismutans. Next base: position 3,486,643 of record NZ_CP045504.1, on the reverse strand, counting down.
TCAGGATGTTGTTGAAGTCGTGGGCGATGCCCCCGGCCAACACGCCGATGGCCTCCAGTTTTTCGGCCTGGCGCAGGCGGCGCTCCAGCCGGATCTCATGGGTCACGTCGCGCACCAGGACCACATGGTTGCAGACCCGCGCGGTCTCGTCCCGGATGGGCGTGATGAGCACCTCGGCCACGTACTGGCTGCCGTCGCGGCGGGTCTGCCGGGCCCGGCCGGACCACTTGAGCCCCAAGGCCAGGATGCCGCGCACGGAATCGGTCAAAAACGGATCCACGCTGCGCTGCAACTCGTCCGCACCGACCCCGGCCATTCCCAGGCCCGAGCCCACGATGCGGGCAAAGGCCGGGTTGGCGTACTGGGCCCTGAAATCCCGGCCGATGATGACCATGCCCTCGGCGGCCTGCTCCACGGCGGCCACCAAAAGCATGCGTTCCTCTTCGGCGCGCTTGCGGGCCGTGATGTCCCGGGCCGCGCCCTCCACCCGCAACAGCTTCCCGTCCGGCCCCATGACCGCCAGGGCGTTGGTGGAAATCCACACCCGGCGTCCGTCCCGGCGATACACCTGGGCCTCGAAGTCGAACACCCGGCCGTTTTTGGCCAGGGTGCGCAAAAATTCCAGTCGGGCCTCCTGCTGGACATGGATGCGGCGCAGGATGTCGCCCTCCTCGGCGATGAGTTCGGCGGGCGAGGCGTAGCCCAGGATGCGGGCCATGGCCGGGTTGCATTCAATGATCCGGCCGTCGGGATAAAACTGAAAAATGCCCTCAGCCGAATTTTCGAAGATGCTGCGATACTTCTCCTCGCTTTGGCGCAAGGCCTCTTCGGCCGCCCGGCGTTCGGCGATGTCCGAGGCCATGGCGCACACGGCCTGGACGCTTCCGTCCTCGCCCGGCAGGGGAAAGATCGAGGCCACGGAAATCTCGCCCCGCCCCAGGCTGACGACCATGCCCGCGTTGCGGATGGCCGCGCCGCCGCGAAACACCCTGTCCACCTGACGCAAAAGCGCCCGGGCCTCGCGCTCGGGCATGAACTCCCCCACATGCCGCCTGCGAATCGCCGTAAGCGGCATGCCGAGCTTCTCGACCACCACCCGGCTCACATCCAGCACCAGCCCCTCCCGGGACAACACCAGGATGGCGGACAGGGCATGCTCAAAAAACACCTGATGCAGCCCGCCCAGCCCGGCGGCCATGAGCGTCTCGCCCCGGCTCGGCGCGGCCATTTTCTCCGTAGTATTTTCCTTATCAGCGACCATGATTCGTCCTGGCTTTTTCCCGTGGTCTTTGTCACACTCGGTGCAAGGCATGTGCAACTACCGCCCGGCATGGACTCATGGAAAAAGTGCTTATCGTCGAGGACAGCAAGGTATTCGCCCGCGTCCTCATCCGTAAAATTGAAGACGAATTGTTCTTCGATACCAGTTGGGCCTCAACCTACGAAGAGACCGTCTACATTCTTGAGGAAAGTCCCGAGCAGCCGGACTTTTTCGTGGCCGTGGTGGACCTGCACCTTCCCGACTCCCCGGACGGCCACACCGTGGACTACCTCATCGCCAAGGGCATCCCGGTCATCGTCTACACCGGGGCCTTCGACGAGGAATACCGCGACGCCATCTGGGCCAAGCGCGTGGTGGACTATGTGCTCAAGGAGGCCCCCGACAGCCTGGATTACGTCTGCAACCTCGTCAAGCGCATTTACAAAAACAAATACATAAGCATCCTGGTGGCGGACGATTCGGCCACCCTGCGCCGCCATGTGCGTCGGCTCCTTGAGGTCCACGACTTCTCGGTCATGGAGGCCTCAGACGGTGAGGAGGCCTTGCGCCTGTTGTCGCGAAACCCTGCGTTGCGCCTGCTGATCGCCGAATACCACATGCCCGGCATGGACGGCCTGGAACTCACCCGGGCCATCCGCCGCGAACACCGCAAGGAGGATCTGGCCATCATCGGCGTCTCGGCCAGCACCGAGGAGCTTTTATCCGCGCGATTCCTCAAGGTCGGGGCCAACGACTACCTGGCCAAGCCCTTTGCCAGCGAGGAGTTCTACTGCCGCGTCACCCAATGCCTGGACATGCTCGAACTGGTGCGCAAGCTCAAGGAAGCCTCCATCCGCGACGCCCTCACCGGCCTCTACAACCGCCGCTATTTCTTCGACGCCGGGAAAAAATTCCACTCCCTCGCCCTGCGCGACTCCATGACCCTGGCCGTGGCCATGATCGACATCGATTTCTTCAAGAAGGTCAACGACACCCACGGGCACAAGGCCGGGGACGAGGTGCTCAAGCATGTGGCCGAAGGCCTGTCCGGGCGCTTCCGGGGATCGGACATCGTGGCCCGCTATGGGGGCGAGGAATTCTGCGTGCTGGCCGTGAACATGAACCGGCAGGCGGCGCTTACCGTGTTCGACGAACTGCGCCGCAGCATCGAACGCTCACGCACCCGGGTGGATGGCGCGAGCATCTCGGTCACGGTGAGCATCGGCGTATGCTGCGAGCCGCACAAATCCCTGGAGGAGATGCTGGCCACCGCCGACGCCATGCTCTATCAGTGCAAGCGTTCGGGGCGCAACCGGGTGCTGGCCTCCTGAGCCTCCCCACGCCGCTTGCGGCATGCCCGGTTTCTTGGCCACCCCTCCAGGCGCGCGGCGAAAGGCTCTCCAAAGAAGCGCCAATCCTTTCCAGTCACTCACTTCCCCCAGGCGCGCGGCGCAAGGCCCCACACGCTGCGGAACCGGTCCTCCAGGGCCATCAGGTAGGCCGCAGCCCCGGGGCTTCCCTCGGCCGGGGCGAACGGCGCGAACCCCTTGGCCGATTCGGCCAGATATGGCCCGGCCTTGGCCTCGAAGGCGGCCGTTTCCGGGGCCAGGGCGAAAATGGTGTGCCAGACCCCGGGCAGGATGTCCGCCAGATGCACGCCGCGCTCCCGCTCAAGCAGGATGAAGTCCTTTTCCCTGGCGTTTCCCGCGTCATCGAACAACACCACGCCCAAGGCCCCGCGCAGGATCACGAAACTCTCCGCCTTCTCCGGCGCCACATGGCGATGCGGCTGCACGTAGCTTCCCGGGCACAGGGCATTGATCATGCGCTGCAGCGGATCATCGTCGGCGGCATGAAACCGATGGACCTCCCGGCCCCGGGGATTGTCCCGGGCCGCGCGGCAGGTGCGCACAATCAGGTCGTCGTCGGCCACGGCCACCCGGACATGGCCGGACACCGTGGCATGGTGGGATATCCGCTCGATCCGCGCCCCGCGCATGCCGCCTCCTGGTGTTGCGTTGGGTTGTCCGGGCCCGGCCTACAGGTTCAGGGCGGACTTGGCCGCCTCGCCCGCCACGTTCTCCACCGCGCCGTAGATTCCGGCCAACCGGGAGGACAGGCAGGCGTCGCGCAAAAGCAGCAGGGCGACAATGGCCCAAGAGCCCCAGCAGCAGAGCGTTTTCTCGCATCCCTCGGCCTGGTCGCGCCGCATCCGGAACAGGAAAAAGGCCGCAAAGCCCAGAGGCAGCATGACCCACCAGCGGACCATGACCCCGGTGACGAACATGAAAATCACGAACAACAGCGTCAGTCCCACGGCGGTCAGCGTGAAAGGGCTCATCTTGCAGCCCGTGCAGGCGTTTTGATCCATAACGCACCTCCCGTGCTGTGTGGCCGTCGTCGATGGCGCGGCCTGCCTTCTCTATAAAGTCCCCACCACAGGCTGTCCAGACGGCCACGGCGCCAAACGGCGGCCGCCTCCCGGTTCATCAGACGAAGATGTCCAGAAGCACCCCCAGGCCGAGCCCGGCGGCCACCACCCCGTTGATGGTGAAAAAGGCCATGTTCACCCGGGACATGTCGTTTTCCGACAGGATCAGGTGTTCGACCAGAAGCAGCCCGGCGCTGGCCGCGAAAAAAAGGAAATAAAACCAGGACAGCCCCGCCGCCCACCCGGCCAGGGCATAGAAAATCACGGCGTTGACATGGGCCAGGGAGGAAAAGGCCAGGGCCGCGCCCACGCCGAACCGGGCCGGGACGGATTTCAGCCCGTGCTGCCGGTCGAATTCCACATCCTGGCAGGCATACAAAATATCGAATCCCGCCGTCCAGAAGGTCACGCCCAGGCCGAAGAGCACGGCGCGCACGGAAAACGCGGGCTCATAGGCCAGCCAGCCGGCCACAGGCGACAGCCCCAGAACCGAACCCAAAATGAAATGGCACATCCAGGTGAAGCGCTTGGTCAGGCTGTAGAACCCGGCCCAGACCAGCACCACCGGCGACAGGGCCAGACACAGCGTATTGAGCCCGGCGCAGGCCGCAACAAACAGAGCCGCGCACCCGGCCGTGAACAGCGCCGCCCCGGGCACGCCCACCTCGCCCGTGACCAGCTCCCGCCGCTTGGTCCTCGGATTCTCCCGATCAAACCGCAGGTCCGCCAACCGGTTCATGGCCATGGAATAGGAACGCACCGCCACCATGGCCACCGTCAGCAAGAAAAACTTGCCCAATCCCGGCCAGCCCCCGGCGGCCAAAAACAGCCCCACATAGGCGAACGGCAAGGCGAACACCGAATGCTCGATCTTGACCAGCCGGGCATACCGCCCGGCCAACACGGCGAGTCGTTTCATGGAGCGCCTCCGGCGGCCGGGGGGGAAACTTTTTTGAAAAAAAGTTTCCCCCCCGGACCCCCTCTTCAAAAAACTTCATCGCGCTTCGCGTCCGCGCGCGGGAGCGATCACTTTCCCGGGACATCCCGGCTTCCCGGGCGTCGATCCCCGGCGCGGCGCGCCGGGGATCGACGCCCGGAAACCGGGGGGTCCGGGGGGAATGATTCCCCCCGGGCGGGGTTCGGGGCTGCAGCCCCGACGCCCGTTTATGCGTCGTCGCCCAGGGTGACGACGCCGTAATTTTTCTTGCCCTTGCGCACCAGCAGGATGCGTCCCGCCAGGAGGTCGTCGGTGCCGTAGGCGTGGTCTTCGGCGGCGACGCGTTGTCCGTTGATGGAGATGGCCCCGGCCTTGATGTCTTTGCGGGCCTGGGAATTGGACGGACACAGTCCCAGATCGGCCAGGAGTTTGGGCAGGGGCGGGATGGCCGAAAGGGACGGATAGGCCATGCTCGGCGCGGCCTCCAGGGCGGCGCACAGGGTGTCGGGATCGGCGGCGGCGAGGTCGCCTGCGCCGAAGAGGGCCTGGCTGGCGTCCAGGACTTTTTGGGTCTCGGCTGCGCCGTGGATCATGGTGGTGACCTCCAGGGCCAGCCGTTTCTGGGCCTGGCGCAGGTGGGGGTTGTCCGCCAGTTCGATGGCCAGGCTTTCGATGCTCTCGTGGTCGAGCAGGGTGAAGTACTTGAGATAGTTGATGACGTCGCGGTCATCGGTGTTGAACCAGTACTGGTAGAAGGCGTAGGGCGAGGTCAGGTTCTTATCGAGGAAGATGGCCCCCTTCTCGCTCTTGCCGAACTTGGCCCCGGAGGCCGTGGTGATCAGCGGGAAGGTCAGGGCGAAGGCCGGGGCGGGCCGGGAACGGCGGATGAATTCGAGCCCGGCGGTGATGTTGCCGAACTGGTCGCCGCCGCCGATCTGCAGGGTGCAGCCGCGCGTCTCGGAGAGATGCCGGAAGTCATAGGCCTGCAGGATCATGTAACTGAATTCGGTGTAGGAGATGCCGGTCTCTTCCCGGTTGATGCGACCCTTCACGGACTCCTTGGCCAGCATGTAGTTGACCGTGAAGTGTTTGCCCACGTCGCGCAGGAAATCGATGATGGAGAGATTTTTGGTCCAGTCCAGGTTGTTGACGGGTTCGATGTTGTCCGCCACGCCCATGCGCTCAAAAAAGCCCATGGCCTGGGTCTTGATCTTTTCCGCCGAGGCCTGGACCTTTTCGGCGGCATTGAGGGTGCGTTCCTTGTCCTTGCCGCTGGGATCGCCGATCAGCCCCGTGGCCCCGCCGAGCAGAAACAGGGGACGGTGTCCGGCCAGGGCGAAACGCGCCAGCCCGAGAAGGGGCACGAGATTGCCGATGTGCAGGCTGTCGGCTGTGGGGTCGAAGCCGCAGTAGATGACCCGGCCGGGGGAATCCAGATGTTCGCGAAGGGTTTCGGCGTCGGACACCTGGTTGACCAGGCCGCGCCAGGACAGTTCGTCAAAGATGTTGCGGGACATGAGCTGATCCATGGGGGATTGCGGGCGGCCTTTCGCCGTCCGGTGGGGGTGTAAGCGGAAATCGGCCGCCAGGGCGGCCGTGGTCAACTGCCGGAATTCTGGGCCGGGGCGTCCACCCGGGCCTTGGAGCGCAGGATGGGCTTGGCCTTGCTTATGCGTTCCAGCTTGGCCTCGACGCCGGGAACGGGGCTGTACACGTCCACAAGCACGTTGAGATAAAAGACGCCGCCGCGTATCTCGGTCTCGACGCGGGAGGCGAAGCCGTTTTTCTCAAGCTCGGCCTTGAGTTCCTCGGCGTTTTCGGACTTGGTGAAGGCTCCCACCTGATAGGTGTCGTGGGGCCGCTGCCAGTCATGGATGACGGGGTCGGAGCCACAGGAAGCGGCCGCAAGGGCGAGGCACAACACAAGAGGCAGGACGGCGCGGGTCATGTTCAGGTCCAATCAGTTGGGGGTTTCGGCCTTGGGCAGGGCGGATTTTTTCAGTTTGACCGGCGCCGACCGCTTGCGATCATCGTCGCTGTATTCCAGCACATCAGTCTTCCCGGCCTTGTTTTCCAAAACGAAATACAGCTTGTCGCCCACGGCCCGGATATCGGCCAGCCGCGAACAACTGTTGAAGCTTTGCACCAAGGCGCTTTTGCCGTCCGCGCCCACGGTGATCAGGTCGTAGACCACGGGGCAGTCCACGTTTCCAAGCCCCCGGCGCAGGAGTACGGCGTCGAAGCCGTCGTCGAGCTCCCCGACGCTCATGTAGGATTGGGCCGTCAGGGGTTCGCCCTTGCTCTGGTGGATCGGTTTCCCCCGCAACGTGACAACATGGTCCGCTCCCTGGCGCACGACTTCCAGGGGGCCCGCCACGGTCAAATAGACCGACTGGCGATCCGGCCCTATGGCATACCCCGGGACACTTGACAGCATCACGGCCGCACATGCCGCCGCGCAAAGCATCAGCCGACTGGCGCAAAGTTTCATTTTGGCTCCCTGGGCGAAGGTGTGCCGCGAAATGGCGGACAACCGTCTCATTCCTGGCAGGCGTGCCGCCATCCCTGTATTTGTACGGCCTTCCCGGTCTGGGCGTCAATATCGATCACCGCGCCCTGCAACTCCACCGGCCCTTTGGACAGGACGAACCGCTGGGGCATCCCGGTGAGGTAGCGGCGGATGACGGCCTGGGGATCCATGCCGATGGCCGAGCGGATGGGGCCGCTCATGCCCAGGTCGGTGATGTAGGCCATGCCATGGGGCAGGATCTGGGCATCGCTGGTCTGGACGTGGGTATGGGTGCCGCACAGGGCGCTTATGCGGCCGTCGAGATAATAGGCCATGGCCTTTTTCTCGGAGGTGGCCTCGGCGTGGAAATCCAGCAGGCGCACGGGCACGTCGCCGGGAATTTTGCCGATGAGTTCGTCGGCGGCTCGGAAGGGGCAGTCCAGGCTGTTCATGTAGGTCCGCCCGAGGAGGTTTAGGACCGCAAACGGCGGCTTGCCGTCCAGGCCGTAGACGCCAAGGCCCGCCCCGGGCGTGCCGGGGGGATAGTTCGCCGGGCGCAGCAGCCGGTCCGTGCTCTCGAAATAGACCTGGATCTCGCGATGTTTGAAGACATGGTTGCCCGAGGTGATGACATCCACGCCGCAGGCCAAAAGCTGGGAAGCGGCCTTGACGGTGATGCCCAGGCCCCCCGAGGCGTTTTCGCCGTTGGCCAGGACCACGTCCACCTCAAGTTCCCGGCGCAGCCGGAAAAGACCGGCCACCACCGCGTCGCGCCCGGGACGGCCGACGATGTCGCCCAAAAACAGGATGCGCATGGAGACGTTTCCTCCCGGAAGCGTTGCGGACGGCCGCCCCCCGGGGGGACGGGCCGTCCGAATACGGGCCGACCGCGCCACGGGCGCGGCCAGGGTGCGCCAATCCTATTTTGCGTAGCCCACGGCCCGGCGTTCGCGGATGACCGTGACCCGGATCTGTCCCGGATAGGTGAGGTTGTCCTCGATCTGCTTGGCGATGTCCTTGCACAAAAGAAACGTCTTGTCGTCGTCAATGGCGTCGGAATCGACGACCACGCGAATCTCGCGCCCGGCCTGGATGGCGTAGGCCTTGGTCACGCCCTCGAATTCCGTGGCCAGATTTTCCAGCTCCTCCAGACGCTTGACGTAGCTCTCCAGAAGCTCCTTGCGGGCCCCGGGCCGGGCCCCGGAGAGGCTGTCCGCGGCCTGGACCAGGATGGCCAGGATGGATTTGGGCGGTACGTCCTCGTGGTGGGCCTGGATGGCGTGGATGATGTCCCCGCCCTCGCCGAATTTTTTGGCCAGATCCGCCCCGATGACCGCGTGGGGGCCTTCGATCTCGTGGTCCACGGCCTTGCCGATGTCGTGCAGCAGTCCCGCCCGCTTGGCCTTTTTCACATCCAGGCCCAGTTCCGAGGCCATGATGCCGCACAGGGTGGACACCTCAAGGGAGTGCTGCAGGACGTTCTGGGAATAGCTGGTGCGGTATTGCAGGTGCCCCAGAAGGCGCACCAGTTCGGGGTTGATGCCGTGGACGCCGATGTCGAAGGTGGCCTGTTCGCCGATCTCGCGCAGCTTGACCTCGAATTCCTGTTCGACCTTCTTGACGATGTCCTCGATGCGGGCCGGATGGATGCGGCCGTCGGTGATCAGGCGCTCCAGGGCCATCTTGGCCACCTGGCGGCGGATGGGGGAAAAGGCGGAGAGGATGACGGTTTCCGGGGTGTCGTCGATGATCAGGTCCACGCCCGTGGCCGCTTCCAGGGCCCGGATGTTGCGTCCCTCACGGCCGATGATGCGCCCCTTCATCTCTTCCGAGGGCAGGGTCACGGCGGTGACGGTCTGCTCGGCCACGAAATCGCCGGCATACCGCTGGATGGCCAGGGCCAGAATCTTCTTGCCGCTTTTATCCGCCGTCTCCCGGGCCTCCATCTCGATCTGGCGGATCATCTTGGCCGCCTCGTGCCGGGTGCGGCTTTCGGTCTCGGCCATGACCAGCTTCTTGGCCTCCTCCACGGTGAGTCCGGAGACCTCCTGGAGGCGTTGCAGATGTTCCTCGGAGGCGCGGTCCAGGATCTCCTGCTTCTCGGTGAGGGTGCGTTCCAGGCCGGCCAGGCGTTTTTCCGCGCCCAACATCTCGCTTTCCCGCTCCACGATCTGTTCCTGCTTCTCTTCGAGCTTCTCCTGCTTGCGGGAGAGCTGGGCCTCTTTGGCTTCAAGGGTCTGGGCCCGGTCCTTGTACTCGGCCTCCAGTTCCTTTTTCTGGCGGAACAGGTCGTCCTGGGCCTGGACCAAAAATTCCTTTTTATGGGCCTGGGCCTCTTTTTTGGCCTCTTCCAGGATGCGCTCGGCCAGGGAGCGGGATTCCTTGAGGGTCTTCTGGGAGATGAACTGGTAGAGGTAATATCCGCCAGCGCCTCCGGCGCACAGGGACGCGAGGATGATGAAAACGGTAAAAAAATCCATGACGGCTCCTTCAAAGCGGAAAAGTTCCGCATAAACCGGAGACGGATCCGTCGGTTCGGCGCTGGTGGGGAGAGTCGTGGGCGTTCGTGCAGGGGAGAGCCCTGCCGCGTCAGGCAAATCCGGCGACTATCTGGGTGTCTCGGAATCCGGCCAGGCCGCGTGGCGTGGCTGTCGGGCTCTACCCGGGGATCCGAAACGTTTTCCCCGGAGCGCCGTGTCGGCAATTTTTTTGAACCTTGTTGCCAAGGTGGACGCCAAGGTACGACCTTCAGGCCCCCCGGTGAGACCCGGGTTCGCACACCGACCGTAACACGCGGCATCCTATTTTTGAGTATCGGCTCAAAAATGAATCGTCGATCACGCACACTCCAGGGAAACGAACATCATCGCCAAAATCCCGCCTGCCCGGCGGTCACTCTTCTATTTTCTTCAAAAGCCCGACCATACGCGCCCTCGCGTCATCGAGCCTTTGATTAGACATAAGCACGTCGTCGGCCAATCCAAGGGCCACGAACGCCAAAAGCTTCTCCTTGCCGAGCGCTTTCCCGCCCGATCCGAGCAGTTTGCATCGTTCCTCCACCAATATTCTGGCGGCCTCGACGCGATCCGGTTCCGCGTCGGTCTTGAACGAGAGCGTAAGGCCCAAGATCTCCAGGTTGTAGCTGGGCATCTCACAGTTTTCCCGCCAAACGACCCCTCAGACCGCCACCCACACATGCTTCCGACGGCAGGGCGCTGGGCGGGGTTTAAGCGATTTCCTCCTGAATCCGTTTCAAGAGCGAATCGATCCTGGTGGTGATCGCATCACGTCCCTGCCGCTCCACGTCAAGTTCGGCTCGAAGGGAACTGTTCTCGGCCTCCAAGGCCTTGACCTTGGCTAAAAGGCGCTCCACGCGATCTTCCAGGGCTTCGAATATATCCATAAAGATGATTCCTAGCCTCTTCCACGGCGAAAATCAAGACGCTGGCCGTTTTCGCATGATATTGCTCTGACGCCCCCGGGCTACGGCAAGCGTGCCATCCGGCACGTCGTGGGTGATGACGGAACCAGCGCCAATCAACGCATCCGCACCTATCGTCACGGGCGCCACCAGGGAGGTGTTGCTGCCGATGAACGCGTTTTCGCCGATGACCGTGGCATGTTTGTTTTTGCCGTCATAATTGCAGGTGATGGTTCCAGCCCCCACGTTGGTTCCGGCCCCCACCTCGGCATCGCCCAGATAGGTCAGATGTCCGGCCTTGACGCCCCGGCCCAGGACGGACTTTTTGACTTCCACAAAATTTCCCACCCTGGCCTCTTCGCAAAGGACAGCCCCAGCCCGCAGGCGGGCAAAGGGGCCGACCTTGCACAGCGGGCCCACCGTGGCCCCGTCCAGGTGGGAAAAAGGCAGTATTTCACATCCCGGGGCCAGCGTGCAGTCGCGTATCCAGACGTGGGACCCCACCTTCGTCCCCGCCCCGACGGCCGTGCCGCCGTACAGTTCACAGGGACCGGTCATCTCCGCCCCCGGGGCGACGGTCACCCGCGGCCCCACCCGGACCTGTCCGGGATTGCGCACCAAGACCCCCTGATCGAACAGGTCGTCCACACGGCCCGCCCGCAAGGCCTCTTCGGCCTGAGACAGTTCCCGGGGGGAATTGACTCCCAGCAGGGCAGCGTCCCGTCCCCGCTTGATGGCCGCCACCACGCCGCCGGACTGGGCGGCCATCTCCACCAGATCGGTGATGTAAAATTCGCCGCTTTGATTTTCATTGCGCAAAAGCGGCACGAGTCTTTGGATCACGGACAGACGCAGGAGATACAGGCCCGCATTGATCTCCCCCGTGGCAGGCCCGTGACGCGACGGGTCATGGTCCTTGGCCTCCACGATCCGCACCCCGTCCGAGGTGCGAACCACCCGGCCATAGGCCCCTGGCTGGTCAAGCTCGATGGTCGCAAAGGCCACATCGGAATCCATCTCCAACGCCTTGGCCACGAATCCGGCCAGAATATCCGTCGTCAGAAGCGGCATGTCGCCGTTGACCACCAGGACATGCCCATATCCTGCGGCCACGAGGACCGGCAGGGCCGTGGCCAGGGCGTGTCCGGTTCCAAGCTGCCGGTCCTGGACCACAAAGCGGCCTTCCCATTCCGGGAAGGCCTGGCGCACCGTATCCGCCCCGTGTCCGACCACCACATGGAGCCTGTCTTCGCACACCGGGGCGCAGGCCCGAAGGACATAGGACAACATGGGATCGCCCAGGATGGTCTGCAGCACCTTGGGCGTCTCGGAATGCATCCGGGTTCCCTTGCCCGCAGCCAAAACCAGTCCGCCTACCCCTGCAAACATCGTCATCGTGCGCCCTCCACGTCCAACATGATGATTATCTGCTGCCGGAACCTGCCAGCGTGGCCTCTTCCCGGCATTTCATGCGCATGATCGACCGCTGCAAGGCCGCCTTGGCCCGGGCATAGTCGATCCGCTCCCGCCGTTCCGCCTCCAGACGGTCCAAGGCCCGCTGCCGTGCCTTTTTGGCCCGTTCCAGATCGATCTCCTCGGGCAGTTCGGCAACCTCCGCCAGGACCGTCACCGTATCCCCCGAAACCTCGACAAATCCACCGGCCACAAACAGGTAATGAGGCCGTCCATCCTGCTTGTACATCATGTTCCCGATGCCCAGGGCGGACAAAAACGGCACGTGTCCGGGGAGAAGGCCGAACTCTCCCAAAAGGCCCGGCGCGCCCACATAGTCCACGCTTTGTTTCAGAACCAGCCGCTCCGGGGTCACCACTTCCAGCAACAATTTCCTGGCCATGGAGCCTCCTTCATCCGGGGGATCGCCTCCCGCTGTTTCGAACAGCCGGGGTGTCCCGAACATGTGTCCATCTGAAATCGGTTACCATCATTTGTAGAGGCACGAAAGGGCTCACAACCTGCCTTTCATCAAAAATTACATGACTGTGGACCAACACACGACGGGCGCTGTCAAGGTTGACACCAGTACAAGCGGCCACAATCTGCCTTGACACACATTGTAGTCGGCCAGGATTTCGTCCCAGGACAACTTCATGGCCACCCGTCCCATGGCGCATTCAAAAACAAAGGTGGCTGCTGTCCAGCTTACACCTACGGCAAAAGCTGTCCATACCGTGGCTTCGTTCCAATATTGCACCATAATCCCGGTGGAAAGAAAGATCAAAAGACACAGGACCACCGTCATCAGGCGTCGTACCCTGGCGTCTCCCAGGCGTGGCGCAAGGACACGGTCTCGCACCAGCCCCAAAATCACGGCCATCAGCAAAAAGAGAAACCAGACGATGCCGGCGGAAATAACGACCACAAGCGCTCCCGGGAATGAAAAAGCGGGCCGCCGAAGCGGCCCGCCGTTATTGCGTGCTCTCACTTTTCCCGCCGGGGCGGGCGCTCCCCAAAGGCCCGGCTATGCTGCGTCGCGCACCTTCATGCGCAGGATGGAACGCTGCAATGCGGCCTGGGCCCTGGCGAAGTCGATGTTTTCCTGGGCCTTGTCCAGGCGCGCCTTGGCCCGTTCCTGGGCCTTTCTGGCGCGCTCCACGTCGATGTCCTCCGGCTTTTCGGCAACTTCGGCCAAAACCGTGACCTTGTTGCCGGAGACTTCGGCAAATCCGCCCGAGACAAAGACGAAGTGGTTTTTCCCGCTCATCTTGTACATCAGGCTGCCGATGCCCAGAGCCGACAGAAACGGGATGTGGTTGGGCAGGATGCCGAACTCGCCCAGAAGGCCCGGCGCGCCCACGTAATCCACGCTATGGCTCAGGACAAGCTTGTCCGGAGTGACGATTTCCAGGAGCAACTGTGCCATGGAAGTTATCCTTTCTTGGCGTTTTCAATGACCTCGTTAATGTCGCCGACCATGTAAAAAACGCCCTCGGGAATGTCGTCGTGCTTGCCTTCGATGATTTCCTTGAAGCCCTTGATGGTGTCTTCAAGCTTCACATAGCGGCCTTCCTTGCCGGTGAACTGCGAGGCGACGAAGAAGGGCTGGGACAGGAAGCGCTGAATCTTCCGGGCCCGGGACACGGTGAGCTTGTCTTCGTCCGAGAGTTCGTCCATGCCCAGGATGGCGATGATGTCCTGGAGATCCTTATACTTCTGCAGGATCTGCTGGACTTCGCGGGCCGTGACGTAGTGGTCGCCGCCCAGGACCAGAGGGTCCAGGATGCGCGAGGTGGAGTCAAGCGGATCCACCGCGGGGTAGATGCCAAGCTCGGCGATCTGACGCGAAAGGACCAGGGTGCCGTCCAAGTGCGAGAACGTGGTGGCCGGCGCGGGGTCGGTCAAGTCATCAGCGGGCACGTACACGGCCTGCACCGAGGTGATCGAACCCTTTTTGGTCGAGGTGATACGTTCCTGCAGGGCGCCAAGGTCGGTGCCCAGGGTCGGCTGGTAGCCGACCGCCGAAGGCATGCGGCCAAGCAGCGCCGAGACTTCGGAACCGGCCTGGGTGAACCGGAAGATGTTGTCGATGAAAAGCAGCACGTCCTGTCCTTCCACATCGCGGAAATATTCCGCGCAGGTCAGGGCCGACAGCGCCACGCGGGCACGGGCTCCTGGAGGCTCATTCATCTGGCCGTAAACAAGTGAGGCCTTGCTCAGGATGTCGGCGTCCTTGAACTCGTGGTACAGATCGTTGCCTTCACGGGTCCGCTCGCCCACGCCCGCGAAGACCGACAGGCCGCCGTGGTGCTTGGCGATGTTGTTGATGAGCTCCATCAGAACGACGGTCTTGCCCACGCCGGCGCCGCCGAACAGGCCCATTTTGCCGCCCTTGGGAAAGGGGATCAGGAGGTCGATGACCTTGATGCCGGTTTCCAGAAGCTCGATGCTGGTGCTCTGGTCCACGAAGGCCGGGGCCGAACGGTGGATCGGCATGGTCACGTCGGTATTGACGGGCCCCATTTCGTCCACGGGGCGTCCCACGACATTCAGAATGCGTCCCAGGGCCGCTTTGCCCACGGGCACCCGGATGGGCGCGCCCGAGTCCGTGGCTTCCATGCCGCGCACCAGACCGTCAGTGGAGTCCATGGCGATGCACCGGACCACGTTGTCGCCCAGGTGCTGCGCCACCTCGACCACCAGGTCGGGAGCGTAGACGTTGTTGGTGTTTTTGATGTCGAGGGCGTTTAAGATACTCGGCAGTTTGCCCTCGGGGAACTCGACGTCGATGACGGCGCCGATGACCTGCACGATTTTTCCGATATTCGCGCTCATTTACACTAGCCCCCTTCCTATCCTTTGAGTGCTTCGGAACCGCCGACGATATCCATCAGTTCCTTGGTGATGGCCGCCTGCCGGGCCTTGTTGTAGACCAGGGTGAGCGAGCTCACCAAGTCGTCGCAGTTTCTGGTGGCGTTATCCATGGACCGCATGCGTGCGGCATGCTCGCTGGCGGAGGTGTCAAGCAGTCCACGATAGAGCTGGACGTTGATGAACCGGGGCAACAGCTCCGCAAGGAGCCCTTCCACCGACGGTTCGTAGATGTACTCCAAACCGCCCCCGGTCTCCTTCGGCGCGTCAGCCTGTTCCTCGGGGGACAGGGGAAGCACCGTGAGCTGGGTCGGTTCCTGGCGGGCCAGGCTGATGAACTTGCCAAAGCACATGACCACTTCGTCGTACTTCCCGCCGACGTATCCGCCGATGACCTCGGAGCCGATCCGGGTGGCCAGGGTGAAGTCGAACGAGTTCATCTCGTTGACGTAGGCCTGGACCGTTTCGAACTCAGACCGGCGGAAGGCGTCGCGGCACTTGCGTCCCACGCACACGACCTTGACGGTCTTGCCCTCGGCGGCCTTTTTGCGGGCCAGCTTCTGGGCCATGGTGGTGATGGTGTTGTTGAACGCCCCGCACAGGCCGCGATCAGAGGTGATGACGACCAGAAGGACCGTCTTTATCTCCGCGTGCGGCTCCAAAAGCGGATGCACCGAAGGATCCGCGCCTTTGGCCAGATCGCCGAGCATCTCGTAGAACTTGTCGGCGTAAGGCCGGAAGCGCTCGATGCGCGCCTGGGCGTTGCGCAGTTTCGCCGAGGCCACCATGTTCATGGCCTTGGTGATCTGCTTGGTCTTTTTGACCGCGTTTATCTTAACCTTGACGTCTTTCAGCGCAGGCATGGCTTCCCCCTTCCGGCACTAGGCCTTGAAGCCCTTCTTGAACTCCTCGATGGCCGCGCCGAGACTGGCGATGAGCGCCTCGTCAAGCGCCTTCTTCTCCTTGATGGCCGCCACCACGTCGCTTTTGGCGTTGCGCATGAATTCCAGGAGACCCTCCTCGAATTTGCGAACGGCATCGACGGGCACATCGTCCATGAACCCCCGGGTTCCGGCGAACAGGGAAATCACCTGCTCCTCGACGGCCATGGGGCGGTACTGAGGCTGCTTGAGCAACTCGACCATGCGTGCGCCACGGTTGAGCTTAAGCTGCGTGGCCTTGTCCAGGTCCGAACCGAACTGGGCGAAGGCCGCCAGTTCGCGGTACTGGGCCAGATCCAGGCGCAGGGTGCCCGCGACCTGTTTCATGGCCTTGACCTGGGCCGCGCCGCCGACGCGGGAGACCGACAGACCGACGTTGATGGCCGGACGGATACCGGCGTTGAACAGGTTGGGCTCCAGGTACACCTGACCGTCGGTGATGGAGATGACGTTGGTCGGGATGTACGCGGACACGTCGCCGGCCTGGGTTTCAATGATCGGCAGGGCGGTCAGCGATCCGGCGCCCAGCTTGTCGTTGAGCTTGGAGGCGCGCTCCAGAAGGCGCGAGTGGAGATAGAAAACGTCGCCGGGGAAGGCCTCACGACCTGGGGGGCGGCGCAGAAGCAGGGACATCTGGCGATACGAGACGGCCTGCTTGGACAGATCGTCGTAGATGATCAGGGCATGACGGCCGTCGTCGCGGTGATACTCGGCCATGGTGCAGCCGGAGTAGGGCGCGATGAACTGCAGCGAGGCGGGCTCGGAGGCAGTGGCCGAAATGATGGTGGTGTATTCCATGGCCCCGTAGCGACGCAGGGTCTCAGCCACCAGGGCGACGGTGGATTTCTTCTGACCCACGGCCACGTAGAAGCAGTACACGCCCTGTCCCTTCTGGGCCAGGATGGCATCCAGGCACACGGCGGTCTTGCCGGTCTGACGGTCGCCGATGATCAGCTCGCGCTGTCCCCGGCCGATGGGGGTCATGGCGTCGATGGCCTTGAGTCCGGTGTACATGGGCTCATGCACGGACTTTCTGGCGATGATGCCCGGGGCCTTGATTTCGACGTTACGGGTTTCGTTGCTTTCGATGGGTCCCAGTCCGTCGATAGGGTTGCCCAGGGGGTCAATGACCCGGCCGGCAACGGCCTGTCCGACGGGCACGGAGAAGATTTTCCCGGTGCGCTTGACCTGGTCGCCTTCCTTGATGTGCGTGTCTTCACCCAGAAGGGCCACACCCACGTTGTCCTCTTCCAGGTTGAGCACCAGACCCATGACGCCGCCGGGGAACTCCAGAAGCTCCATGGCCATGGCGTTCTGCACGCCGTAGACGCGGGCAATCTGGTCGCCGACGGACAGCACGGTCCCGGTCTCGCTCATCTCCACGCGAGACTCGTAATTCTGGATCTGCTTCTCGATAATCTGGCTGATCTCTTCCGCTTTGATTTGCATGGCCCTAATCACCCCTCTTGATTTGTTCTTTCAATATCTGCAGTTGGGCGCGAAGGCTCGCGTCCAGAACCTTGTCGCCGACTTTGAGCATGACGCCGCCAAGGATTTCCGGATCGACAGCGAAGTCCAAGACCAGCTTCTTGCCGGTCTGGGCCTCCAGTTTGGATTTGATTTGATCCCGGCGAGCTTCGGCGAGGTTCAGGGCGGTGACCAACCGGCCGCGCACCACTCCCTGGGCTTCGTCCAGGAGGGTCCGAAAATAGACCGCGATCTCGGGCAGGAAGGCCAGACGCTCCTTCTCAGCCAGGAGTCCCAGAAAATTCCTGACCATGGGGCTTACGGCGAGCTTGGCCAGCACCCCGTCCAGCACCGCCTTCTTTTCAGAGGCGACGAAGATGGGATTGGCGAAGACCCGCATAAGCTCAGGCGCTTTCTCCAGGACCGCAGCCAACTCTTCCAGATCCTTGCCGTAGGCGGAGACGGCATCGCCGCCCTGCCCAAGCCCGAGGGAAAAGAGGGCTTTGGCATATCTGCGAGCGATAATGTTCCCGGTCAATTGAACACCACCTTTGTTAAATATTCATCCACCAGCTTGTCCTGATCCTTCTCCGAAAGCTTCCCGGCGAGCATCCCCCGGGCGGCATCCACAACCATGTCGGCCATCTCGGCGCGCAGACGCTCCACGGCCAGTTTGGTTTCCTGTTCGGCGGTCACGGCGGCCTGGGCCTTAATCGCGACGGCCTTCTCTTCGGCGGCTGCAACGATGGAGTCGCGCAACGCCTCGCCCTGCTTGCGGTACTCGTCCACGATCTGCCGTTTTTCAGCCTCAAGATTGGCGATCGAGGCCTCAATGGTCTTTAGGCGTTTCTCGGCTTCGACTTTACGGGTTTCAAGATCGGAGAGCTGGTTTTCAATCTGCACGCGACGGCCACGGAAAAAATCGCCCATCTTTTTCCCGGCCAGTTTCCAGATGACCCCAACCACCAAAACGAAGTTGATGACGCGGAACCCGAAATCCTTCCAGTTGAGCCCGTGCGCCTCGCCACCTTCGGCCGACGCCCACGCGACAGCGGCCATGGCCAGAACCAACAGCGCCCCCACGGCGGTCACTTTGATGAAACCTTTCAATGCACCCCTCCCTTTCTCTTAGGAAATACCCGGCGACCGAACCGGTCCCTACGCCACGCCGCCTAAAATCCTGCCAACGGCCTTTGTCGCCATGGCGTCCACGCCAGCTTCCAGGGCGCTCTTGGCGACCTTGGTCTGCGAGGCGATCTCGGTGCGGGCCTTGCCGAGCGACTCGGCAACATCCGCCCCGACTTTGGCCAGAATATCTTTTTCCTGGTCGAGCCCCTGCTGCTTCAGGGCCAGGCGATCCTGCGTGGCGGCCTTACGGGCGTCATCCAGGGCCTTTTCGTAGTCGGCCAGCTTTTTGTCCGACGACGAGGCGAATTTTTCGATGCTTTCCATCTGGGCACCCATGAAATCAGCGCGCTGTTTCATGATTTTCCGGATGGGCGCCACCAGAAGCACGTTGAAGAGGATCAGGATGAGGACAAAATTGATGAGCTGGACGAGAAAGGTGTAGTCAAGATCAATCATCGACGCCCTCCGGGAGGTTGTGAAATTTTTTGCAAAGTCAGAGAGCGCCTGTAGCCGATTTCACCCGGCCTGTAAAGCCTTTTTTCCCAAATAGCGACTCCTGACGGGCCTGCCAGGCGTGCGCCACGGGCCGAAAACCCCGGTCATCCGGGCTGTTCGGCGGCGGCGGATGAAATGGCCGCGTGCGGCTCGGAAAAGTCGCCCATGACCACCTGGCCCTCGATTTTGGCCCCGTCCTCGACCACCAGCGTCGGCGTCCGCAAAACGCCGCGAAAGATACCGCCTTCGTGCAGCACCACCTTGCCTGCCGCCGCCACCTCGGCCTCCACCAAGCCGCCGCAAAAAAGCCGGGCCACCTGGATGCGTCCCGACACCTTGGCGGATTTGCCCACCATAAGCGTGCCGTCGGAGACGATATCCCCGTCGAACTCGCCATCAATGCGCACAATGCCATGGAATGTCAGGCGACCCTGGTAGGACGTCCCGGCCCCGAGAAAGGCGTTGATCTCGTTTTTACCCATTAAACACCCTTCTGCCGCCACATCCCCGTACCGGCGCAACGCTCACGATTTCTTGAACACGAACCGGCGCATGGAGACATTGACGACGATTCCCACCAGACAAAAATTGACGATGGTGGCGCTGCCCCCGTAGCTGATAAACGGCAGGGGGATTCCCACCACCGGCATGATTCCCAAAACCATACCCATGTTGATGAGGATTTGCCAGAAAAAATAGAAAAAGACCCCGGCGGCCAAAAAACTGCCGAAGCGATCCTTAGAGGTTCTGGCCGTGGAGTAAATCTGTAAAAGAAAAAAACAAAACAGGACCAAAAGGGCGATGCAGCCCACAAAACCCCACTCCTCGGCAAACACCGCCAATGCAAAATCTGTATGTTTTTCAGGTAAATATCGCAGCTGACTCTGGGTGCCTTCCAAAAAACCCTTGCCCCACATCTGCCCCGACCCGATGGCGATACGCGACTGGATGATATGGTAGCCCGTCCCCAGGGGATCCTTTTCCGGATCGAGAAGCGTCAGAATGCGCTGCTTCTGGTAGGGTTTGAGCACGAACCAGCCGCAAGGCAGAAGCACCGGCACGGCCACCAGCAAGGACTTGAACACCGGCCCCGAGATGCCCCGGTACAAAATGAGCCCGCATAAAAGCAACAAGATGTTCAGGCCCGTACCCAGATCCGGCTCCACGACCACCAAAAGGGCCGGAACAAGCCCCAGCCCCACCACGGCGAACAACTCGATCCAGCCGAGCTTCTCGGACCTTTTGGCCAAGAGCTTGGCGCCAAGGATGAGCACCGCGAACTTGGCCAGTTCGCTTGGCTGGAAATTAAAACTGCCGATCTCGATCCACCGTCTGGCCCCGGACACGGTCCTGCCAGTCAAAAGCACCAGGATCAGAAGCAGGATGGTCACGAAAAAAAGCGGCCAAGCCACGTTGCCCAGGTGCTTGTAGTCCACCAGGACCACCAGCAGCATGGCGAACAGGCCGCAGCCGCCCCAGATGATCTGCTTGTTGAAAAACGATTGCAGCGACACCTCCTCGCCCATGCGGAAGCCGCTGGCCGAATAGAGGTTGAGGACGCCCACGGCGAAGATCGCCAGGGCCAGGATCAGGAGGGGCCAGTTGACGCTGACGATGAGTCTGCGGTCGATGGGGGACATGGGGGTACGCGCTGACGCCGGGCTTAGTCCCCGGCCTCCAGTTGATGGATGACGGGGTCCGCCTGAACGGCGGTTTTTCCCGGGGGCGGGCCGAAAAGATAGTCGTAGACGGCCTTGGCCATGGGGGCGGCCACCTCGCCGCCGTGGCCGCCGTGCTCCACGAGCACGATCACCACGTAGCGCTTGCCGTCCTTTTCGCCGAAGGAGGCCAGCCAGGCATGGTCCCGGTATTTATAGGGCATGTCGGCGGCCTTGCGGCGCTGGTCGGCATTGATGAGTTTGACCACCTGGGCCGTCCCGGTCTTGCCCCCCACCCGGGCGTCGGGACGCAAAAGCCGTCTGGCCGTGCCGCCCTGGACCGTATCCACCATGGTTTCGACCAAAAATCTCCGATGTTCGTCGGCCAGGGGCAGCACCCCCTGGATCTCGGGAGGCTCGTCGCGCAGCAGGGAGGGCTTGAGGAGCTTGCCGCCGTTTAACAGCGCCCCGACGTACCGGGCCACCTGCAGCGGCGACACCAGCACGTACCCCTGGCCGATAGAGGCGTTTAAGGTCTCGCCCCGGGTCCAGGCCTCGCCGAAACGTTTTTTCTTCCACTCCCGCGACGGGATGAGTCCGGCCTTTTCATGGGGCAGATCCACCCCGGTGGGCACGCCGAAGCCGCTGGCCTTGGCGTAGGCGTTGATGCGGTCCATGCCCATGCGTTCCCCGAGCTTGTAGAAATAGACGTCACAGGACTGCACCAGGGCTTGGCGCAGATCCACATAGCCGTGGCCGCCCTTTTTCCAGCAGTGAAACTTGCGGTTGCCAAGCTGGTAGGAGCCCGAGCAGACCACGCCGTCTTTATACGTGATGAACCCCTCGGACAACCCGGCCGCGGCCACCAGGAGCTTGAACACCGATCCCGGCGGATACAGGCCCTGGGTGGTGCGGTTCTGGATGGGATGCATGGGGTTGTCGCGCAGCTCGGACCATTTGTCCTGGGGCACGCCCAGAACGAACAGGTTGTTGTCGTAGGCGGGCTGGCTGACCAGGGCCAGCAGTTTTCCCGAATCCGGCTCGAGCACCACGATGGCCCCGGCCTGACCGTCCAAGAGTCCGGCGGCCAGGCGTTGCAGATCCAGGTCGATGGACAGGGCGATGTTGTTGCCCGCCGCCGGCTCCACGATCACCTGTTCGTTGTGCTGGCGGCCCAGGGCGTCCACCTCGACCTGCTTTTTGCCCTTGGCCCCGCGCAGCCAGTTCTCCATGGTCAGTTCCAGGCCCTGCTTGCCCACGGAGTCGCCCAGGGACAAGGCCTGGTTTTTTTCCAACTCCTCTTCGTTGGCCTCGGCCACATATCCCAGGATGTGGGCCATCAGCGACCCTTCGGGATAGTGGCGCTTCTGCCGGACCACGATCTCAAGACCCGGCCAGAAGATGTCGTTGGCCTCAATGTGGGCCAGGGCTTCGTAGGACAGATCGGTGACCAAGATCAGGGGCTCGAAGGGTTTGACCCGCTTTTTGCCGCGCTTGAAGGTCTCCATGAGGGCGGCGGGGTCGGCCCCGGTCCATTGGGCCACCTTGGCCAGGGTGGCCTCCACGTCCTCGCAGTCCTCGCGCACCAGCCCCAGGGCGAAAGAGGGTTCGCTCACGGCCACGGGGCGGCCCGTGCTGTCCCACACCCGGCCCCGGGCCGAATCGATGAGCACCTGGCGCATCTGGTTGTCCAGGGCTTTTTGGGCGAACTGCTCCCCCTTGTGCACCTGGAGGTACCAAAACCGCAGGGTGAACAGGCAAAACAGCCCGAAGACCATGACCTGCAAAAGGATCAGGCCGGAGCGCGGGGCGTGCTGGGTTTCGGACTCAAACCGCATGGGGATTTTCCGGCAGATGGTTGTAAATCAGGTAGACAAGGCCCCATTCCACGGGAAAAATCAAGGCCTGGAGGAGTCCCTCCACCAAAATCCTGTCGGCCGGCAGGGTCCAGTCCTGGAGCACGGCCATGACGTGGGACAGGATGAGGTGCAAGAGCCCAAGGCAGATGCCCAGGATGAACATGAACAAGAAATTCTTGGCCTCGAACAGCCAATGGCCGAAATAATACAGCCCGACCAGCGCCCCATACCACAAAAGCCCCGTGCCGAAGGCCAGGCTGCCCGTGCCCTCCTGGATGAAAAGCCAGGCCAGCCCGAGCCAGGCCGAGACCGTCCATTTTTCCTCCTGCAGGCACAGGATAAGCCCTGGGGCCAGGAAGTCCACCCCGGGAATGATGCCTTGCAGCCAGACGCCCGCCAGGGTGAACAAAGACCAGAAGGCGATGGCGAAGGCGTTCACGGGCTGCTCCGGGGCGGCTTTTTCCGTGCGGTCCCAGGCGCAGAGGCCGGACGCGGCGGCTCCAGACCCGGGGCCCGGCCCGAGGGGTCCGGCGGCACCACCTTGGTCGAAGGACTGTGGGAGATGGGGTCCGGCGTCGGCTCATTTTGCCCGGACACGCCCCCGTGCCCTGGCTCCGCCTGGACGCGGTCCTCTTGCGCGCTCTTGGCCAAAAGGGCCACTTCCTCCAGGCGTCTGGCGTCGAACAGCGGCTCGGCATAGACCGTCTGGAAAAGCGACGGCCCCTTGCGGCCCACCTCGGTCACCCGGGCCACGGGCAGCCCCTTGGGGAAGATCTCCTCCAGGCCGGAGGTCACCAGAAGCTCCCCCTCCTCCAGCGGCGCGCCCAGGGCCACGTATTGCACAACCATCTCGCGGTTGGCCCCCTCGCCTTTGATGATGCCCTGGGTGCGGTTTTTCTGGGAGGTGACGGGGATGCGGCTGTTGGGGTCGGTGACCAGAAGCACCGTGGCCGCCGTGGGGCTTAGGCGCAGGATGCGGCCGATGACGCCGTCCGGGCCGGTAACCGGGGTGTTGACCTCCAGGCCGTCCAAGGCCCCTTTGTCCAGGAGCACGGTTTCCAGGGAGGCGTTGGGTCCCAGGCGGTGGGAGATGACCCTGGCCCCCTGCCGGGACCAGCCTGCGGGGGGGCGGATGGTCAGGATGCGGGCCAGGCGCTCGGCCTCGGCCGCCTTCTCCCGCAAAAGGACGAGCTCCTGCGTGGCCTCGGCGAGCGAGGCGCGCAGGCTGTCGTTCTCTTCTCGAACCCCCACGAAATAGACGTAGCGGTCCCAGAAAGAAGAGACCCGCGAGGCGGCCCATTTCCCCGGCGCCAAGACCCACTTGGCGAATTCCAGGCCCGTATAGCTCGCCAGGGCATCCACGTATCCGGTGCGGATGTTCCAGGTGAAAAGGCCAAGATAGAGAAAAAGGACGACAAGCAGGCCGAAAATGATCCGCTGCGGCGTGGGCTTAATCTATCGTGACCTCCTTGAGCACGTCGAGATTGTCTAGGGCCTTCCCGGAGCCGAGAACGACCGTGGACAAGGGGTCATCCACAACGGTGATGGGCAGCGACGTTTCCTCGCGAAGGAGCTGGTCCAGCCCGCGAAGGAGCGCGCCGCCGCCGGTGAGCACGATGCCCCTGTCCACAATGTCCGCCGCCAGTTCCGGAGGCGTCTGCTCCAGGGCGATGCGCACGGCCTGGACAATGCTCTCCACCTGCTCGGAGATGGACTTTTGCACCTCTTCGGCCGTGATCACGATATTTTGCGGAATGCCCGTGACCAGATCCCGGCCCTTGACCTCCATCTCCCCGGTGCTGGTGGAGTGGTGGGCCGAGCCGATCGTGATCTTGATCTGTTCCGCCGTGGATTCGCCGATGAGCATGTTGTACTTGCGCTTGACGTACTGCATGATGGCTTCATCCATCTTGTCGCCGCCAACCCGGGCCGACTTGGAATAGACCACGCCGGACAGCGAGATCACAGCCACCTCGGTGGTGCCGCCGCCGATGTCCACCACCATGTTGGAGGTGGGTTCGGTGATGGGCAGGTTGGCCCCGATGGCTGCGGCCATGGGCTCCTCGATGAGGTAGACCTCGCGTGCGCCTGCGGACTGGGCCGACTCCTTGACGGCGCGCTTCTCCACCTGGGTGATGCCCGTGGGCACGCAGATGATGATGCGCGGACGCACCAGCCGCCGGGAGTTGTGGACCTTGGTGATGAAATGCCGCAGCATGGCCTCGGTGACCTCGAAGTCGGCGATCACGCCGTCCTTCATGGGACGGATGGCCACGATGTTGCCGGGGGTGCGGCCAAGCATCTTCTTGGCCTCAATGCCCACGGCCAAGACCTTGTTCACGCCCCGGTGGTCCTTTTTGACCGCCACCACCGACGGTTCGGACAAAACGATGCCCTTGCCCTTGACGAACACGCAGGTGTTGGCCGTCCCCAGGTCGATGGCCAGGTCGTTCGAAAAAAGGCCGAGCAGCCGATCCAAAATTCTGGACATATATCCTCTCTTCCCCCACATTTCGCGGCGGTGGAAATCGTGAAACGCCCGTTGTTCGTTCATTCTGCGGGCGTTGTCAACACGCGGGCGGACCCGGTCATGAGATATCAGACCCTTGCGGCCTCGTGCCTGCGCCGCCTGGGAAGGCGGGCGCACAAAATCCCCCTGGATGCGGGGTTCACCTGTCCCAACCGGGACGGAACCCTGTCGCACGGGGGATGCGTGTTCTGCAATCCGTCAGGGTCGGGCACCGGCCTCCTCCTTAAAGGATTCGGCCTGCGGGCGCAATGGGACCGCCTGACAGCCAGATTTTCCGGCCGCCCCGACCCGCCCCTTTTGTGGGCCTATCTCCAGTCCTTTTCCAATACCCACGGCCCGGCCCAAAAACTCGCCGCCGCCCTGGAGGCCATGGCCGCCCTGCCCGGCATCGACGGCCTGTGCCTGGGCACCCGCCCCGACAGCCTTGACGACGAAAAGCTCGACCTCCTTGCCGCCTTCCCCCACGCCGAACGCCGCCTGGAGATCGGCCTGCAATCGGCGAACGACGCCACCCTTGACCGCATCGGCCGGGGCCACGACGCAGCCTGCTTCGCCCGGGCCGCCCACGCCGCCGCCTCGCGCGGCCTCCTGGTGTGCGCCCACGTCATGGCCGGACTTCCTGGCGAATCCCCGGACGACTTCCTGGCTACCGTGGATTTCGCCGCCACCCTCCCCGTCGATTCCATCAAACTCCACAACACCCTTGTGGTCCGCCACAGCCGCCTGGAGGCCCTGTGGCGCTCGGGCGGCTACCGGCCCATGGACCGCCAGGACTACGTGGCCCTGGCTGCCGCAGCCATCGCCCGCCTGCGTTCGGACATGACCGTCGAGCGCATAAACGCCGACGCCGCCCCGGACGAGCTGCTGGCCCCGGCCTGGGCGGCCGACAAATCCGGCCTCATCCGCGACATCCGTACATGCCTGGCCGATGCCGATTCCTGGCAGGGCAGGGATCGCGACGCCCCGGACGCCATGCCGCAATGGTGAGGGGGTGGGTTGTGGGGGGTGGGTTGTGGGGAGGCCTCCGGCGGCCAAAGGGCTTCGCCCCTTGGAATCCCCGAACGGGAAGCGGCCAACCTCTTGCGGTTCACCGCGACAGGCCATGCCTTCCATGACGGGCGAGGGGTTTGCGCACGGCGCGGCCCGGCAGGCCCGAGCGAAGCGACGCATGGCCTGCCGGGTGCGCCGTGTCGCAGGCCCCGAGCCCGGCCCGCCAGCAGGCACACACAGATGGTCTCCTCCGAGCCCGGCCCGCCAGCAGGCGCACAACAGATGGTCTCCTCCGAGCCCGGCCCGCCAGCCCCGCTTCCGGACAGTGGCCTTTCCGCCGAAATCCGGATAGGGGAGAAAAAGTCCATTCACCCCGGAGAACCGCCATGATCGAAACCGTCGTCGCCGCACCCCTGGCCCTCGACATCCATTGGGACGCAGAAAAGATCCGCGAAATCACCCTGCGCTGGGCCGACGGATCCTCCCCCGAAACCGGGCCGGTGGAAGCGGCCGCGCCGCAGGCCGCCGCACGCATTCCAGCCGTGCCCCATGTGGTCACGGAGACCGGCCGGGCCATGCAGGAAGCGCTTTCCCGCTACGTGGCCGGTGAGGACGTGCGCTGGCCGGATCTCCCCCTGGATTTTTCCCGGCTCACCCCGTTTCACCAGGAGGCATTGGACGCCCTGTACCGGGTTGCCCACGGGACCGTGATCACTTATTCGGAGCTTGCGGCCATGACCGGCCGTCCCACGGCGGCCCGGGCCGCCGGACGGGCCATGGCCACGAACCCCTTTCCCCTGGTCCTGCCCTGCCACCGGGTGGTGGGTAGAAAGGGGGCCCTGACCGGGTTCGGGCCGGGGCTGCCCATGAAACGCTGGCTTTTGGTCCTGGAAGGGGTGCTTTCGGCCTGAGCCCCCGCCTAAAGGCCGCCAAATCATTTTTTTTTGAAGGATCACCGCATGTTCACCGGACTGGTCATGGGATGTGGGCGGGTGGCCGCCATGTCCCGCATGGGCCGCGAAACGCGCCTGTCCATCACGGCCCTTTTTTCCCTGCCGGACATCGTCCTTGGCGAGTCCATCGCCGTCAACGGGGCCTGCCTGACCGTGGAGACGGCGGGGAAAAACGAATTTTCCGCCTACGCCTCGGCCGAGACCCTGGCCCGAAGCAGCCTGGGCCTGCTCAAAACGGGAAGCACGGTCAACCTGGAACGGGCCCTGTGCCTGGGCGACCGTCTGGGCGGGCATCTGGTGTCGGGGCATGTGGACTGCCTGGCCGAGGTGGAGTCCATCGTCGCGGCCGGACAGTCACGCATCTACCGGCTGAAATTTCCGGCCGAGCACGGGGAGATGGTGGTCGCCAAGGGCTCCGTGGCCCTGGACGGCATAAGCCTGACGGTCAATGAATGCGGCCCGGACTTTCTGACCGTGAACATCATCCCCGAGACGCAGAAGGCCACCACCATTTCCGGCTGGAAGCCGGGTACGGCCGTGAACATGGAAACGGACCTCATCGGCAAATACGTGCGGCGCATGCTCGGCCCCTTCCTACCCGGGGCCGGGACGAAGGCCGCGCCGACCGGTGCGGCCGCAGGCGGCCTGACCGAGGCCTTTTTGCGCGGCAACGGATTCTGACCGGCCCCGGGAAACGCCCCGGGCGGCCCTTGCCTTGCCCCCGGGCCTCCTTTACAGTATTGCCCCTTCCGATCCGGTCCATGCCGGGCGGATGAGGACGTGCGTCCTTGAGGCCCGAACTTCGGGGTTTCGAGACGTACATATTGGAATATTTATTTTTTCTTAAAAAATGCCAGGGCGTTTTTTAAGATTCACGCCAGAACGGCCGCCAGGGGTTCCCGGACCCGTCCGGGACCGCCCCGCAGAGGGAAGCATATGCCACTTTGCAGCACCGAAGAAGCCATTGCGGAGATCCGCCAGGGTCGCATGGTCATCCTGGTCGACGACGAGGACCGGGAGAACGAGGGCGACCTGACCATCGCCGCCGAGAAGGTGACCCCGGAGATCATCAATTTCATGGCCACACACGGCCGGGGCCTGATCTGCCTGCCCATGTCCGGCGAACTCATCGACCGCCTGGGCCTGCCCATGATGACCGACCAGAACAAGTCGCCGTTCGGCACCGGGTTCACCGTATCCATCGAGGCCAAACGCGGCGTGACCACCGGCATTTCGGCCTTCGACCGGGCCACCACCGTTCTTACCGCCGTATCCGAAGGCGTGGGGCCCGACGACATCGTGGTCCCGGGCCACATCTTCCCGCTTCGGGCCAAGGAAGGCGGCGTGCTGGTGCGGGCCGGGCAGACCGAGGGCGGCGTGGACCTGGCCAAGCTGGCGGGGCTCAAGGCCGCCGCCGTGATCTGCGAGATCATGCGCGACGACGGCAACATGGCCCGCATGCCGGACCTGATCGAATTCGCCAAAACCCACGGCCTCAAAATCGCCAGCGTGGCCGACCTCATCCGCTACCGCATGAAGTTCGGCCACCTCTCCGTGAGCAAGGTCGCCGAGGCCGACCTGCCCACCTGCTACGGCCATTTCCGCACCGTGGCCTTTTGCGCGGACACGGATTCCCGGGCCCATCTGGCCCTGGTCAAGGGGGACATCACCCCGGACGAACCCACCCTGGTGCGGGTGCACAGCGAATGCCTGACCGGCGACGTGTTCGGCTCCATGCGTTGCGACTGCGGCAACCAACTGCAACGGGCCCTGCGCATGATCGAGGCCGAGGGCAAGGGCGTCCTCCTCTATATGCGCCAGGAGGGCCGGGGCATCGGGCTGGCCAACAAGATCCGGGCCTACTGCCTGCAGGACCAGGGGATGGACACGGTGGACGCCAACGTCAAGCTCGGGTTCAAGGCCGATCTGCGCGACTACGGCGTCGGGGCCCAGATCCTGGTGGCCCTGGGCGTCTCCAAGATGCGGCTGATGACCAACAACCCCAAAAAGATCGTGGGGCTTGAGGGCTACGGCCTGGAGGTGGTGGAGCGGGTGCCCATCGAGGTCGATCCCGTGGAGGAAAACGCCTGCTACCTGCGCACCAAGAAGGAAAGGATGGGACACATCCTGCACCTGGACGAAACCGGCGGCCGGAAATAAGCCGCCGCATCCCCCACATACACACAAGGAACCGCACGCCATGCAACACATCCGCACCGTGGAAGGCAAGCTTCAGGCCGAGGGACTCAAATTCGCCATCGTGGCCGGACGCTTCAACGACTTCATCACCGAAAAGCTGGTGGGCGGGGCCGTGGACTACCTGACCCGCCACGGGGCCAGACGCGAAGACATGCTCCTCGTCCGGGTGCCCGGGGCCTTCGAAATCCCCCTGGCGGCCAAAAAACTTGCGGCCAGCGCCGAATACGACGCCGTAGTCTGCGTGGGCGCGGTCATTCGCGGGGCCACCCCGCATTTCGATTTCGTGGCCGGGGAATGCGCCAAGGGGCTGGCCATGGTCTCGCTGGAATCCGGCGTGCCCGTGGGCTTTGGCGTGCTGACCGTGGACACCCTGGAGCAGGCCGTGGAACGCGCCGGCAGCAAGGGCGGCAACAAGGGCGTGGAGGCGGCGGCCGCCGCCCTGGAAATGGTGCGCGTGCTGCAACAGCTGTAGCGGCTCGCCCGACGCGCCCCCCGTCCCGGGCCCTTTTTTCCAAACCCGATTTCAAATCCGCGGGGACCGGCCATCCGGTTCGCCCGCTCCGAGTTTGCAACACATGGTTGACTCCCCCACGACGGACCCGTCCGCTCCCGAAGGGTCCAAAGGCGGCCGCCGCAAGGCCCGCAAACGGGCCTTCGAGATCCTCTACGGCCTGCATTTCGAACCCCCGGCCGATGAAAAATCCCTGGCCCGGCGTTTTGCGGCCTGCCCCCGGGACGACGAAGTCCCGGCCAAACCGGAAAACCGCGATTTCGCCTGGGAACTGGTGCTCGGGGCCTGGTCCTGCCAACGGGAACTCGACGAGGTGGTGATCCGCTTCTCCAAGAACTGGAAAATCGCCCGCATCGCCAAGGTGGAGCTGACCATCCTGAGGCTGGCCATGCACGAGATCCTGCACCGCCAGGACATCCCGCTGCGGGTGGCCATCAACGAGGCCGTGGAGCTGGCCAAGACCTACGGCGACGACAATTCCCCGACCTTCATCAACGGCATCCTGGACGCCGTGGCCAGGGCCGTGGACAATGGCGAATTCACCATCCGCAAGGGCCTGTGACCCCTCCCGGACGCCGGAGACGATCATGCCCACGCCGCTTGCCCTCCTGACGCTCCTTCTGGCCTCGGTCCTGGCCCTGGCCGCCGTGCCTGCCGCCCGGGGCGCGGAACAGGGCGCGCCGACCGACACGGCGGCCGTTCTGGACGGCCTGGACGCCTTCGTCGACCAGGCCCTCGGGGACTGGCAGGTTCCCGGCGCGGCCGTGGCCGTGGTCAAGGACGGCGTGACCGTCTACGCCAAGGGCTTCGGCCTGCGCGACACGGACAAAAAGCTGCCTGTCACCCCGGACACCGTGTTCGCCATCGGCTCCTGCACCAAGGCCTTCACCGCCGCCGCCCTGGCCCTACTCACGGACCAGGGGACTATGAGCCTGGACACCCCGGTGCGGGACATCCTGCCCGGCTTTCGCATGTACGACGACTACGCCACGGCCCACGTCACCACCCGGGACATGCTCCTGCACCGCACGGGGCTGCCCCGCTACGACGCCCTCCTGGCCCTGCGGCCGGAGGTGAGCCGCGAGGAGGCCGTGGCCCTGTTGCGCCATCTGCCGCCCAACAAGGAACTGCGGGCCGGATTCGAATACAGCAACCTCATGTACGTGGCCGCCGGACGGCTGGCGGAGGTCGTCTCCGGCCAATCCTGGGAGACGCTCGTGGCCGGGCGGCTGCTGGCCCCCCTGGGAATGGCCGCCACCTCCTTTTCGCCCCAGACGGCGCAGGCCTCGCCGGATTTCGCCAGACCCTACGTCCTGCGGCGGGGCAGATTCGCGGAGATTCCCTTCGCGGACATCACCCCCTTCGGCCCGGCCGGGTCCATGTTCGCCTCGGCCACGGACATGGCCCGCTGGCTGGCCTTTCATCTCCAGGACGGCCGGGTCGGCGACGAGGCCCTGATCACCAAGACGGCCATGACCGAGATGCACACCCCCCAGATCATCACTCCCCGGGGCCAGCCCAACCCGGAGATTCCCTTCGGCGGCTACGGCCTGGGCTGGGGCGTAAGCGCCTACCGGGGCCATCTTTTGGTGCTGCACGACGGCGAGATCGACGGGTTCAAGGCCCTGGCCTCCTTCATGCCCGACGACGGCATCGGCGTGGTGGTCCTGACCAACCGCATGGGCGCCCCCCTGCCGGAGATCGTGGCCTTTCAGATTTACGACCGGCTGCTCGGCCTGTCCCCCTTCCCCTGGGCCGAACGGGCCAAGGCCGACCGCGCCCAGGCCGCAAAGGTCCGCACGGCCAAGGCGGCGGCGACGCTGGCCGTCCCGGAGCATCCCGCGCCGCCCACGCATGGGCTTTCGGCCTATGTCGGCGTCTACCGCCATCCGGCCTTTGGCGAGGTGCGCATCGAACTCCGGGACGCCGGGCTTGCGGCCCTGTGCGGCGGCGAGACCCTGCCCCTGGTCCACGTCACCTACGACATGTTCCGCACCGCCCAAGCCGACGCGGCCGACGCCCCGACCAAAAACGGCGATGCCGAACCCGCCGGGGACTCCACGTCCGGCCTTACCGCCACATTTCATATGGACCACTCCGGCGCCATCACCAGGCTGGACATCCCCCTGGAACCAAACGCCGCAGACATCGTTTTCACCAAAGTCGCCGCCGATCCCGGCCCGTCCGAACCGGCCGCCACACCCGGCGACGCGCCCCAAGGAGCCACACGCCCATGAGCAAGTACGCGCCCCAAGAAGTCGAACGCAAATGGCAGGAAATCTGGGAAAAAACCGGAACCTTCCATGTGGAGGCCGACCCCTCCCGGCCCAAATACTACGTCCTGGAGATGTTCCCCTATCCGTCCGGGCGCATCCACATGGGGCATGTGCGCAACTATTCCATCGGCGACGTGGTGGCCCGCTTCAAGCGCATGGAGGGCTTTAACGTCCTGCATCCCATGGGCTGGGACGCCTTCGGCATGCCCGCCGAGAACGCGGCCATCAAGCACGGCGTGCATCCCGCCGCCTGGACCTTCGAGAACATCGACACCATGCGCGTGCAGCTTAAGCGCCTGGGCTATTCCTACGACTGGCGGCGCGAGCTGGCCACCTGCCATCCCGGCTATTACACCCACGAGCAGAAGTTCTTCCTGGACTTTCTGAAGCGCGGCCTGGCCTATCGCAAGAAATCCCCGCAAAACTGGTGCCAGACCTGCCACACGGTGCTGGCCAACGAGCAGGTCATCGAGGGCTGCTGCTGGCGGTGCGACAACCCCGTGGTGCAAAAGGATCTGGAGCAGTGGTTTTTGCGCATCACGGCCTATGCCGACGAGCTTTTAGACGACCTGAAGCTGCTTGAGGGCGGCTGGCCCGAGCGCGTTTTGACTATGCAGCGCAACTGGATCGGCAAGAGCGTGGGGGCCCAGATCGACTTCCCCCTGGAGACGCCCACGGCCTCGGGGCACAAGGCCGTGACGGTCTTCACCACCCGGCAGGACACGGTATATGGGGCCACGTTCATGAGCCTGGCCGCCGAGCATCCCCTGGTGGCGGAGCTGATCGAGGGGTCTCCGGAAAAAGAGAAGGTGCTGGCCTTCGTGGACAAGGTGCGCAACATGGACCGCATCGTGCGCACGGCCGACGACCTGGAAAAAGAGGGCGTATTCACCGGGGCCTTCTGCATAAACCCCTTCACCGGCGCAAAAATGCCCATCCATGTGGCCAACTTCGTGCTCATGGGCTACGGCACCGGCGCGGTCATGGCCGTTCCGGCCCACGACCAGCGCGATTTCGAATTCGCCAAAAAATACGGCCTGCCCATGCAGGTGGTCATCACCCCGCCGGGCGAGCCCCTGGACGCCGCCTCCATGTCCGAGGCCTACACCGACCCGGGCGTGCTGGTGGACTCGGGCGAGTTCACGGGGCTTGACAACGAAACGGCCAAGGCCCGCATCGCGGATTTTCTGGAAGAAAAAGGCATGGGCCGCCGCAGCGTCCACTACCGCCTGCGCGACTGGAACGTGTCCCGGCAGCGGTACTGGGGCGCGCCCATCCCGGTCATCTACTGCCCGGCCTGCGGCGTGGTTCCGGTCCCCGAGGCCGACCTGCCGGTTTTATTGCCGCGCGAGGTCAAGACCCGGCCCGACGGCCGCTCGCCCCTGCCCGAGACCCCGGAATTCGTGAACACCGTGTGCCCGGTGTGCGGCCAGGCCGCCCGGCGCGAGACCGACACCTTCGACACCTTTTTCGAGTCGTCCTGGTATTTCGCCCGCTACGCCTCGGCCCGCAAGGCCGACGCCCCGTTCGATCCGGCCGAGGTGGGCTACTGGCTGCCCGTGGACCAGTACATCGGCGGCATTGAGCACGCCATCCTGCACCTTCTCTACTCCCGGTTTTTCGTCAAGGCCCTGCGCGACGCAGGCTATGTGGCCTTTGACGAGCCCTTCTCGCACCTTCTGACCCAGGGCATGGTCATCAAGGACGGCTCGAAAATGAGCAAGTCCAAGGGCAACGTGGTGGACCCGGACGTGATGATCAAAAAGTACGGGGCGGACACGGTGCGCCTTTTCGCGCTGTTCGCCGCGCCCCCGGAAAAGGATCTGGACTGGAGCGACACGGGTATCGACGGCGCGGCCCGGTTTCTGTCGCGCCTGTGGCGATTGGCCACCGAGGAGCTGGCCGGGATGTTGAGCGCCGCTTCGCCGTGCGCGGCCTTCTCCGAGGCCGAGCTGGCCGCCCTGCCCCCGGTTTTCAAGGAGTTGCGCCGCCGCGAGCATCTCCTGGCCCACAAGGCCGGCAGCGACATCCGGGAGCGTTTCCAGTTCAACACGGCCATCGCCGCCGCCATGGAGGCCGTGAACTTCCTGTTCGCCAACGTGGCGGACCTGCGCGCCGAGTCCAAGGGGGCCAGGGTGGTGTCCTCGGCCATGGCCACGATCCTGACGGTGCTCTCGCCCATGGCCCCGCACATCTGCGAGGAGCTGTGGCAGGCCATGGGGCATGGGGACAGCCTGTCCGGACGGCCCTGGCCGGTGCATGACGACACGGCCCTTCTGACCGACGAGGTGGAGGTGGTGATCCAGGTCAACGGCAAGCTACGCGGCAAGATCAGCGTGGGCCGCGACACCCCCAAGGCTGAGGTGGAGAGGCTGGCCCTGGCCGAGCCGAACGTGGCCAGGCACCTGGACGGCAAGACCATCCGCAAGGTGGTGGTGATCCCCGGCAAGCTGGTCAACGTGGTGGCGGTTTAGGCCACGCCCGGGCCGAAGGGGAAGGATTGCTCTTCGCCCCCCCGGCGCGGGCTATTCGATGACGGAATTGACCACCACGGGCGGGCCGCTCCCCAGATAGAAGATGCCCGGATAGCCCGCCGTCTCGAAGCCTTCGCTTGGATTTTTGCGCAGGACCGAGTCTTCGATGCGCAGGGTTCCGGTCAGATCGTTGCTGACGAAAAAAATCGCCCCGCCGCCCTCCCGGGCGGCATTGTCCTCGATGCGCGTGCCGCACAGGTCAAGGGTGAAGGTGTTGCCGTCATTATAGATGGCCCCGCCGCTGCCGCCGCCCGGGGTGCCCGGCCGGGCCGGGTTGGCCCCGTAGCCCACGGCCCGGTTGTGGGTAAAAAGGCTGTTTCGCACCGTCCACGACACCCCGATGCTGCTTATCCCCCCGCCGTTGGACCCCGTATTGCCGTAGCCCGCCCTGCCGCCGAAGGTGCTTCCGGTCACGTACAGGGGCAAGTCCTGGGACTGGTCGAAGGCCCGCACGGCCGCGCCGCCCACGTCCGGGCCGGTTGCGGCGCAGGCGTTTCGGAAAAACCGGCAGTTGACGATTTTGAGCCGTCCGCCCCGGGCGAAGATGGCCCCGCCGCCGTCCTCCTCGCCCGTGGCGTCGCCGTCCACAAAGGTCAGGTTCTGCACCGTGAGCCGGGGATGGTCCTGGTCGTCGCAGTGGGGCGTGGTCCAGACCTGGGCTTGGTCGCAGGTGTTCATGTACAGGATGCGCCGCACCCCGCCGCCGCTTAGGGTCACCTTGCCGCCGCCGTCGATGACGATGCGCGGCCCGGTGTCGTTGAAAATCTTCGCGGTCTGGGACAGGACGATGGTCACCGGGGCCGGGCCGCAATCGAAGACCATGACCCCGCCCTGGGCCACGGCCTCGACCACGGCCTGGCTGGTGCAGCTTTGCGGCGTGCCGTCGCCGATGGTCCGATCCGGCGCGGACACGTCTTCGAGCCCCGCCTCGGCCGGGACCGCGCAGTTTCCATCCGGATTCCCAGCCACGGGGGGCGCGGCGGCGATGATGGCGGGCAGAAAAAGGGGCCAGGGATCGTCCTGGGCGGAGGCCGGGGCGACGGCCAGGCCTCCTGCGACCGCCAGCCAGGCCATCAGGACCGCAAGATTCGAGGCAAGGATAGTGACGCGCATCACGTTTCTCCCGGTTTTTGATTGTGACGGAAGTAGCCTGGCCCAGGCCGGCTGTCCACCCAGCGCGGCGGGCCGTTTCCACCGTCCGGGGCCACCCTGTCCAGGCCGCCGCCGCATGGTCCCAGGCCACCCGCCCACATTTGATAATCATTTTCATCTTGACGATTATGTTAATCACGAATATTTTTGCACTGGGTTAACACCTTTCCGGATTGTTCTCGCCCTTCCCGGGATGATGGCGGAACCATAGGGATTCCAAGGTGTTTTATTGCTTGCCGACCATACCGAAGACCATTTCACCAACCCTTGACGGTAAAAATACGCGCTTTGCAGCACATGCACCTAAATTGTCGTGCATCTGTCGTGCGGAGGACAACACAAGGAGGCTAGGAATCATCCATCAGGCGTTTTGCATTCCCAGGGATGGGAAACGGCCCTCTGCGGCCAGGCCGTTTCGTCGGCTTCGCGCTCCTTTTGTACGCCGTTGGACGCGCCAAGGCCGACCGACCGGGCCGTGTCGGGAGACAGAGATCCTGACGGCATCGGTGCGCAGATCCCCATATTCTTGTTCCGGCGTGATCATGAGAGGCTTTCCCCGTGGACAAAAATCTGGTGAAAAAACACGAAAAAACCCTGCTGTCGGCCATGGCGTCCGTGACCCAATGCCAAAACGTGCTCACCCGCCTGGACCGGCAATGGACCCGGGCCACCCTGACCGGCAAGATCAATTGCAGCCGCATCGCCCAGACGCTCATCGACTTCATCATCACCACCCAGGACAATTTCGCCTCCCTGCAGACCACCCTTTTGGACACCCTGGTTCTGGAAAGCACCCAAAAAGTGGTTCTGGAGATCTCCGCCGTGGCCCAGGTGGCCATCGACATCCTTAAGCGCAACCTCTTCGAGCGCACCGCCGACGTGGGATTTCTGGCCACGGACGACGAGCTGGTGCGCTTCCTCCTCGACGGGCAGGGCCACATGGAGGCGGCCCAGATCATCGAGGATCGGCTGCGCGAATACCGGGAAAAGTACACGGTCTACGACGAAATCATCGTCCTGGACGACCAGGGCCGGGTGCGGGCCCACCTGGACCACGAAAACCGCATCACCCGCACCGCCGATCCGCTTTTCAAGGAAACCCTGGCCGCCGATTCCTATGTGGAGACCTACCGGGAATCCGACCTAGCCCCGGGGCGCGGCGACGCGCTCATCTATTCCCAGGCCATCCGCCATCCCGACTCGGGCGTCCCGCTTGGCGTTTTGTGCCTGGTTTTCGATTTCGCCGGGGAAATGGCGGGCATCTTCGAAAACCTCGCCCAGTCCTCGGAAGACATCATCATCATGATCCTCGACGAATCCGGCAAGGCCATCGCCAGCAGCGACCCGGCCAAGGCCCCGGCCGGGCGGACCTATGCCATGGCCCGAAACGACGACTTCCACCTGGAGCAGATCGCCGGGGAGCCCTATCTGGCCAAGACCCTGGCCACCAACGGCTACCAGGGCTTTTTCGGCCTGCCCTGGTACGGCCATGTGGCCAAGCGGGTGACCACGGCCTTTCGCAACGGATCAAACGGCCACGGCCTGGACGAACGCACCATCCGCCAGAACGCCATCTTTTCCGGCCGTCTGGTCCAGGTGGAGGAGGCCTCGGAAAACGTGCTGTCCGACCTGGAGCTGGTGGTGCAAAACGGCGAGATCATGGCCGCCAAGAAATCCCTCCAGGCCGATCTCTCGGAGCGGGTGGAGGCCCAGGCCCTGCCCTACGTCTTAAACGAGGTCAAAAAGATCGGCGACCAGGTGCAGCACGTCTTCCAGACCTCCACCGACGCCCTGCTCAAGCTGGTGACCTCCTCGCGCCTGCATGACGTGCGCTTCCTGGCCCAACTGGCCATCGACATCATGGACCGCAACCTCTACGAGCGGGCCAACGACTGCCGCTGGTGGGCGCTGACCTCGGACTTCCGGCACTTCCTGGACAAACCCGTCCTTCCGCCCGACGAGCGCGACCGCATGCGCGAGATCCTGGCCTACATCAACAGCCTCTACACCGTGTACACCAACCTCTTCGTCTACGACACAAGCGGTACGATCCTGGCCTGCTCCAACCCCGACGAGAACCATCACGTGGGCCGCGTCCTTCAGGCCGATTTCGTCTCCCGGACCCTGCGCCTCGTCGATTCCCAGCACTACTGCGTCTCGGGTTTCGAGCCGACGGATCTCTACGCCACTGATGGCGCACCCCGGCGCACCTATATCTACAACGCCTCCATCACCTCCCTGGCCGATCCCGGGACCGTGCTCGGCGGCATCGGCATCGTGTTCGATTCCGAGCCGCAGTTTTTGTCCATGCTGCGCGACTGCCTGCCCCGGGACGGGCAGGGCGACATTCTGAACGGATCGGAGGGCATGTTCGTGACGCCCGGGGGCTTGGTCATCGCCTCCACCAATCCGGACATCGCGCCCGGCGACGTGGTGGACGTGTCCCAGATCTTCTGCCAGCTCACCTGCGGCCAGTTCACCTCGCATCTGGTGGCCGAGGACGATCGGCTCTACGCCGTGGGCTGCGCCCACAGCGCCGGATACCGCGAGTACAAGCGCGACGGCGTCTATGCCAACGACCTTTTGAGCGTCATCCGGGTGCGCATCTGAGGCCAGGGGGGACGGCCCGGCCGTCGGGCCGCCAGGTGCGGGGAGGCCCGGAACGCCGGGGCGGCAGGGCAGGGGGATTGTTTCCCACGATTCCAGGCGGGCGCTTCCCGGGACGCGGCGCGCCCCGGTCAGGTCTTCAGGCCGGGTTTTCGGGGCGGTGGCCGTCGAAGATCCCGGGCCCCAGGCTTGCGGCCAGCCCCAGGGCGCACAGGGCCACGGCGAAAAGCAGGGCCACGGCCGCCCAAAACCCCAGCCTGTCGCGGGCCAGCCCTGGCAGATAGGAGCCCAGCACCCCGCCGCTGTAATAAAACGCCAGGTACAGCCCGTTGACCACGCCCTTTTGCCGGGGAACGGCCGCGTTGAGGATGCCCGGCGCTGCGGCGTGGGTCAGAAACATCCCGCCGCACAGGACCACCACGGAAAAAAAGATGGCCCAGGCCGCAGGCGCGGCGAAGACCAGCACGGAGGCGGCCTCCACGGCCAACCCGACGGTGAGCACGGCCTTGCGCCCGCCCAGAAGCCGCGACGCCCGGGGCGACCACAGGGAAGCGGCGATGCCCACCAGATAGCCCAGATACATAAAACCAATGCGCGCCGAGGAGACCGGCCCCTCTATTTCCGTCAGGCGGAAAGGCAGGATGTTGAGCATGCCGGTAAAGACGAAAAAGAGGCAGGCGGCCATGAGGTAGGTTTTGAGAAACCCGGGGCGGGCCAAGACCTGCCGGACGATCCCCGGCGAAGGCTTGGCGAATTCCGTACGCGCGTCGGCCGAAAGCGTCCTGGCCAGGGCCAGACACCCGCACAAAAGCGCGGCCAGCACGGCGAAGGGAGCCCGACGCCCCCACTGCGCCGCCGCAAGCCCCGAGAAAAAACGCCCGGAAAATCCGCCCAGGGTGGTCACCGCGATGTAGGTGGCCATGACCGCATGGACCCGATCCGGCGTGGCCGAGGCCGCGACGTGGGTCATAAGCGCGGTCAGAAGCGCCGGAACGGCCATGCCCTGGACGAAACGCAGGGCCAGAAACACCCCGAAGGAATCGCAAAAGGCCAGCCCGGCCTGGGTGGCGGCCAGGACCGCCAGGGAAACCACCATGGTTTGCCGCGTCGAGACCGATTCCAGCAGATAGCCGTACACGAGCGGCCCGGCGGCCAGGGGCAAAAGCGTGGCCGTCACGGCCAGGGCGGCCGTGGCCAGACTCAGGCGAAACTCCCCGGCCAGAAGCGGCAGGAGCGGCTGGGGGGCGTAGATGGTGGCGATGGCCGTCAGGGTCATGACCATGGGCACGAGCAGGTCGGCCCGCTTCCAGGTACATCGGGTCATGGTTCGGGCATTCTCCGTTGCGGTCAATCCTGCCCGTGATCCGGGCATCGCCCGGCCGGGGGCGTCCCTGCCGGGCCGCCCGGCTGGCGGGACGGCTCCCGTCTTCTGTCACGCCCCCCTCCCCGCGACAACCCCTTTTTCCGCCAAATCAATACAACCCGCCACATACCAGGGGGGTCTCCCCCGCAGACAGCCCTGGCCTGACGTGTGAGGGCCTCCGGGCCTGACGCTTTGCATTTTTTTTCACAAATAATCCGTTATATTTCGGTTTATTGACGTTTTAATGATATTTTGACCCTTGCCAAGGTTGTGCATATGGGATAAATCGGGTCTTACTTATCCGTTTTACCTAACTCGTTGAACTTTCTGGAAACTTGAATCACAAGGAGGTTCAGTATGGCGCTTCTCGAATGGAACGACCGTCTTTCGGTAAATATCCGGGAAATCGACGACCAGCATAAAAAGCTGGTGGACATGGTCAATCGCCTGCACACGGCCATGAAGGAGGGCAAGGCCGACGCGCTTGCCATGCCGATGGTCGCCGAGATGAAAAAATACGCCGCCAGCCATTTCGCCACGGAGGAGCGGCACATGAAGACCCACGGCTATCCGGACTACACGGCGCACAAGGCCGAGCACGACAAATTCGTGGCCAAGGTCATCGCCGTGGAAAAAGACCTCAAGAGCGGCAAGTGTGCCATGTCCATGGACATCCTGAACTTCCTCTCCAACTGGCTGGTGAACCACATCAAAGGCACGGACAAAAAATACAGCCCCTTCCTCAACAAAGCCGGCGTCGTTTGATCGGCCATGGCACACGGACTCTCCTTCACTGCGGCTGTCGTCGCCGTCATCCTGGCCATAGCGGCAGGGGTGACGGGATCTCTCGACGGGCCATGGAGCAAGGCGGTTCCGGCCTTGGCCGTGGCCTGCGTCGCGGCCATCGTGGCCAGTTGGGCGGCCAGCCGCCGGGCCATGTCCACCCTTCAGGGGAGGCTCCGGGCGCTTTTGCCCGCAGGAGAACTCCCCGTCGAGGCCGAAACCGACAACCTGATACAAAGCCTGGACAGGCGTCTGAGCACAGCCTGCCGGGAGCAGCGCCAAGCCCTGGATCTCCTGGCCCGCCTGCCGCTTCCGTGCATGACGGTCGTCTGTTCAGGCCAACTGAAGTGGCGCAACGAGTCCATGGCCGCCCTTATGGGCGGTGGGCGCGGGATGGCGGGACAGGACACGATGGATGCCTTCTGCGCCCGGACCAGCGCCGGAACCTGGGACAACCTGCGCTCCGGAAACTATGACGGATCGCTTTTGCGCGTCGCCCGTCCTTTGGGCGAAGAATCCCTGTACCGGGTGGATCTGCGCGAAATCGACACGGCCGAGGGCTGCTGGCTGTGCCTCTTCCAGGATATGACCGGGGCCTGCCGGGACGTTGCGAGCCTTGAGACGGCGCACGCGACCATCCGGGACATCAACGCCCGCATCACGGACGCCGCCGCCGCCCTGGAGAACCAGAGCAAGGACATCAGCCACAGCCTGGTCTCCCTGGTCGCCTCCATGCACGACTCCAAGGACCAGGCCGGGCAGGTGGCCCAGGCCATGCAGGAGATGACCGACAACGTGCGCATGATGGCCACCATGGCCGCGGAAACCGCCCAGACCGCCATAGGGGCCGAAAACCAGGCCCGCGACGGGGCCGGGACCATCAAACGCACCGCCGAGGTGACGCACAAGGTGGTGGCCTCCTACGACAACCTGCAACTCATCCTGGCGCAGTTGGTGGGCGAGGCCGGCAGCATCGGCAACGTGGCCGACATCATCTCCGACATCGCCGACCAGACCAACCTGCTGGCGCTCAACGCGGCCATCGAGGCCGCCCGGGCCGGAGAGGCGGGACGCGGCTTCGCCGTGGTCGCCGACGAGGTCCGCAAACTGGCGGGAAAAACCATCACGGCCACCCGGGAGGTCCGCACGGCCGTGCAGGCCATCGAGACCTGTTCCCGAAAGGCCGTGGACGCCATGGCCGCGACCAATGAGGACATCTCCTCCTCCTGCGGTCTGGTCGAGTCCGTGGAGAACTCGTTTGCGGCCATTGCCGAGGCCATGGTCTCCGCCGCCCGGGGGATCGACGACATCGCCCACCGGGCCGAGCAGCAATGCGCCTCAAGCTTCGAGATCAACATGTGCGCCTTAAACGTCACGGACACCTCCCAGGAGGTGTACGACGAGGTGCAAAACGCCAGCCGGGAGCTGGAACGCCTGGTCGAACAGGTGACCCAGGTACGCGAGCTGGCGGCCACGACCCTGCGCGACGGGGAATTGGCGCGCACGGCCGCCAGCGTCAAGGCCATGGGTTTGTGCCCCACCGCCCACGTCTGACCGCCCAGGCGGCACGGCGGCAAGGAGAACGGCCCGTCTCCCCGGTTGTGGGAGTGGGCCGTTTTCGCTTCCGATCAGTTCGTCGTCGGCCACGGGCCATGCCCGATTTTTCCGTGCCATTCCCTCTGTTTTCAAGACGTGTAAAACGGGTTCGCACCTTCCGGATATGCCTGATAAACTTCATGACATTCCTGCATATTCCATGATATCAAGGGAACGATGATCACGCATACCGTGGCCCTTTCTTCTCCCAGC
This sequence comes from Desulfolutivibrio sulfodismutans DSM 3696, assembly GCF_013376455.1. Classification (GTDB taxonomy): domain Bacteria; phylum Desulfobacterota; class Desulfovibrionia; order Desulfovibrionales; family Desulfovibrionaceae; genus Desulfolutivibrio; species Desulfolutivibrio sulfodismutans. The sequence continues at coordinate 3,444,503 of NZ_CP045504.1, read as the reverse complement.
AACCACCCCTCCCGGGCCATCGCCGCGTCGGCCGCAAAGTATCACGCGTTCTCATGTCTTGCCTCACTCATGTATGCACAAATGTTCGGTTTTATGCCACTTCTACGTCATTTTTGCAATGTCGTGCAGTGAAATGGCCGTGGGGCTCTTTTCGCATTCCCCAATGCAATGATGGACAAACATAGGCAGCCACCCGGAAAAGGAGCGAACATGAACAGGATACGCATGACGGATACACTCAGGTATAAATTCGATTCGTTCATGTCGCGCGGGTCAGGGGCCCTCATCCTTGGCCTTTTCACCATGTCGGCAATCATCATTCTGATCGCCTCCACCCTTGTCGTCTTCCTGGATCTCGCCCCGGAGCCCCAACCGCTGCCGCTGCTCATGTGGGGAAACCTCATGCGCCTCATGGACGCCGGAACCCTGGCCGGGGACAGCGGAGACTGGAGCTACCTGGTGCTGATGCTTTTGGTGACGGCTGGCGGCGTGTTCATCTTCAGCAGCCTCATCGGCGTGCTGACCACGGGGCTGGAGGCCAGGCTGGAGGAACTGCGCAAAGGCCGCTCATTGGTGGCCGAGACGGGCCACAGCGTCATTTTGGGCTGGTCCCCGCACATCTTCGCCCTGGTCTCGGAGCTTTCCCTGGCCAATGAGAGCCAAGGATCCTTTTGCATCGCTATCATGGCCCAGAGAGACAAGGTCGAGATGCAGGACGAACTGCGCGACAAGATCTCGCTGCCCAAGGGGGGACGCCTCGTCTGCCGCACGGGCGACCCCACGGACGTCGATGACCTGGCCATCGTCAATCCCGGCGCGGCCAAGTCCATCCTGATCATCACCGCCGACCCCGACGATCCTGACGCGGTGGTGCTCAAGACCGTGCTCGCCCTGTCGCGCCGTCTGGACGGCGTCGAGGGGGGCCCCGGCATCGCCGCCGTGCTGCGCAGCGACAACAGCCTCTCCGCCGCGACCATCGCCGGGGCGGGCCGGGCCGTCTTCATCCCGGCCGGCGGCATCGTGGCCCGGATCATGGCCCAGACCTGCCGCCAACCGGGGCTCTCGGCCATTCTCACCGATCTTTTGGATTTTTCCGGCGACGAAATCTACATGCATGCGGATCAACGCCTGACTGGCAAGACCTATGGCCGCATCGCCCTGAGCATGGGGCACGGCTCGGCCATGGGCCTGCGCACGGCGGCCGGCGAGGTGCTCATCAACCCGCCTGCGGATACGGTTTTCGGTCCTGGGGACGCCCTGATCTGTCTGGCCCAGGATGACAGCATGATCGCCCTGAGTGACGACGCCCCTGCCGTCGACGCCTCGGTTCTGGCGGACGTTCCAGCCAGCGCGGCCGCGCCGGAGCGCCTGCTCATCCTCGGCTGGAACCAGCTTGGGCCCTTGTTTCTCGCCAGCACCGACGAATATGCCGCCCCCGGCTCCGACGCGCTCATCGTGGCCCCGGCGTTCGCGTCCAACGCCCCCATCCCGGGAAACCTGCGGGCCATGCGCGTGGAGTCCAGGATCGGCGAGGTTTCGGACCCGGATGTCCTGCAAAGCCTGTCGCCCCAGGATTTCGACCATGTCATGGTCTTCAGCGATCCCAGCCTGCCCCTGCAAAGCGCCGACGCCCGGACCCTGGCCATCCTGCTGCATCTGCGGGCCATCGCCGATCGGCTGGGACGCCACTTTCCCATCACCACCCAGATCCTCGACGACCGCAACCATGCCCTGGCCCAGGCGGCCCGGGCCGACGACTTCATCGTCAGCGACCGGCTCCTGAGCATGATGCTGGCCCAGGTCAGCGAAAATCCCGAGCTGCTCCGGGTGTTTGGGGAGCTGTTTCGGGCCGAGGGCTCGGAACTGTATCTCAAACCGGCCTCGTCCTATGTGCGGGAAGGCTGCCCCGTGAACTTCGCCACCGTGATCCAGGCCGCCCTGCGGCGCGGTGAATCGGCCCTCGGCTGGAGGAGCATCGCCACGGCCTCGGATGCCGGGGCCAATTACGGCGTGCGGCTCAACCCCGGCGTCCGGGACACCATCACCTTCGCCCCTGGCGACCGCATCGTGGTGCTTGCCGAAGACGACGGCTGATCCGGCGGGGGCGAGATGAACCGCAAGGCGCGTCCCCTGATCCTGCAGGACATGAAAACCGGCCCCGCCGCCGGAGGCCGGGTTCCTCCCTGGGGACTCAGTTCCTTTTTTGTGCCTGATTGCGCGGCCCGGCGGGGAGTCGTATGGGGGAGGAAAGAAAGGAGCCCCCATGCATATCCTGGCCATAAACGGCAGTCCCCGAAAAAAGGGCAACACCGCCACCCTGCTCGGACACGCCCTGGACGGGGCGCGGCAGGCTGGCTCGCAGGCGCGGATCGTCCATCTCTATGATCTGGACTATACGGGCTGCATCAGTTGTTTCGAGTGTAAGAAAATCGGCGGCAAAAGCTACGGCCGCTGCGCAGTCAAGGACGGGCTGACCCCGATTCTGGAGGAGGCGGCGCAGGCCGACGCCCTGATCCTGGGCACGCCGATCTATTTCGGCGCCGAGTCCGGCATGACGCGCTGCCTCATCGAGCGCCTGCTTTTTCCCTACCTGTCCTACACCCCGGGCTATCCCTCGATTTTTCCGAAAAAGATCCCCACGGCCCTGATCTACACCATGAACGTGCCGGAAACGATCTTTGCCGAACGCGGCTACGACCGGATCGTGAAGCGCCTGCGCGAACCCATGGCCCGGACCTTCGGCGCCTGCGAGGTGTTGCTGTGCCAAGACACCTACCAGTTTCCGGACTATTCCAAGTACCTGTGCACGGTCTGGGATGAGACGGCCAAGCGCAAACGCCGCGAGGAGGCCTTCCCCCAGGATTGCGCCAGGGCGCAGGATCTGGGCCGCCGCCTGGCCGGGGGTTCTCCGGCTTGACGCCGCGCCCCTCCCCGCAAACGCAGGGACGGCCCGAAGACCTGCCACACGGGACAACTGCGCTGCACGTTTGAACACGCATCACTTTCGAACAACTCCTGGTGTGCCGTGACACATAGATTTGACTAGCGGGGAAACCGGGATATGCCGGGAGGAAGCGGGACATAGCGGGACGAAAACCGGCTAATGGTGCGGGTTTCGGGGTGAAGGGCCGGGGGCGCGATGGACTGGCGCGTGAAGACGCCGACGACGTTTAGTTTTGAATTTTTGGCGCGGTTGCGACGGATAGTTTTGACGGTTAGCCGCCGTACTCCCGGCAGGACCAGACCACGCGGCCGATGATGCGGACGGTGTCGGCCAAGTCGCCGCTCATGGGAACTTCGATGGGCTTGTAACGTTCGTTACGGCTGCGCAGAATCAGCATTCCTGGCTCACGATCCACGTATTTGACAAAGACCTCGTTATCGACGCCGACAGCGAACATGCAGCCGGATAGTATTTCGTTTTGGCTTTCGTCGATCAACACGGTGTCTTGATCTTCGAGTACAGGTTCCATGCTGTCGCCGTGGATGTCCATTAGGACCATTCTCGTGGAGTTTCCTTTCCGTTTGAGGAATTGTGTCTTGAACGCATAATGGCCAATGGTTTCCGCGCTGGTTTCCAGGCTTCCTGTTCCTGCATTGAGCCTAGCTTTTACTTTTGGGATTAACGTAAATCCTGGTTCATCTAGTGGTTCTTTATGTGATGTGCGTGTTTCTGATCCAAGGTTTTGTAAACTTGTCACATCACTATCACGATTCATCTCTCCACTTCCGAAGAGAATCCAATCACTCGAAACATTAAACCGCTTTGCGATTTCAAATATCCAGGCGGGAGGTAACTCTTTTTTGCTCTTCGCACTTGAAACACTGGATTGCCGCAGACCGAGGGCGTGCGCCAGATCCGTGTCAGTCTTGGCACCGGTTGCATCTTTCAGGCGGCCGTAAACGCCGACAAAATCGGTTGCATTTTCATCCGGGGTGTTTGCAACCGAATTTGCAACTTTTTTGACGTTTTCAGTAGGCATTTTTAATCCAACTATTCCGGTATTTTGTACGTTTTTTATCAAAATAGCATCAATTTTGAATTTGCAAGCGCCAAACACGTTGACTGTAAACGTCAAAGACGTTAATCCTGCCCTTGGCGTGTCACAGGTGTGACGACTTCACCGGTTTTTAACCCGGTTTACTGGGGCGGGCAATGGCAAAATGTGTGCGAAAACTGGACGCGGGCATGGTGCAATTGACCCTGCCGTTGACCAGCCTTCCCACGGCCGGGCTTCCGGCCGGGAGCCTGCGCCGCAGGGACGCCGTCCAGGAGGCTTTCCGGGCCGCCCTGGACCGCTCCGGCCTTACCCGTGAATACGTCGCCAATGAACTCTCCCGCCTGACGGGCGACGCCATCAGCATCCATCACATCAACAATTGGACGGCCGAGTCCAAAGCGGCCGAGCGGCGCATCCCGCTGGATTATCTAGCGGCCCTGGGGCTCATCCTGGGCGACGCGGGCATCCTCCAGGCGGCGCTGCCCGCCGGGTGGCTGGGGCTCACGCCCGAGGGTGCGGCGATCTACGAGTATGGGCGTTTGGCGGTCGAGGAACGGCGGCGCGGCCGCAAAAAGCGCGAACTTTTGGAGAGGATCAATGGCGGCCATACAGGGGCGTAAGATCAAGGCGTGGCTGGTGCTGCGCGGGATCACGATGATCGACGTGGCCCATGCCGCTGGTGTGGACAGAAGTTATGTGTCGCATTGTCTGGCCGGGACGAGACGGGCGAATGTGGTGCGCAACTACCTGGAGCAGATCGGGTGTCCGGTCGAGTACCTGGGAAAAAGGAAGGAGGCGGCGTGATGCACGAGGATGCTTTCCGGGCGGCCGCACGACAACAGTTCCCTTGCCTTCCTAATATCCGTGAGCTTGTCTGTAATAGTCTAAAATCTGGTCAGAATGCGTCCTCATATACCGAAGAATTGGAGTATTTAGTTTCCTTTCGGAAGAACCGTCAAGAAAATCCTGCGGAAATGGCGGCCAATCAGGAAGAGAAAGAAAAGTAATGTATGCAATTATGATGTCATGTAACGCTTTCTTTTTTTTCTTTGGAAGCATGGTGGCTTCTTCTGCGGTTATGAATGATTCTGTTTCAAGCATTTCCAAGACTGAATTCCACGCTTTTTGCTTAAAAGGTGTTCTCTTTGTATCGGCGTTGAAGTCGCTAAAAGCATACATAGTGAAATTATACAAAGTATCTCTGACGAATTCTGCTGAAAGCATATTTCCGTGCCTCCTGTGCGGTCAGGGGTTGAGCAACTCCGATAGCCAAGTCCCCTCCTAGCAGGGGGCACGGGAAACTTTCAAGGGAACGAGCGGCACATATGGACCAGGTCACGGCAAAAAACATCGCGCAGGCGCTGCAAATATCGCGGCAGGCTGCGGAGACCAGGGCGAAAAAGGAATCCTGGCAGTACGAGGAAATTCCATCCCCTGGCCGTGGCGGGAAAAAGCGCCTGTACCGCCTGGACAGCCTGCCCTCGGACGTGCGGGTGGCGCTGGCCGGGGTGGCCGCGTCGGAGGCGGCCACGGCCGGGCGAATGGAGGCCTTGCGGCTCTCCCTGGACGAGAACCTGGCCGCGCGGGCGGCCACGGCGGCGCGGCAGTCCGGGCTGGCCCGGTATGTGTGCTTAAACGACACGGCCAAGGGCCGGGCGTCGGCCAAGGCGGCCATCCTGGCGGCCTATCAGCAGTTTTTGGCCTCGTCGGGACTGGCCCCGTCCACGGCCCGGGCGGTGTTCGCGGCGCAGTACAGCCGGGGGCAGATCGCGGTGGACCTGGACGTGCGCGAGGACGTGCCCCGCGTCTCCCCGGGGACGCTCCGCAATTGGGAAACGGCGCTCACCACCGGCGGGCTGGCCCGGCTTGCGGGCAACTACGGACACCGGCGCGGCTCGGGGCTGGCGGCGCGGCCGGAGGTGGCCGAGTTCATCACCGCCATGCTCACGGACCATCCCCACGCCTCATCCAAGCACATCCGGCGCGGGTTGATCTCCCGGTTCGGCGAGGCCGAGGCTCCCAGCCTGCGCGCCCTGCAACGGTTTGTGGAAACCTGGAAGCGCGCCAATAGCTCGGCATTTCTTAAAATTTCCAACCCAGACAAGTGGCGCTCCACGTACCAGTGCGCGTTCGGATCGGCCTCGGCGGACGTTGTGCGGCTCAATCAGCGGTGGGAGATCGACTCCACCAAGGGCGACGTGATGTTGTCCGACGGGAAGCGGCACAACGTGGTGGCCATCATCGACGTTTACTCGCGCCGGGTGGTTTACCACATCTCGCGCAGTTCCAGCTCCACGGCCGTGGCAGCCTGCCTGCGCAAGGCCATCCTGGCCTGGGGAGTGCCGGAGGAACTGGTCACGGACAACGGCTCGGACTACGTGTCCCGGCACATCACGGACGCCCTGCTGGGCCTGGGGATCACGCAACGCATCGCCCCGCCGTTCACCCCCGAGGCCAAGCCGCACATCGAGCGCAGTTTCAAGACTTTTTCCCATGACCTGGTCGAACTCCTGGACGGGTACATCGGCCACGACGTGGCCGGACGCAAGGACATCGAGGCCCGGAAGTCGTTCGCGCAACGCCTTGGAACATCTGGCGAATCCGTTGCCGTAAACATGAGCCCGGAGGATTTCCAGGCCATTTGCGACCGTTGGGCGGAAGACATCTATGCCCGCGACCCCCACGAGGGGCTGGGCGGCAAGTCTCCCTTGAAGGTGGTGGCGGACTGGCGGCTGCCGGTTTCCCGGCCGGACGAACGCGCCCTGGACGTGCTGCTCTCCGCCCCGGCGGACGGGGATTCCTGGCGCACGGTGCGCAAAAAGGGTCTCAAGATCGACGGGCGCTGGCACATCCATGCCGCCCTGGGGCCGATCATCGGGCAGCGGGTGCGGGTGCTGCTGGACGAATCCGACGTGGGGGCCGTGTACGTGTTCGCCGAGGCGGCCTCGGGCGAGATGGAATTCGTGTGCCGGGCGGTGGACCCCGCCACGGCGGGCATCTCCCGCCAGGAAGTCGCGGCGGCGGCCAAGGCGGCCCAGAAGGCGGCGATTGCCGAGAAGACGGCGGAACGGCGGGCCGCCAGTAAAAAGCACTCCACCAAGGACATTGCCCGGGAAATCCTGCACGACGCGGCGGCCAAGGCGGGCAAGCTGTCCGTCCTGCCGCCCCCCACGCTCCCCCACGAAACCCCCATGCTGCGCGAGGCCGGGCAGGCGGCCCGGGCCACGGACGCGCCCGCGCCCAGACCCGCCACTGATGCCGAACGGACGGCCCGGGCGGCGCTGGCCGAAGATATGCGGCAGGCGGCCACGGTGCATCAACTGCCGGAATCGCCGCGCCAGCGGTACGCGCGGTGGCGTGAGCTTGACGCGGCCATCCAGGCGGGCGCGGCCGTGCCGCAAAAGGACCGCAAGTGGTGGGAGAGCTACCGCAAGACATCGGAATTTTCCGCCCAGGCCATGCTGCGGGAGATGGTCCCGGGGCAGGCGGCCGGGGCGCAGTAAACGACGAACGCCCACCGTTGCAGCGGTGGGCGCTCTGAAAGACCAAAATCAAGGAGGTCGTAGCGTGTCAACATCCGAGACGCTTGTCAACACCACCCCACTGCCCGGCGGGGTGGCCCCCCTGCAAAACGTGGCCTTGTGCCTGGGCGCGCTGGACAAGGCGGCCAAGCGGCCGGGGCATCTGCCGGGGCTGGTAGTCCTGTATGGGCCGTCCGGCTACGGCAAATCCACCTCGGCGGCCTACGTGGCCACCCGCACCGACGCCTACTACGTGGAGGCGCGGTCTTCCTGGACCAAAAAGGCCATGCTGGAGTCGATCCTTACCAGCATGGACATCCGCCGGGGCCGCACCATCCAGCCCGCGCGGACCATCAGCGCCATGGTGGATCAGGCGGCCGAGCAGCTTGCCCGCTCCGGACGACCATTGATCATCGACGAGATGGACCATGTGGTGGACCGCAACGCCGTGGAGCTGGTGCGAGACCTGTACGAGGCGTCGCGGGCGGCCATCCTGCTCATCGGCGAGGAGCAGCTTCCGGGGAAACTGGCGGCCTGGGAACGCTTCCACGGCCGCATCCTGGATTGGGTGGCGGCGCAACCGGCGGACCTGGATGACGCCCGGGCCTTGCGGGACATGTACTGCGACCGGGTGCGGGTGGCGGATGACCTGCTGGCCGATCTGGTGGCCGCGGCCAGGGGGTCCATCCGGCGCATCTGCGTGAACCTGGAGCGCATCCAGGAGCAGGGGCAGCTCGACGGCGTGGACGTGATGGACCGGGCGGCCTGGGGCGGCCGTCCGCTCTATACGGGCGAGGCCCCGCGCCGGAGGTCGTGACCATGGCCATCTCGAAGCGTGACGCCATGTGGACCGCCATGCGCCAGCTCGGCAGCTTCACCCTCGTGGACGTGTCCCGGGCGGCCAAGGCTACGGAACCGGCGGCCACGGACTACGTCAAGGCCCTGGTCCTGGCCGGGATCGTGGCCGACTCCGGCGAGATGGTCATGGGGCCGCGCGGCCGGACGCGCAAACTGTACCGGCTGGCCCGGGACATGGGCGTGGACGCCCCGCGCGTGGCCAAGGACGGCCGCGTCCTGCCGCCGTCCGGACGGCAGCGCATGTGGCGGGCCATGGGCATCCTGAAAGAATTCTCGCCCCGCGATCTGGCGATCACGGCCTCGTTGCCCGAGGCCCCGGTGGCTGTGGCCGAGGCCGTTTACTACTGCGTTTGGCTGACGCGCGGCCGTTACCTGCGGCAGGCCGGGGCCGGACGGTATGTGGCCATCGAGGCCATGCGCACCGGGGCGCGCGCGCCGCTTATCCAGCGCATCCGGCGGCTGGTGGACGCCAATACCGGCGAGATCATGGCCGAATCGGCCCCGGCCGAGGAGGCGTCGTGAGCGCCCTGGCCAAGGCCCGCGAGGCCCACGGCTTCGCGCCGGACTGGATCGAGGCCCTGGCGGCGGCCTGCGACGCCTCCACGGGCCGGGCCGTGGCCAAGCGGCTCGGGGTGTCGCCTGCGGCGGTGTGCCGGGTGTTGGCCAATGCCTACGGCGACATGGCGCGCATGGAACGCCGGGTGCGTGAGATCCTCATGGCCACGGCCGTGGCCTGCCCGGTGCTGGGCGACATCGACGCGGCCATGTGCCGGGAGCACCAGGAACGGCCGTACACCCCCATAAACCCCACCTATGTGCGGCTTTTCCGGGCCTGTCGGACCTGTCCGCACCGTCTGGAGGCAGACCATGACCAGGGCCGTCAGGTGTGTGGAGCGTGAGGCGCGGCGAGTGCGGGCACGGATGGGACTGCGGGCCGTGACCGCCGGGCGGCTTATGCGGCGCGAGGCCAGGGAAACGAAACGGGAAATTACGGAGGGACTGCGATGCTTGGGGACAAGATCAGAAACGTGCGGAACAGCCTGGGCGTCCTGGCGGACAAGGTGAACGAGGGCGTGTGGGCCTATCTCAAGGTGTGCCAGGCCGAACTGACCGACGCGGCGGATGCCGTGGAAGAGATCGAACGGGCGGTGGCCATGGAAAAGAAGCCGATTCCGGCCGCAACGCCCGCAAAATAAGGAGACAGACATGCGCACGAAACCGAATCCGGCCTTTTTGATCGCGGACCTGGACGCGGCGGACAAGGCGTTGGCCCGGCTGGCGGAGATCCAGCGGGCCGTAGAGGCCGAGGAAGGCAAGCTCAACGAGACCATCGACAAGATGAAGGCGTTGGCCAAGGAGCGGCTGGCGGCCAAGCTGGGGGATAAAAAGGCCATTGAAGCGGCCTTGGTCACCTTCGCGGGATCGAAAAAGGATGAATTGTTCGAGAAGGCGCGAAGCAGACAGCTCAATTTCGGGACCATCGGCTTCCGGCGTTCCACGGAGATAAAGGCCAAGGGCAAGGGGACTCTCGCGGGCATCCTGGAGCGGATCAAGACGTTGATTACCGGAGAGCCCGACGATCCGTTTGCCGGTGCCGTCCGCATCAAAGAAGAGCTGAACCGGGACGAAATGGTGAAGTGGCCTGACGAGCGCCTGGAACTCGTGGGGGCAAGGCGCGCGAAAAAGGACGTCTTCTACTACGAGCTTTCGGCCGAGGAAATCAAGGAGGCTGCGGCATGAGCGGGCAGGCGGAAGGCGGCACGGTCGAGGTGGTCGAACGGCATGTGCCCATGCGGGTGCTGCGGGCGGCCGAGGCCCAGGCCCTGGCCTGGAAGAAGCGGGCGGAGGAACTGTCCCGGGCCATCCATGACGCTGCGGCCTGCGGCGTGTCCGTGGTGTGTCTGCAAACCACGGCCCGGCGGATCATGGCCGGGGTGGAATAGGAGACCTGCTATGGATGACATCGATTATGCGGCGGTTGTGGCCACTCTCGAAGAGCATTGGGGTGACTTTGCCGAATACAGCGGCGGCGAGGAATCTGCGGATCGCACACTCGCCGCCTTGAAGCGGGAGGGAAATCTGGAGTGATGCGAAACCGCCCTGCGGGGCGGTCGTCGGGACGTGGCGGTCCCGGCCTGATGAGCAGCCGAGGGGGATGAAACATGGCCGAGTATGTGCCGGTGCCAATTGAGGCAGCAAAGCGGATAGCCGAGGACTATGACAAGGAACAGGTCATTATCATCGCGTATGACGACAAGCATCAACTCAAGCACTGCACAACGTATGGAAAAACCTTGCGTGATGCTGCTCTTGCCGCCGCTGTCGGTGCCCACTTGAAAGCATGGCTCGGGTTTCCGGAGGAGTACTGCAAGGTGCTTCCGGCGCGAGTACTCAAAGCCATTGAAGCATTCGAAGCAAATGAAGAGAAATAATGCGAAACCGCCCTGCGGGGCGGTCGTCGGGACGTGGCGGTCCCGGCCTGATGAGCAGCCGAGGAGAGACACATGGCCGTCGCATATTGCTTCACCAACGGAGTGGTTCGCATCAACGAGACGTGCCCGGACGGTGCGCTCCCAATAGCTAGTGGCGATGCGTGTCAACTCCAGCGTGCCGTCCGTGATCTTGCGGTGCATGCATGGGATGGCGTGATTATGCTCGTTCCAAACCTTGCCTTGGCACAGGATGATAGTGCGAAAGTGGCCGCTGTGCTGGATTTCTCACGGCGCGTCGAACAAAGCCTGCGCCGGGAGCAGTAGGAGGAGGTGTCGAATGGGCGGGTTCTCATGCACATGCGAGGAACGAAAGAAACCATTGAATGAACGTGCGTGGTTTGTTTTTAAGAGAAGATACCATTGCTCTGCATTCTCTGGATACCATGCAACGCGAAGCGATTACAGCAGTGTGAGTTGTAGGAGATGTGGTCGTGTCTGGAGAACAAAAGCAAAGTACGTCTTCGATTTACCAGACGGAAGGCTTTAGCGAAACCGCCCTGCGGGGCGGTCGTCGGACGGTGGCGCGTCCGGCCTGATGAGCAGCCAACGAGCAAGACATGGAATGGCGCACCATCCCGAATTATCCGGCCTACGAAATCAGCGAGTCCGGCACAGTCCGCAAGACGGGCACCGGGTATCAGCTCGGGAAAAGCGGCCGCCGCTACGGGCTGTGGGACGGGAAACAGCGGAGATATTTTTATCCGTTTGAGCTGGTTGAGCAGGCTTTCGGACCCCGCGAGGGCGGGTCGGAGTCCAAGCCAATAAAGGCTCCCCGCCCGGAACTCCCTCCCCTGGCCATCCCCGCCCCTGCCGAGTCGGACGACAACAGGTGCGCGGCGCTTGAGCGCGAAAAAGAGGAATTGGAATGCGAAATCGAGGATAAGCAATGCGAGATTGATCGGTTGCGAGAAATACTTGATGCCCTTGATTCGCGCGCCAAGCGTGTACACCGGACAACCGACGCGACGATGACCGAAGAAAACGCGATTCTGAAAGGCGAAAACAGGCAGCTCAAGCGGCTGGTGGCGGAACTGGAGGCGGAACTTCAGGTGTACATGGTGGCGATATGACGATGACAAAAGAAGACTGGGACTATGTTGAGAGGGGGTGCAGCCATCCCTACGGACATGTGCAGTTGATGTGCGACGGGTTTACGCTTGGCTTGAAAGTAGAGTCGGTAGGTACGCTCAAGTATGCCATCGTCCCCTTTGTCAATGGGTACTTCAAGGGGCAGTGGCTTTTTGAGGATTGCGAGGAGAGACGGCGGTTTTACCGGCCTTCGACGCGTCCGATATTGAACAGGAAACAACAGGAGCAGGAAAAAAAGATCGCTCGCCTCGCGAAACGCCCCAGCCGTCATAAAGAGACATTTACCGCGTGGCTTCCCTATTGGCCGAGCTTTGGGCCGTTGCGCCGCCACCTGATCCGCAACAACACGGACATCACGCTGGTCCGGGGGGATGCGTGATGCCCCGCTTCGCCGTCGATACCACCGCCATCCCCGGCCGGGCCGCCATCCGCGACACGGCGCGCGGGCGGCTGGTGGGATTTTTCCTGGCCGATCCGGACAAGCCGGACGCGGCCGAGCGCATCGCGGCCATTTGCGCCGAACGTCTCAACGAGATCGCGGCCCGGGCCGCAAAACAGGGAGAATGACATGCCCTGCCAACCCTACGTCATGTCCAAGCGCCACAAAGGCCGCATCGTGATGATGGTCACGTATTCGCGAGGCGGCGGCGTTGGCCGCAAGATATGTGCTGACGGCGCATTGGCAGACCGCGAGGTGTGCCTTTTCCCGGGCGACATCGTCGCGGAACGGCCGCTCTTGCCGGGGTGCGAGGACGTGGCGCTACGGAGGCGGGCATGAACCGCTCGACCTCCCGCCGCCAGGGCATGCTGGCCAAAATCCACATCGCCAAGAAGCAGCTCGGCATGGATGACCCGGACTACCGGGCCATGCTGGACGGCCGCTACGGCGCGGAATCGGCGGGCACACTGGATATGAAGCAGCTTGACGATCTGCTGCGGTTCCTGTCGCGGCGGGGCTTCCAGGCCCCTGCCCGGCGCCGTGGCGACCGGGCCGCGCCCGCGCAGCGCGACTACGACCGCTCGGCGCTCATGGGCAAAATCGAGGCCTTACTTGCCGAAACGGCCAACGTCCAGGGCCGGTTCGTGCCCTGGGACTACGCCCTGGCCATCCTCAAACGCCAGGGCGGCCCGGAAAAGCTGGAATGGGCCACCACCAAGCAGCTCCAGGCCGTGATCGCGGCCCTGGGCAAGAACCTGCGGCGCAAGGATCAGCAGGACGCCGCGTTTACCGAGGGCGGGGAGTAAACATGTCCGGGGCGTTTGACGCGGACCTGCCGCCCACGTTGGCGGCCATCGCCGACCTGGTGGGGCCTGTGGCGGCGTACCGCCTGGCCGAAGCCAAGGGCGGCACGACGGTCTACATCCCGCGCCCCGAGACGCTCACGCCGGACCATTGGCTGGTGGCGGCCGTGGGCCGGGCGGCGGCGGAAAAGATCGCCTGGATGGCCCAGGGCGAGAACCTGACGATCCCGCTGGGACCGCTGGCCGGGAACCGGTCCAGGGTGTGGCGGGCCATCCGCGAGGGCATCAAGGCCGGGAAAAGCGAAAACGAGATCGCCCGCCTGGCCGGGGTGGCAGGGCGCACCGTGCGGCGGCACCGGGCCGGTGGCGACGGGCGGCCGGATCAACACAGTTTGCTGTAAGGATGCCGGAGAATCATGGCGGAAACACGCACGAAATTGGGGTCTGTTTTGCTCAAAATTTCCGGCAAAACGACGCTGATAGAGCTGTTCGACGCGGCGCAGTGGCCCGGGGAACGGCCGGAACCGGGCACGGTGCGGCTGCGGGTGGATGGCCGCTGGCTGGCGGCTGGCGACGAGAAATATGCGTTCGTGACACTGGAGGGGCTGGGATTCGCCCTGGCCAGGGCGCTGCGGGGCGAGGACGACACGCCAGCCCCGGCGTCCGGACGGCGCATCGCGGCTGGGACGCGGCTGTCCGTGCCGAACGGGCAATTTTTCGAGGACGGCCGCCCGGTCTTTGACCGGGTGATCGCCAAGACTCCGGCGTTTCTGGGGATTGACGGCCGCTGGCGGGTGTTTGTGGTGGGCCGCCGGGAGCCGGTGCTGCTGTCGGAATGTGAACGGATCGAGGAGGAAGCGTGAAAAAGAAAACGTCGGCTGGCGTACGGGACGAGTTGAAACGTCAGAAACGGCGGCAGGTGGAGCTTTTGACGCACCTGTCCGCCCGATTGGCGGGTGTGGCGATGCTTGTCACTGTCAAGATCCCCGGCATCTCAACCTTGACCGATGCGGGGGCGTTCCTGAGCCTCGGTGAAACCATGATGGCCAACCAGACCCTGGAGGGCATCCTGGGAACCCTGGGACGGATCGCGAAGGCGGCCACGCCCGCGCCCGGGGCCGGGGCTGGCGACATTCCCGCGCCGGAGACGGAGACAAGGCAATAGGCGTTTACTGGATGCGGGAGGGTTGATATCCCTTCGGAAACAAGGAGGCGTGTGATGCGGATAAGGGCTTTGATGTCGGCCGGGGCGTGGTTGCTGATGCTCACTCTCGCAGTCCCTTCCCTGCTGGCTGCTGAGGACGCGTACGATCTCCGCAGTGTGAAATGGGGGATGAGCAGGGAAGATGTTGTCAAATCCGAAGGGAAAAAACCAATTCTTGATAAAGACAACATGCTTGTTTTCAAGGACACGCTCTTCGGAAATCAAATCCATGTTATGTATATTTTTGCTGACAGCAAGTTATGCAAAGCAATGTATTTTCTTGCCGATGAGCACACAAACAAAAATGACTACATAGATGATTATGATGTGTTCAAGGAAACGCTTGACTCAAAATATGGCACTCCAAAGGATTCAAGAGTGCTGTGGAAAAATGAACTTTATGCAAAAGATAAAGAATTCTATGGACAAGCCATCTCGTTAGGATATCTCGAAATGATATCAATCTGGGAGACTCCGACAACACGTATTGCGTGCGTCTTGGACGGTGAAAACTTCAACGTCCAGCTAAAAGTTATCTATGACTCAAAAGAGTTCATAGACTTGCTGAAAAAGGAAAATGAGAAAAAGGAAAAGAGCAAGTTCTAATGGCCACGGCTCTTGACAACCCCGGCCGGAAATCCTAACCGGAAAGTCCCAACCTTACGAGGCGTCCTGCCGCCTCTGCTCCGGTTCCCATCCGGCGCGAAAGAGCGGGTTTTTTGTTTTGTCGCCTTCGCGTTTCCCTTTGGGAAAGGCTCGAATCGGCGGCATGACGTCCGGGTGTCCGCGAGGCCCCGGCTGCTCGTAAGGCAGGGGAACGTCATGCCGCCTTTTTTATTTCCAAACCCCAACCTTACGAGGTGCAGCATGTCCCTTTCTCAAACCCCTTCCGTTCCGGTGACCGTCGAATTCCTGCCCGGGGAGCGCCCGGCCGTCCGTTCCGTGGAGCTGGCCCAACATTTCGGCCTGAAGCACAAGAATGTGCTGCGGGACATCGACGATTTGACCCGCAAGCTGCCGGAATCGTTTCATCGGCTCAACTTTGAGCCCATGTCCATCCCGGTGGAAATCGGGAACGGCGCTGTCCGGAATGATCGCGCCTACCTCCTCACCCGCGACGCCTTCACGCTCCTGGTGATGGGCTGGAACTCCACCCGGGCCATGGAATGGAAGCTCCGCTACATCGAGGCCTTCAACAGCCTGGAGCGGGCGGCCCTGGAAAACGCCCGCAGCGAGGCCCTGGCCGACGGGGCGCGGGCGGCCCTGGCCGTGCCGCCGGAGCGGCTGCACCGCATCAACCAGGCCGTGCGCTACCATCAAAAGGGCCTCAATTGCATCGAGATCGGCAAGCTCCTGGATGTGTCCAGGGATGTGGTCTGGAGGCTGGTGCGCCAGGCCCGCACCCTGGGCCTGCTTCCGGCGTCCGGCCCGACGTCTGGCCCGGCGGCCGCGTCCCGCGCGGCGCGGGGGCTGGCGCAATGACCGGGCTGGTGCGGCCCGGAGAGCACCCGGCCGACGCCATCCGCCGCATGGGCTGCGTGGCGGACTATCTGAGCGAATCGATCCCGGCCTGGAGCCTGGAGACGGAACCGTCCCGCGAGGCCGTGGAGGGGCTGGCCGTGCTGCTCCAGCTTTTGGCCGGGGCGGCGCACGAACTGGCCCGGGAGATGACGGACTTGACGCCTCCCCCGGGGTCGTGACACAAACCCGCAACATCCCCATGAAGAGGCCCCCGGACAACTGTCCGGGGGCCTCTTGCTTTTCGCCCGGCGTAGACCGGGCGTCATGAAACGCCATCCGATATCGCTTTTCCTGGTCCTGTGCCTGCTGGTTGCGACGGCCATCCCCCCGGTGGCCGCTGCGACCCGGGCCGTCCCTGTGGCAACCCCGCAACAGAACGAGGCCGACGCGACGGCCGCGCCTTTGGTGACGCCGCGTCCGGGCCTTACGGACATCCGGGCCGTGGTGGCCAAGGTGCGCGACGGCGACACCCTCACCGTCACCATCCCGGACTGGCATCCGGCCGTGGCCACCATCGGCGTGCGCATCGCCGGAATCGACACGCCGGAGCTGCGCGACACGCGGCCCCATATCCAGGCCCTGGCCGAATTGGCCCGGGAATGGACCCGGTCCCGGTGCCGGGTGGGAAGCGTGGTCATCCTGCGCGACGCGTATCTCGGCAGCCTGTCCCGGCTGTCGGCCCGGGTGGTGACCGAAGACGGCGTGGATCTGGGCGACGAGCTGGTGCGGCGCGGGCTGGCCCGACCGTGGAACGGGCGCGGGGACGCGCCGTGGTGATGCCAAAGGAGGTGGCTGTGAGCGATCCGAACGAAATCGTGGTGGAAGTCCGCATCGGAGGGAAGCTCATTTATGCCTACGACTCGGACGGGAATGTTTTTTTCAGCCAGGGGCATGCACACGCCCCCCAGGCGCTGGAACACCTGGAGGGCGCAGCGGAATGGCTCAAGAAAACGTCACCTCGCGCCACGGAAGGCGTTGGGGAGGGACGTTTGCCAGGAAGCCCACAAGGTCTTTCCTGCCCCAATAGTCAAGGCCATGCCGGTTGTTTTCCGCAGCCAAAACCACAGGCACACCCAGGCGAATAGACAGGGCTTCGGCAACCCGGTCTCTTTCGCCCTGGGAGGAGAGGATACGAGGCTTCACCAGCATAACGGCAAACGAAACACCTTGTTCATTAATCAGGGCGCATTGCCATTTCTCCATAAACATCTCCTTTTGGTCCGGGGAAAAGATGCCAAACCGTACCAGATAGAAAATGGCAAATAAAGGGAACAGGAAATGACTGAAGAAATCCTGAAGGCGATCCTGGCGGCGGCGGACGAGTTCAAGCTGCCTTTCGAGCTGGTGCGGGCGGTGGTCGAACACGAGTCGGTCGGGGGGGGTACGTATGCGATCCGCTACGAGCCGGGGTTCGACTTCCGCTACCACCGCGCGCCCGGCGGTTTTATCCCGCCGGGATGCAGCCAGGCCACGGAAGAGGTCGGCCGGGCCATGTCTTGGGGCCTGATGCAGATCATGGGCGAGACGGCCCGGACCCTCGGTTTCCAGGGCTGGTTTCCGGAGCTGTGTGTCCCGGCGATTGGGCTGGCCTGGGGCTGCCGGTATCTGCGGCGGCTGGCGGACCGCTACGGCCACGAGGGCTGGGACGTGGTGTGCCGGGCCTACAACGGCGGCCCGGGCAACCGGCACAACCTCGAAAACGACTATCCGTCGAAAATCCTGAAACATCTGGGCGGCCGCTGGCCGCAAAAGGGAGTCTGATCGTGGACGAAAAAAACGAAGGCAGACAGGTCACGGCTGAAATCGGCGTGATCGAAAAGAAATGGTGGCTGTCCCGGGGCGTCTGGGGCGGCGTGGTGGCCATGCTGGCCGGTATCGCGGCCGCGCTGGGCTACAGCCTGTCCGAGGGCGTGCAGGGCGACATCGTGGAATTGATCCTGGGCATCGCCGGGGTGGCGGGCGGCGGCTTGGCCGTGTGGGGCCGCATCAAAGCCGAAACCAAGATTGCCACGCCCGGGACCGGCGGCCCGTCCACCATCAAGGGGTTGCTGGCCCTGGCCGTGGCCGTTCCGGCGCTGCTTCTGGCCGGGTGCGTGGGAACGCGGGCCCAGACCGACCCGGGCACGGTGGACGCAAGCCGGTATCAGGCCGTGGCGGCCCAGCTCCCGGGTGTGGTCGAGGCCCTGGCCGACGTGGCCCTGACCGCTCCGGTGGACGCCCAGACAAAGGAGCGGATCGCCGAATACGCCACGCTGGCCAAGGCCACGGCTTCGGCCATCGGGACCGTGGACACCTCCGATCCCCTGACCGTGGACAAGTTGCACGAATTGATCCGGCGCATCGCCGCCGTTGTGGAGGCCTCGCAGGCCGACGCCGGGACGAAGTCGCAGGTGGCCAACTACGCCGCCTGGGCGGGGGTGGCCCTTCGCGCGGTAGCCGTCGTGGGCGCGATGATCTGACCCGGGAGGCTGACGTGGAGGATATTCTCAAGTGGTGGCCGGTGGCCATGTTCCTGTTTCAGGCGTTTTTCGGATGGATCATGTGGTCCCTGGCCCGGAAATTCGTGACCCGGGAACACTGCGAAGCAACACGGGCCAGTCGTGACGCAGACCGGGCCAGGAGCGACAAGGCCGTCGCGGACCGGGTTGCCGGGGTGGACGGCCGGGTATGCGCCGCGCACGCGGCCCTGGCCGATGCCCCATCTCCCTCGGAGGTCGAACGTCTTACCGGAAGCCTGGACGGGCTGTCCGCCGACGTGGCGGCCTTGGGCACGGATCTGGAGGCCGTCCGGGGCGACGTCAAGGAGGTCAAGGCCATGATCTCCGGCGTCCGCGACGGGCTTTCCCGCATGGAAAAGCAAAACGATCTGCTCATGGAGCATCACATCAGGGGGCGGAAATGAACAGCTTCGCGCGTCTGGTGACCGAGGACCGCCGCCTGGTGATCCTGCGTTTCCTGCATGAAGACCCGGATTACAAGCTGAACACGTCCGTGTTGCAGACGGCCCTGGACGCCGTGGGGCACAGCGCGTCCCGGGACCAGGTGGAGACGGACGCGGCCTGGCTGGCGGAAACGGGGCTGGTCGAGATCGAGACCGTGGGCAACGTGCGCGTGGTGCGGCTGACCGCCCGGGGCGCGGACGTGGCCACGGGGCGGGCTGTTGTGCCCGGCGTCAAACGCCCGAGCCCGAGGTAGCCATGCCGCGAAAGTCTACCGTCAAGGCGCTCCCTGCGCCGATCCGAAAGGAGCTTGACCGCCTGTTGACCGAGGGCGCGCACACGCTGGATCAAATCGTTGCGCATCTGCGGCAGTTGGGCGCGCCTGTCTCACGATCTGCGGTGGGCAGATATTCACAGGATTTCGAGGAAGTTGCCGCGCACATCCGGGAAAGCCGCGAAATCGCGTCCTCGTTTGCCCGCGAGTTGGGCGAGGTGCCGGATGGCGACATGGGGCGAGTGCTCATCGAAATCGTGCATCGGCTGGTGTTTAAGGCCAGCTTGGCGAAGTTGCGCGATGGGGACGCCATTGATGCCGTTGACGCCGCGCGCTTGGCCAAGGCGATCAAGGACTTGGCTGCCGGGTCCAAGATCGGCGTGGACACCGAGATCAAAATCCGTGAGCAGGCCCGCAAGGAGGCCCTGGCCAAGGCCGCCGAGGCGGCCCAGGGCGCGGCGGATCAGGCCGGGCTCACCCCCGAGCAGTGGGGGCTTATCCGGGCGCAAATCCTTGGCGTTGAGGTTGAGCCCGCATGAGCATGACCACGTCCGAACGCGAGGAAGCCCTCCAACTCGTTGAGGACATCCAACGCATGCGAGCGACACGGCGGCTGACCCCGACCGAAGTCCCGAAGATCCTGCTGCCGTATCAAGCCGCGTGGCATCGCGATGAATCGCCGGTGCGGCTCTGCAAAAAGTCCCGGCGTATCGGTTTTTCGTGGGGTTCGCTGGCTGCCGAAGCGGCCCTGGAGGCCGCCTTGGCCAAGGGGATGGACCAGTTTTATATGGGCTACAACATGGCCATGGCCGCCGAGTTTATCGGTGACTGCGCCTTCTTCGCCCGAGCCTACCAACTGGCGGCCAGTCAGATCGGCGTCACCCTGCTGAAAGACGAGAAGCGCGACATCGTCACATACAAGATCCAGCTTGCCAGCGGATTCAAGATCGAGGCGTTGTCATCCTGCCCCTATAACTGGCGGTCCCGCCAGGGACATGCCCGCATCGACGAGGCAGCATTCCACGAAAACCTTCAGGAGGTCATCAAGGGGGCCTTGGCCTTCCGCATGTGGGGCGGGCGTATAGACATCGTTTCCACCTTGAACGGAGAGGACAACCCCTTCACGGTGCTTTGCAAGGACGTGGAGGCGGGAAAGCTCCCCTACTCGCTCCATAAGGTCACTTTCGACGACGCCTTGGCCCAGGGCTTTTATCAGCGGGTGTGCCTCGTCACGGACAAGGAATACAGCCTTACGGCGGAAGAGAAATACCGGGAAGAGATCTACGCGGATTATCCCACGCCAGAGGACGCGAACGAGGAACTGGATTGCATCGCGAAACGCGGGTCGGGGGCGTTTTTTACCCGACTCCTTTTGGAGCACTGCCATGGCGAGGGAATTCCTCGTTTGCGTTGGCAGCAACCCGCCGAATTTGTGATTGAACCTGACCGCTTGGAAATCGCTTCCACATGGATACAGGACCACCTGAAGCCGCTCATCGACGCCATGCCTACGGGTAGGCGCACGGTTTACAGTCAGGATTTCGGGCGTTCTGGAGACTTGTCGGTAAACTGGGTCTGGCACGAGGAACGGCCTGGACGTTGGCGACAGTCGTTCGGCGTGGAGTTGCGCAATATCCCTTTCGACGTGCAGCAGCTCATCACGTTTTACATCCTGGACAACATCCCGCTTTTTCAAAAGGCGGCCTTTGACGCGCGCGGGAACGGTCAGAGCCATGCCGAGGCAGCATTGCAGAAATACGGACAGGGCCGGGTGGAGTGCGTCATGTTTTCGGCCCCTTGGTATGCCGAGTGGTTCCCGAAGTACAAGCAGGCCATGGAAGGGGATCTGTTGCGTCTGGATGCCAACGAGGACGTGATTGCAGACCACCGTATGGTGGTGATGGTCCAGGGGCGGCCGGGGATATCCGGTGCCCGGGTCAAGGGATCTGACGGCCAATACCGGCACGGGGATTCGGCCGTTGCTGGCGTGCTGGCATATTTCGCCACCTGTCAGAAGCGCACCGAATATGGCTACACCCCGGCCGAGCCGTCCGGCTCTGTCCCTAGCCGGAATGGCCACTCCGACATCGACGACGACAGCGGCCGCTGGCCGCAACAGGGGGCGTGGTAATGCCGACGCTATTTGACCATCTGGGGCGGCCGGTGGACCTGGGCCGCCTGCGCGAGGAGGAGGCCGGGCCGACGCTGACCGGCGTGCGCCAGGTCATGTCCGGCCATCCGGCTCAGGGCCTGACGCCGGTTCGGCTGGCGCGGCTTTTGCGCGACGCCGAAGACGGCGACCCCACGGCCTATCTGGAGCTGGCCGAAGAGATGGAGGAAAAGGACTGCCACTACCGGAGCGTATTGGGCACGCGCAAATTGCAGGTGTCGGGCCTGGAGATCACGGTGGAGGCGGCCACGGACGCGGCCGAAGACCAGCGGGCCGCCGACCTGGTGCGCGACGTGCTGACCCGGGACGAATTGCGGGACGAGCTTTTCGACGTGCTGGACGCCGTGGGCAAGGGGTTTTCGCTCACGGAAATCATCTGGGACGTGGAAGGCAGGCAGTGGACGCCGCAGCGCCTGGAATGGCGCGATCCGCGCTGGTTCGCCTTTGCCCGCGAGGACGGCCGCACGCCGCTTTTGCGCAGCGAGGGCGGGCAGCTCGTGCCGCTTTCCCCCTACAAGTACGTGGCCCATATCCATAAGAGCAAATCGGGCCTGCCCATTCGCGGCGGCCTGGCCCGGCCCGTGGCCTGGGGCTACCTGTTCAAAAACTTCGACATCAAGTCGTGGGTGCAGTTCGCGGAGATCTTCGGGGTTCCGCTACGCGTCGGCCGCTACGGCCCGGGCGCGACGGAGAGCGAAAAGGCCACGCTTTTGCGCGCCGTCAGGAACATTTCCACGGACGCGGCGGCTATCATCCCGGAGTCCATGGGCATCGAGTTCATCGAGGCCAAGCTCTCGGGCAACGTAACCCTTTTTCGGGAACTCTCCGAATTCTTGGACCGTCAGACCAGCAAGGCCGTTCTGGGCCAGACCGGCACCACGGACGTGGGCCAGCACGTGGGCACGGCGGACGCCCATGAGCGGGTGCGCGGCGACATCGAGGCCGCCGACGCCCGGCAATTGTCCATCGCGCTTACCCGAGACGTCGCCCGGCCGGTGGTCGACCTCAACCTGGGGCCGCGCCGCCTCTATCCGCGCATTAAGGTATTCCGGCCGGACGAAGAGGACATGGACAAGCTGGCCGACCGGCTGGTGAAGCTGGTGCCGCTTGGGCTCCAGGTCGAGGCGTCGATCATCCGGGACAAGCTGGGGTTGCCCGATCCGCCTCCGGACGCGGTGTGCCTGCGCGCCCCCGGGGAAACGGCCGAAACGGCCGCGACTGGCGCGATGGGCGCGCCAGTGGCCACCGGATCGCCCAGGGCGGCGCACACCCGGGAGTTGGCCGGGGGCTTGGCCGGGGCGGCCGAGCCGCAGCCCCGGGACGCGGTGGACGTGGCCGTGGCCGAGGAGTTGGCCGAATGGCAACCGCTGGTGGACCCGCTGATTGAGCCTGTGCGGCGGCTGTTGGCCGAATGTGCGGACCTGGACGAGTTTTTGCGGCGGCTGCCCGAGGCCGTGGCCGGGCAGGACGTGGCCGCGTTGACCGAACACCTGGCAAAGCTAACCTTTGCGGCCCGCCTGGCGGGCGAGACGGGGGCGGGCCTTGGCGATTGAATTCAAGGCCGTCGCGCCCGCCGAATCCGTGGCCTACCTGGAGGCCCGGGGCCACGTGCTCACCCCGACGTTCGACTGGCGCGAGATGTGGCAGGGCGAACACACCCGGGCGTTTACCGTGGCGAAAAGCGCCGGGTTCGATGTGCTCAAGGACATCGAACAGGCCGTGCTGCGGGCCAAGTCCGAAGGCCGCACCCTCAAACAGTTCGCCGCCGAGCTGACGCCGATCCTCCAGGCCAAGGGCTGGTGGGGCAAAAAAGACATGACGCACCCGGACACCGGGCAGGTGGTGCGGGCGCAGCTCGGTTCTCCCCGGCGTTTGCAGATCATCTACGACACCAACATGCGCACGGCCCACGCGGCCGGAACCTGGGCGCGCTACGAGCGCACCAAACATATAGCTCCCTATCTGCGGTACGTGGCCATCCTGGACGGCAAGACGCGGCCCGAGCACCGCGCATGGCACGGCATCGTATTACGAGGGGACCATCCCTGGTGGAAAATGCACTTCCCCCCAAACGGCTGGCATTGCCGGTGTGTCGTCATCCAGCTTTCCGAAGCGCAGCTCAGAGAGCTTGGATACGAAATCAGCCCCGATCTGGTCATCGAGATGGAAAAGTACGTCAACCCCCGCACGGGTCAGGAAATCTATGTGCCCAAGGGCATCGACCCCGGCTTTGCCTACAACCCCGGGCAGGCCGCCCTGGAAAACCACGCGGCCCGGGCCATGCTGGACAAGCTGCCGCAGGCCTCGGCCGATCTGGCGGCGGCCCAGGCGGCCTCGGCCCGGTTCGTGGTGCCTGCGCTCAAGCATGACCTGTCCGAATGGGTGCAGGGTAAGCTGACGGCCATGGAGACCGGCGCGCCGATCTCGGCCGGAGAACGGCGGGTGGTGGGGGCGCTGGATCAGAAGGTCATCGACTTCATGCGCGAAAAAAAGGCGCCGCCGGAGTGCGGGGCCATCACCTTGTCGGATAAGGGCATCGCCCACCTGTACCGCGAGGGCAAGCAGGCCAGCGGCGTGGGGCTGTCCCGGGAGACCATCGCCCGGGTGGTGGACGCCCTGTGGGAGCCGGAGGCGGTCTATTGGGACAAGGCCAACCCGGCCCTGCTGTACCTGATCGATGCCGGTGACGGCGCGGGCAAGCTGGTGGTGCGGGTCAACCACGCCGTGCGGATGCGGGTGGCGGCCCCGGGCGAGGAACTGACGAAACAGACGGTCGTCACGAACGATCTGTGGTCGGGGCGGGTGATTGATCCCAAGGACATGGAAAACACGGGGATGTTTGAGCGAATCTTTTAAGATGGCCGCCCGGGTGGTGCGCAACCTCCACGGGGGGACTCCGCTGCTGCCAGGGCAGGGCAGCCCCGTCCGGTAGCGACATTCCCGGACTCTCCGAGCGGCCAAGGGTGAAGAGTAAATAAGCCGCCCTGGGGCGTTTGGCAAGCCCCGGGGCGGGGCGATGTCGCCAAAACCCAGTAAACGCGCAAGTAAACGCCCCTCCGTGCGCATACGGGGCATGTCCCGGGCGCGGGCACGGACCACCCACCCACCCCTTGCCCGGAACGCCGGAATTGGAGTACCTCATGGCCACCACCAGCAAAACGCATTCGCAGGCAAGCCCCCTGCCCCGGACACCTGTCCGGGGCACGGGGGCTTTTGTCGTGCGCTAGGACGGGCGTCATGAAAACGCGAACCGCCCGAACCGCCCGTGCCGCTCACGCCCTGGACCTGGGAACGTCCCGTCCCGTTCCGGAATGGGTGCATCTGCTGCCCCTGGGGGACATCGCCTGCCGGGACGGCCGGGGGCCGTACCGCCTGGACGATCCGCAGGGCGTAATCGCGGCCACCACGGCCCATCAGCGGGGCGTTCCCCTGCCCATCGATTACGACCACCAGCTTCTCTATTCGGAAAAAAACGGCAGGCCCGCCCCGGCCGCCGGGTGGATCACGGACCTGGACGTCCGCGAGGACGGCATCTGGGGCCGCGTGGAATGGACCGAGGCGGCGGCCGCGCGGCTGGCGGCCCGGGAATACCGCTATCTCTCCCCGGTCTACCGCTATCTCAAGCACGACGGCACGGTGACGCGCATCGAATGCGCGGCTCTGACCAACATCCCCAACCTGGAGCTGACGGCGCTGGCGTCGCAGCTCGACAACGACGGAGGCGAGGACATGGATTTGAACCAATTTCTGGCAATGCTGGCGGGCCTGTTCGGCCTGTCCGGCATGCCCACGGCCGACGGCGTGGCCGCCCACGCCAAGGCTCTGGCGGAGAGACAGGCGGCCATGGCGGGGCTTTTCGCCGGTCTGGCCAAGGATCTGGGGCTGGCGGCGGACGCCAAACCCGAGGCCGTTGTCGCCCATGCCAAGACGCTTACGGCCCAGGGCACGGCCCTGTCGGGGCTGTTCACCGGGCTGGTCAAGGACTTCGGGCTGGCGGCGGACGCCAAACCCGAGGCCGTTGCCGCCCATGCCAAGACGCTTACGGCCCAGGGGGCCGGAGGCGTCTTGGACCCCACCCGGTACGTGCCCATGGAGCAGTTCCAGGCCGTGGCCGGTCGCCTGTCCGTCCTGGAGACGGATCGGACCCGGGAGCGGGTTGAGGCCGTGGTGGCCCATGCCAAGCAGACGGGCAAGCTGGCCCCGGCCATGGAGGAATGGGCCACGGCCTACGCCTCCAAGGATCTGTCGGGATTTGAGGCCTGGGTGAACGCCGCGCCTGTCGTGGTGGCCCCGGGGGCCACGGGGCCGGTGGGCGGGCTGCCGCCCACATCCGGCGGCCTGACCGACGTGGATCGGGCGGTGTGCGCCCAGCTCGGCCTGGGCGAGGACGCCTACAAGAAGCACATGCAGCAGGAGGGCAAATAGATGGCCGCTCTGACCAAGGACCGCAACACCCCCGAACAGGACGGCAAGCTCGTCGGGCATCCCGTGGCGGCGGGAAAGGTCATTTACGCCGGGTCGCTGGTGGCCCTGTCGGCCACGGGCTACGCCACCCCGGCCGTCACGGCCACGGGCCTCAAGGGCCTGGGCCGGGCCGAACATCATGCGGACAACGCCGAGGGCGCGGACGGCGAGGAGGTGGTCACCGTGGCGCGCGGCTGCTTCGCCTTCGCCAATTCCGGCGACATCACCCGGCAGCACATCGGCGGGACGGCCTACGCCGTGGATGACCAGACCGTGGCCGCCACGGACGGCACGGGCACCCGCAGCGCCGTGGGAACCATTCGCGACCTGGACGCCCACGGCGTCTGGGTCGAGTTCTAAAGGAGGCGTTTCATGATCATCAATCAGGCCAGCCTGGCCGCCGCGTACACCGGGTTCAAGACCCTTTTTCAGAATGCGTTCGCGGGCGCGCCGAGCGACTTCGAGAAGATCGCCATGGTGGTGCCCTCCACCAAGGCCGTCGAGGTCTATCCCTGGCTGGGGAAGACCACCGGATTCCGGGAATGGGTCGGCGACCGCGTGATCCAGAACCTCATGGCTCACGACTTCAGCATCCGCAACAAGAGCTTCGAGAACACCGTCGGCGTGGACCGGGACGACATGGAAGACGATTCGTTGGGCGTCTACGCTCCCATGATTTCCCAGCTCGGCATCGACGCCAAACAGCATCCGGACCAGCTTGTGTTCGCCCTGCTGGCGGCCGGGTTCACCACCCTGTGCTACGACGGCCAGAACTTCTTCGACACCGACCATCCCGTGCTTTCTGGCGGCGCCGAGGTCAGCGTCAGCAACCATGGCGGCGGCTCCGGCACCCCCTGGTTCCTCATGGACATGACCCGGGCCGTCAAGCCGCTCATCTTCCAGAAGCGGCGGGATTATTCCTTCGTGGCCATGGACAGGCCCGACGACGAGTCCGTGTTCACCCGCAAGCTCTTCCGCTACGGCGTGGACGCCCGGGTCAACGTGGGCCTGGGGTTGTGGCAACTGGCCTACGGCAGCAAGCAGACCCTGGACGCGGACAGCTACGCGGCGGCCAGGACGGCCATGAGCAGCTTCAAGGGCGACAACGGCAAGCCCCTGGGCATCCGGCCCACGCTGTTGGTGACCCCGCCCAGCCTGGAGAAGGCGGCCCTGGAGGTGCTCAAGGCCGAGCGCGACGCCAACGGCGCGACCAACGTCTATCGCGACACGGCGCAACTGCTGGTCACGCCGTGGCTGGCCTAAAGGAGGCGACCCCATGAAGATCCTGCGCATCATCGCCAAGAAGTCCGGCTTCCGCCGGGCCGGGCTTGCCCACCCGGACCACGCCGTGGATCATCCCGTTGACGCCTTCACCCCGGAAGAGGTGGAGGCCCTGAAATCCGAGCCCATGCTCGTGGTCCAGGAACTGGACGTGCCGGACCCCGAGCCCGAATCCGGGAAAAAGGCCAAGCCCGGCAAGGCCGAAACCCCGGCCGGGGAAGGCCAGTAAATGTACGCCACGCGGCAGGGGATGGTCGACCGCTACGGCCAGGACCGGCTCATTCAGCTCACGGACATCCATGACCCTCCCACGGGGGGGTCGTGGACGCCGTGCTGGACCTGGCCCTGGCCGACGCGGCCAACGTCATCCACGGCTACGCCCGGGCCGGGGGCTATCAGGTGCCGTTTGCGGCCGCCCCGGACATGGTGGTCCGCTGGCAGGGCGACATCGCCCTGTATCTGCTCTACCGCGACGCCGCGCCCGAGAAGGTGGCCGAGGACTACAAGGCCGCCGTCGCCCAGCTCAAGGACTTGGCCCGGGGCGTGGTGGTGCTCCAGGCGGCGGGCGTGGCCGCCCCCGTGGCCGACGGCGGCGGCACCGTGCTCCTGGACGGGGCCGGACGCACGTTTACCGGCGACTCCATGAGGGGGTTTTAGGCATGGACGGGTTTACTGTCCGCGTCGAGGACGCCCAGGTCCAGGAACTGCTGCACAAGCTGGGGCGGCAGGCTGGTGGTACCCGGGACATCATGGACGCCATGGGCACGGCCCTGCTGTCCCAGATTCAAGAGGGATACCAGCGGGAACAGAGCCCGGACGGCCGGGCCTGGAAAAAGCTGGCCCCGGCCACTATCCGCAGCCGTAGGCGGGCCGGGCACTGGCCCGGTCCCATGCTGCGGGTGAGCGGCGAGTTGTTTAGGTCCATCACCTATCAGGCGGGCGACGGCCGCCTGGAGATCGGCAGCAACAAGCCTTACGCGGCTATCCACCAATTCGGCGGCCAGGTGTCGCGGCCCGAGCGCCGGGGCGTGTTGCGTTTCAAGGTGAACATGGAGACGGGGAAATCCCGGTTCGCCAAACAGTCCAAAGCTAACTTCGAGCAGGATGTGACCTTCCGGGCCGGGGCGGTCACCATCCCGGCCCGGCCGTACCTGTTCACGGCCTCGGGCACGCTGCCCGATCCGTGGATCGCGGCGGTGCTGGGCATCCTGCGCACGTATCTGGAGGTCGCCCCGTGAGCACGCCCTACGAGATCACGGCCGTGGAGGACACTATCCTGGCCGCACTGGCCCCCCTGCGGGCCAGCCACGGCGTGCGCCAGGTGGAGCCGTACAACGGCGACCTGGACCCGGAACGCCTGGCGGCGGCCGTGCAGCAGTGGCCCGCCCTACTCACGTTTTATGTCGGCGGCCCGCGCGCCGACCTGGGCCAGCGGCGCATCGAAACCATGGGATTCGTGGTGCTGGTGTGCGCCAAGCACGCCGGGGACCAGGCCAAGGCCCGGCGCGGCGGCACCGGCAGCCCGGGCAGCTATCCGCTGCTTCGGGCCGCGTCGGCGCTCCTGGAGGGCAAGACGTTGCTGCCGGGGATGTTCCCGGTCGCGGTGACGGGCGTGGCCAGCGAACTCCAGGGCGGCGGCATGAGCGTCTATTCTCTGCAAATCGAAATCGACCAGCCCTATCTGGTGGCTGGCTAGGAGGTTACGATGGCCCTGCTAACCCGTGTTATGGCCCTGTTGGCCGCAACCGAGGCCACTTACGGCGTGGCCCCGGCCGCCGACCAATTCAAGGGCATCCTGTGCAACTCCGGATCGGAGATCTCCCCGACCGGCGACAAAATCGAACGGGATACCGTGCGGAGTACATTTTCCCCGGCCGCGTCGAAAATGGGCGCGAAGCGGCAACAGCTCACGGTCACCACCGAACTGCGCGGCGGCGGCCTGGGCGTGGGCGGCGAGGTGCTGCCGCCGGACTATGCCCCGTTCCTGCTGGCCTGCGGGATGCAAGCCACGGCCGTGGTCCGGCTCACGCTGACCGACGACGACGGGGGCAAGTTTGCAATCGGCGAGGCCATTACCAGCGGCACGGCCACGGGCACTCTGCACCACATCGACGCCCGGACGCTGGTGCTGTCCGGGGTGGAAGGGACGTTTGCGGAGGCGGAGATCGTCACCGGCGGCTTGCAGGGGGCCACGGCCACCGTGGCGGCTGGCGGCGTCGCGCCGGGCCTGGAGTACCGGCCCGTCACCGCCCGCGTGGAGGTTCAGAAAAGCGCCTGCGTCAAGTACCACAAGGACAGCATCCTGCATCAGATCGTCGGCGCGCGGGGCACGGCGGTCATCGACTGCCAGGTGGGCAAGATTCCCACCATCAAATGGACCCTGACCGGCCTGTGGGCCGATCCGGCGGCAGCCGTGCTGCCCAACCCGGACCTGACCGATCTGTCCGGGCCGGTGTTCGTCAATGCCGGGGTGGTGATCGGCGCGTATGAGCCCATCATCTCCGCTCTGTCCCTGGACATCGGCAACACCATCGCCGAGCGCGTCAGCGCCAACGGCGCGGACGGCCTGCTGGCGCAGTACATCTCGGGTCGCCGGTCCACGGGCAGCCTGGATCCCGAGGTGGACGCTCTGGCCGCATACAATCCCTGGGTGGCCTGGAAAGACGCCACCCCGGCCCGCATCGCGGCCACCATCGGCAATGTGCCCGGCAACCGCATCCGGCTGGAGGTGCCCCAGGCGGCCAACGAGGATCTCAAATATGGCGAACGCAACGGCCTGGCCACCTACCAGCAGCCGTTCGTGGCCAGCATCGACCGCGACGGCGACGATGAATGGCGCATCACCTTCTTCTAAAGGAGCATGACACATGGCTTTTGAACTGAAACCCACCCGCCACGTCCTGACCGTGCATTTCGCGGCCACGGGCGAGGATATCGACCTCTACTACCGCCCGGCCAAGCCCAAGGAGCGGCTGGCCTATTCCAACGCCACCATGCGCCGGGAAGGCAAAAAGGTGCTCATGGTGCAAAACCCCTATCCCCTCCAGGTCCGGTACGGGAAGGCGTTCGTGACCGGGTTTCCGGACGGGGCGTTCACGGTGGAGGGAAAGCCCGTCAGCTCCGATCCGGAGGCCGAAGGCTACTACCCGGAATGGCGGGAGCTGATGGAGGAGGCCTGCCCGGACGCCCTGGCGCTTGTCTGCCAGCGCGTGATGAGCGCGGCCACCGTGGCCCGTGACCTGGATGACGGCGGCCTGGAGTTTGTGGAGGAGCTGGACGGCCCTTTGCCGACGCCGTCGACCGGCACCTCTCCGGATGCGACGGAAAACGCCCCGAGTGTCTAGCGGCCAACGGGCCGTGGCTGGCGGCAGCGTGCAAACGCTGCCCCCGGCGGGGGGCGAAGCCGTCGCCGTGGGTGAGCCGGTTGCTGCACCTGCGGACGCTGCGGATGGGGGGCTACCCATTTGCGGCGGATGACCTGGAATTGGAAACCTGGGCCGATTTGGGCGAACTGGAACTCTACTTCGACGCCAAACGGCCCAGGCTGTTTTGATCATATAAAAGGATAAGGCACGGACGTGGCGGAAAACAGGGTCAGGATCGTTATCGAGGCGGATGGGCGGCAGGCCCAGACCGCTGTCGAAGCCCTGGGCCGAGGCCTCAACGGCCTCGGCCCCAAGGCCCAGACCGGCGCGTCAGGTGCCAAGACGGCCCTGGGGTCCACAACGTCCGAGGCCAAAAAGACCACGGCCGCCGTCAACGAAACGGGAAAGAAGCTGCAAGACCTTGGCCCGGCAGCGCAATCCGGGGCTGGCGGGGCCAAGGTCGCCATGACCAACATCTCTGCGCTTGGGGGCGCGGTCACCCGGCTCGGCCCGGCTGTGATGGGGGCAGTCGGGGCCTTCCTCTCTTTGCGGGCCGCTATGGACGCGATGTCGACGGTCGTGTCCAGGGGGTTTGATTTCAACCGGACCATGGAAACATCAAAGCTGGGCATCGCGTCGATCCTGTCCGCCACCAATGAATTGATCACCGCAGAGGGACGGCGATTGCAGGGCGTCGACAAGCTGAATGCGGCGCAGTCTGTGAGCCGCGATCTGATGAAAGACATCCAGATTATGGGGTTGCAGACGACGGCGACCACCAAGGATCTGGTGGAAGGGTTTCAGATGGTTCTGGGACCGGCCGGTCAGGCGGGTCTTAATCTCGACCAGACCAAGCAGACGCTGGTGGGCATTGTCCAGGCCTTCGGGGCGCTGGGCATCCCGTTGGAACAATTGAGCGCGGAGGCGCGGTCCCTTTTCGATGGGGATATCAAGCTGGGGCAGGACCGGCTGGCCGGTTTTTTGGGAATCACCAAGGAACTGGTGTTGGAATGGCAGCGCCAGGGGGTCTACGTTGAAAAGTTGAATGAAAAGCTGGAGGCCTTTCGCACCGCTGGCGACGCCACGGCACAGACCTGGGAAGGCCTGACCTCGAACTTGGCCGAGGCGTTTGACGTGCTCGCCGGACATGCCACCGAAGGGTTGTTCGAGGACGCGAAAAAGGCCACGTCGGAGATCCTCGGGTTGCTCATCGACACCAAGAATCTCGGGCTCGGGCAGGACATCCAGAACATCGCGGCGGCCATCCGGGGCGTCGGCGACGATATCGGCGGCCTGGTGGTGTCCGGCGCACAGGCCCTGGTCGAAAAAATCCGTGAGTTGGACAGGTGGATCGGCGAGAATAGGGATCGTCTGGCCGGGATGTACGAAACCCTTAAGTCCATCGGATCGCAGTTCCTGGACATCCTGGGTTCCCTGGGGAGCGCCGTCCAGTCTTTCGCGCAGATGGAAATGGCCACCGGTCGGCTCGGGCTGGCCCTGGATTTGGTGAAGGCCGCTGTCACAGTCATCAACGAGCTTGTGGGCTACGTCGAAGTGGCCTTCTGGGGCGTTTCGACGGCCATCGTCGCCGGGCTGCTCGGCCCCCTGGCCGACGTGCAAAGCGCCATCGCCGCCATCGGCAAGACGAGCATCGGTAGTAAACTGATCGATGCCGAGACCGTGGCAAATCTGGAACAGCTTGCAGCCAAAAACTACGCCACGGTCGAAGATTTTGAGAATAACCTCGCCAAGATCGTTACAAAATATCATCCCACGCCGTTCCCGGCTCTCAAGGCGGCCTATAACCCTACCCCGGCGCAAACGAATACATCCGCTGTCGATCTGTTCCGTGCGGATCGCGACCGGGTGGCCGCCCTTGATGTCGTGATCGAAAAGGGCCGGAACCAGGAACTCGCCAAGCACCTTGCCAACCTCAAAGGCATCGAATCCGGCAATGCCGCCGCCTTATCCGCCGAACAGAAGCGTCAGGCCGCCACCCAAAAGTGGCAGGAGGAACGGATTCAGGCTGAAAAGGCCATGGCCTTCGCCCAGAAGGAAGGGGATGCGGAGTTGTTGAGCCGGGCGCAGGCCATGAAGGATCTGGCCGACGCCGGGGTTGCCAAGGCTTTTGACGATATCGCCAAGGCCGCTTCCCGTTCCGGAGGGGCCGCCGCCCGGGCAGCCCAGGAGGCGACGAATTTCCTTGCCTCACTTGATGACCAGATCGCATCAGCCGAGGCCGCCTTGTCGGGCGATACGCTGCAAACCAAATTGTCCCAGGTTGACAAAAAGTGGAACGACTTCGCCAGACGGGTTGAGTCTGGCCTTGTTGCTGGAAAGCTTTCGGCGGAACAGGCCGCTGAAGCCATGGAACGTATCGGCCGGGGCCGGGGACTGGAAAAACAAGCCGTCCAGGCCCAGGCCATGGTGGAATCACTACAAAAACTTTCCGGCCTCATGTCTGAAATTGCCGACGCCACGGGTGATCCAGACCTCGCGTATCAAGCGGGCCTCTCCGAGGCCGAGGCCTGGTATGAGCGAAACAAACAGCTCATCAACCAGAACGTTGAAGACGAAAACAGACGTCTTTCCCTGCTGGAGGGACTGGAACGGGGCTATCAGGCGAAGCGCCTTGAGGCGCAGCGCGACGCCTACGCCAAAATGGGCGACGGATCATCGGCGTATTGGGAGGCTGAAAAGGCCCTGCTCGAACAGCGCCTGAAAATGGTCAAGTCCAAGACGGACGATGAGGTCGCCTATAAAATGTATGCGGCCAAGGAAGTGGACGATTTCAACCGGCGTCGCCTGGAGGCCGCCCGCGACAACCCCACGTCCCTCGGCGAGGCCATGTCCTCCGCGTTCGCCCTGGAATCCGGCTCGTACAAGACATCTTTCGGCCGGGCGCAGGACGACTGGCGCGACACCACCCAGCGCATGCTGCGGCTGACGGACGACCTGTCCAGCGGCGTCGCCCAGGGGTTCGGCGACATGGCCCGGCAAGGGGTCAACAAGCTGGTGGAGATGTTGGGGCCGGTCGGCGCCGTGGTGGGCCGCCTGGGGGACATGTTCATTTCGCTTTTCGAAGACATCATGGCCGAATGGCTCAAGCGCAATATCATGGGCCTGATTTTTGACGACGCCAGCGCCCTGTCCCAGGGCCTGTCCGGGCTCTCCCCCGGCGGCGTCTCGGGCGGGGGCGGCGGCATCGCCTCCCTGGCTACGGGTCTGGTGGGCGACCTGCTCAAGGGCGGCGTCTCCACCCTGTTCCAGGGCGGCGCGTCTGCGGTCACGACCGGCGTCACGACCGGCGGTTTTGGTCTGGGGTCGTCGCTCCTGGAGGGGATGATGGGCGCGGGCGTGGCTGGCGCGCCGTGGGCCGGAGCGGGCGCGGGAGCGGCGGCCGGGGCCGGTATGGGCTCCCTGGTGCTGCCTATCGTGGGCACCATCATCGGCGCTGGGCTGGGGCTTCTGGGGTCGCTTTTTGGCGAAGAGAAGAAGGAACAACCGCCGCAAGAGGTCTGGTCCGGCCAGGCCGTGATGTATTCCGGCGGGGCCATGGGCGGCATCGGCTATACCCAGATGTCCGACGGCTCCTACAAAATGACCGCGCTGGACCCCATGGAGATGGAAGCCGAGCGGCAGCAGTTTGCTGAGACCGTCAAGGACATCAACGCGGCCGCCAAGACATTGGAAATTGATTTCGACCGCAACTGGGACCGGGATTTCAGTTTCTTCTTTCCGCCGGTGGCCGAGGAATTGGCCGGGTTGGTCGAACGCCTGATGTACAGCACGGCCGCCGGGCAGGTGCTGGGCGAGTTGTCACCGGCGGCCCAGCTTTTTGCCGAGGGCCTGGAGGGCCTGCACGATACGTTGATCCGTCTGGGCGAGGCCTTCGGGACCGTGGCCAACCAGGTCAAGCCGCTGGGGATCGATTTCGCGCGCATGGGCGGGGTCACGGACGCCACGTTGCTGTCCCTGGCCAGCCTGGCCACGGGCTACAACGCCGGGTCGGCCATCCTGCGCCAGGCCCAGGAGGACCAGGCCGAATCCACTGAGGAACTGACGGAACGGTTTCTGGCGGCGGGCGAGGCCGGGGCCGAGGTGGTGCGGTATTTGGAGCAATACCGCCAACAATTGCAAAATTTGGCTCTGGCGTCGTATTCCGAGCAGCTTGTTGACGTCGTGGGCGGCGAGGACAATTTCAACCAGGTCATTTCCACCTTCGCCGAACGGGCCTACGAGGACCGGGACCGCACCGAGGCGTCCGTAAACTACTACCGCAGCGAGTTCCGGGACAAGCTGTCCGGGGCCTCGGAACATTTTCCGGATTTCGACGTGGATAGTGTCATGGACAACCCGGGCGCGTTCTGGTCGGCGTACCGGGCCGCGATGGAACAGCCCATGCCGCCGAGCGCGTTCGAGTGGTGGGCGGACCTCTCGGGCATCGTGTCCAATCTACAGGATTTCCAGGACGCCCTGGCGGACATCGATCTGGCCGAGCGGGCCTGGGACCAGGATCTGCTGGCCCGCCGCCAGACGGCGGACGGTCAGGATTCTGCGGCCGAGATGACCCGACGCGCCATCGCCCAGGAACAGGAGCTGGCGGACGCCCGCAAAAACGGCGCGACGTACGCCCAACAGGCCGCCCTGGCCGAAACCCAGGCGTACGAGCTGGAGCGGGAACGGGACCGGTTGCTGGGGATTGAGGACGAGGCCGACAGCCTGGGCGAATACATCGAAGACCTCAAGGACGCCGTGGCCTATCAAACCAGCGCCGCCCAATCCCTGGCCGCGTCGGCCCTGGCCGCATCATCGGCCTTCGGGGCCGCCTCGAAGAGTCTGCGCGACACCCTGGACGATATGCTGGGGCTGGATGCGGACCCGGCCGTGACGGCGGCCCGGGCGTCCCGGGAATTTGCCGATCTGTACCGGCGCACCATGCGCGGCGACACCGAGGCCGCCGGGCAACTGGCCGGGGCTGCCTCGGATCTGTGGGAGTCCGGCCGGTCGACCTACGATTACGATTCGCTTCGGGCGTCCATCATCGCCCGTTTGGGCAGCGCGGCCGCGTACAGCGAACGCCAGGATACCTACCAGGGGTTGGAGGGCGGCATGGCCTCGGCGCAATCCGGATTGCTCGACCGGCTCTACGACGAGACGTCGGGAGACGTTCCGGACGCGGATTTTCTGGCCGCCGCCACGGAGATGCTGTCCCGGATGCAGGCGTTTACCGACCTGTCCGGTCTGGCCGCCGAGGGCCGGGCCACGTCGGGCGACGTGCGCGCCCTGGCCGCGTCGACCGTTGACGATCTGATGCGCACCACGGGGCTGGCGGAACTGCTGGGCGGCACCCTGGACGTGCAGAGCCTGACCGCCGACCAAGCCAAACTGCTCCTGTCGGCCTACGACGCCATGCAGGTGCTGGGCGAGGCCACGGGCCAGCAGTACGACGCTTCCGCCCTGACCTTGCGCGCCCTGGACGCCCTGGCCTCGGAGACCCTGGGGCAGGATCAGTGGGCGTCCGTGGTCGAGGCCATCGAAGCCGGACAGGCCGAATACCTGGAATGGCTGGAGCGCAACATCGAAGAGCGCCGGGCCGAGGCGGACAGGCTGTACGCGCTCCAGGAACAGCAATTGGAGGCCCAGGAGCAGATGGAGGCCTATTTCGCTGGCATTTCCGACTATCTGCTCAAACAGACCCAGATCGAGACACTTTCCGCCACCATCGCGGATCTGCGGTCCCAGGCCAGCACGTATCAGCAGATGGCCATACAGGCCATAGCAATGGGGGTGCCCATGGCGGCCATGATGCACCTCCAGGAAGTGGACCGCATCAACGCCAAGATCGCGGCCCTGGTGTCCGAACTCGAATACTGGATCGGCTACGAACCGCAGGTGCCGGGACTGGCCGAGGGCGGCATTACCACCCGGCCCACCTACGCCCTGATCGGCGAGGGCAAGGGGGGGCGGCAGCAGGAGGCCGTGGTGCCGCTGGATCAGTTCTGGGCGGTCCTGGAGCGGCTCAACGCCTCTTTTGAGCGCCACCTCACGAACATGACGGGACTTACCCGCGAGGTGGCGCGCAACACCGCCACCTCGGCCGATGAGGCCCGCCGCGCCAGATATGCGGAAAGGACGGTCAGCCCGGCATGAAGGTGATCGTGCCCCGCGAAATCACCCCGGCCCGCATCAAGGCCACGTCGCTTCCGGCCAGGCACGCCAGCGAGCCCGAGGAATATGACCCGGCCCGGACGTATATTGCGGATCAGCAATGCATGGTGGCCGCGACTGACCGCATCTA
Source organism: Desulfolutivibrio sulfodismutans DSM 3696 (assembly GCF_013376455.1). GTDB lineage: Bacteria > Desulfobacterota > Desulfovibrionia > Desulfovibrionales > Desulfovibrionaceae > Desulfolutivibrio > Desulfolutivibrio sulfodismutans. Next base: position 3,407,781 of record NZ_CP045504.1, on the reverse strand, counting down.
TCAATCCCTGACGGCGGGCAATGTGGGTCACTACCCGCCCGACAGCCCGGGGCATTGGGTGGCTGTGGGCGCAACAAACCGAGGCCGCTGGAATGACGAATACGTCAACACGTTTTCCGAGGATCTGGAGGGGCTGGGGTATATTGAGAAGGATCTGGAGAGCGCGCTGACCACCTCCGTGGCCCTGTTCGGGGTGCGCGGCACGAGTGTGGATTTTACATTGCTGGACGCCGCCGGGGCGGTGGTGGCCGAACGATCCATCGACCTAATGGTGGATGACTGCCTGGACTGGTACGACGTGTGTTTCACCGAGCCGGAACTTGGCGACCGCGTTTACTGGCAATATCCGTTTACAGCGGCCGGGACGCTGCGAATCCGGATCAACCTGCCCGGGGGGGCGCGCGCCTGGGCGATGTGCGCTATGGCATGGAACGTGTGTTGGGCCAGACGCTGCTGCCCGTCAACCCTGGGATTTTGGACTTTTCCGAAAAGACCACGGACGAGAAGGGGCGCACACGAATTGCCCAGGGGCTGTATGCCGATCTGTTGGATTTCAGTTTGGTTCTCCCGACCGGCGCGGTGGACAAGGTGCGGCGGATATTGACCACCCTGCGAGGCCGGGCGTGCGTCTGGATGGTCGACAACCTGACCGATGACCAGGACACTCTGGAGGGATCACTGCTGACCTATTTTGTCCTGGGATACTACTCCAGTCTGACAATCTCCGTGGCCTGGGATGCCGAATATAAGCTGTCAATCGAGGGGGTGGTATGATGGATGCGATCCAATCTGTTTCCGCCCTTCCGCCCGTTCCGGTCATTGGCTCGGACACCTATTTTGATGAGGTGCTGGCTTGGCTGGGGGCCATGCCCACCCTGCGCGACGAGTTGCAAACCTGGGGCGAGGATGTCGTCGGCCAAGCCACGGCGGCCTACGGGGCCGGGCTGGAAACCATGGGCGTCGTGTCCGGAGGGCTGTCCCTGGCCCTGGGCACGCGGACGATCAAGCTGATGCGGGCCTACGGGGTGTTTGCCCCGGGGCAGCACGTTTGCTTGTGGTGCGAGGCCACCCAGGCCGCCCTGTGGGGCGAGGTCACCGGATATGCGGCCGTGTCCCGCAAAGGGGTCGTGGCCGAGATGACCGTCGCGGTGACCGCCGTGCGCGGCCAGTCCGGCGACGGGTCGTGGGTGGTTTTCCCCGTGCCGCATATAGAAGCCGTGTCCGGGCCGCTGGCGATGCTGCTCCCCATTACGGCCGCCCGCGCCGACGCCATCGTCCGGGAGGCCACCGGCCGGTTCTCCGGCGTCCGGCCCGTGTGGTCCCTGTGGTCGCCGGGTCGCACCCTGCCGGGCGGGGTCACGTTTACCAGGGCCTCGACCGGCACGCGGCGCACGGCGGCCGGGTATCTGGCGACAGTGGCCAACACCATCCCTCGTTGGCATTACGATGCGACGGGGGATCTGCTGGGACTGTTGATCGAGGGGAGCGCACAAAATCTCGTGACCGATCCCCAGGCCCCGACGGTCAAGGAGGTACAACTGGAGCCGGGTCCGTTTGCCGTCTCCGTGTCCGGCCCTGAAGCCTGCGGTGTTGACGTGTATGATGATATGCTCCCTGCGGTGCATCACGGCCGGGCCACGCCCGGAGCCCCTGTGATCCTGACGGTGACCCAGACGGCTCTCTATCGACTGGTGCCTGTCCGGACACCGGATGCGATCCAGTGCGAGGCCGGGCGGGTCGCCACCTCGCCGGTGCTGCCGACTGCCGCCAATCTTTTTACGAATCCGGATTCGCCTGCCACGCAAGCCCTGACGCTTCCGGCTGGCACCTATGCCGTGTCTGTTTCCGGGGCTGGCGGGCTGTCGTTCGCCGTGAGAGTGGGGGAGGTGGCCTTTGGCATGGTGGCGACAGAAGATAATCCCGTCTCGTTTACCCTGGCAGACCAGCAGACCATCACGTTTACTGTGGCCGGATCTCTCTCCCTGATCCGGTTGACCGCAATGCAGTGGGTGTCGGGACTGCGCATGGCGGACGTGGCCACGGCCGGTCTGGCCGGGCTCGATTTTGTCCCTGCGCAGGGGGCGCTGTTCGTGTCCGGGCGCGCCGCGCCGGGCGTGGGCGATGCAGCGCAAACGGCCGTCTGCCTGGATGACGGCACCGTGAACAATCGCATTGTGGTGGCCCGGCAGCCGGATCGCCGCTTGACCTGCACGGTGGTCGCGGCCGGGGTGGTCCAGGCCGACCTGTCCCTGGGCGTGGTGTCGGACGGGGCCGATTTCCGGGTGGCGTTTTCGTGGCGGGCGAACGATTTCCGGGCCGTGCTCAATGCCGCGACAGCGGCCGTGGACACGTCGGGGGCCGCTCCCGCCAGCCTGACCACCCTGCGCGTTGGCCGTGATCTATCCGGACACGAATTGTGCGGAACTATCAACCATCTGGCCCTGTTCGCCGTCCCCCTGGACGAGGCGGACATGTGGGCCGTCACCGTGGAGGCGTAACATATGTTCCCTGCTGTCAGGTCGCCACAGATTCCGCCCTCCCCGGAGGACATGACACGTTTTCGCACGCGCGCCGTCGCGTATTGGGGCGATCTTCCCGGTGTCGTGCGCGACGTCAACGCCCTGACCGGGGCCGTCTCGGCCCACGTGCAAGGTGCCCTGGCCGCCGGGGGCTCCGGTATCACGGCCGCGTCCGCCACCTCGCTTATGGTGGGGACGGGGGCCAGGACATTGACGATTAGCACAGGCAAGGGGCTCGTTGCGGGGCAATACGTGGTGCTGTGGACCGAGGCGGGACAGGCGGGGATGCTCGGCCGGGTCACGGCGTACAATACGGTAACCGGCAGCCTGACGGTCGATGTGGCCGACACGGTCGGGGCTGGGACGTACGCCGTTTGGGCCGTATTTGTTGTGCCCCTTGTGGCGGCCCAGGTCGACCTGTCGGGCGGGCATTTCACGGCCGCGCCGGTTTCCGTAGGGGGGGTGGCCCGCCGTCTGCGCGATGACGTGGGCCAGTTTGTGGGCGTCGTCCCTCCCGCTTTCCAGATTTTCGCGCCGGATCTGGCCCTTCCGGGCACGGTGGCGTTCTCCCGGGCCTCGTCGGCCTGGCGTCTGGGTGCGGCCGGAAGCCTGCGCGAAGCGGCCGTGGGCGTGCCGCGCTTCGATTACGACGCATCGGGCAATCTGCTCGGCCTGCGCATCGAAGGCGCGGCCACGCGCTTAAACACCATCGCCGCCGCGCCCACGGCCCCGGAAAACGTCTCGGTCTCGGCCGTGGCGTACACCGTATCGTATTATGGCGGTGGATCGTTAACTTTGTCAGGTGCTTATTCTGGCGCAATACCTCCCATTGAAGGAATAGGCTACAATGTTCGGCGCAGTCTGACATTCACGCCCACGGCCGGGACGTTGACGCTGGCCCCCTCCGGGACGGTGCAACACCTCCAGGTGGAGGCCGGGCCATTCGCCACCTCGCCGATCCTGGGCGAGGGATCGGCCGTGGCCCGGGCGGCGGACGTGGCGACCGTGGCGCTGTCCGACATCGATTTCAACGCGGCAGAGGGGACGATTTATTGTGAGTTTCGTGTTGCTGGGGTGTCTGTTCCGCAACGGATTTTTTATCTGGATAACAATGGCAATACAAACGTTTTGTCGTTGTTTGTTTCGGCAAGCAATAAAATTACAATGGCGGTCAACTCCGGCGGGACAGCCGTGGTCTATACAGAGGCATCATTAACTGTTGCTGTAAACACTGTGTATAGGGCGGCATTCTCCTTCCGAAATAATAACTATCAACTCGTTGTAAATGGCGGCCAAGCCGTTTCGGATACATCCGGAGCAATGCCGTCGCCGCTCTCGACATTACGCGTGGGGCATACACTCGGCGGGGTGCAGCCGATGTGTGGAGCTCTACGCCATTTTACATATTTTCCCAGAGCCCTGACCGCCGCGCAACTCCGCGCCATCACGTTGTAAGGAGGCCCTATGATCGATATGTTTCTGCACGCCCCCACGCGCCAAGCCCTGGCGACAGACCTCGCCCCCCTGGGGCTGACCGTGGATGGAGATCTGGCATACTCCAGCCATCGGCACAACCTGATGGATCTGATCGAGACAGATGACGGGGGGGTGACCGTGGCCCTGTGCTGCCTGGATGACGCCCTGGCCCTGGCCGTTCAGGCAGCGGTGTTTCCAGCCGGGACCGCAATCGTCTCGCGGCCGGAAAATGCCCCCGTCCCGGCCGGTGGCGCATCCGAAAATCTGGAGACGGCCAAGGCGGTGGCCTGCGCAGCCATCGACGCCGAGGCCGAGCGGCGGCGGCTCATGGTGTTGACGCCGGGCGACGGGCAGACCCTGGAATATCAACATACGGCGCATGACGCGGCCCGGGCCGATACCGCGCCGGACCCGCTGACCCCGGCAGCCTATCCGTTTTTGGTGGCCGAGCAGACGGCCCTGGCCCGGGTGGACGTGGCCCTGACACTGCGCCAGGTCGTGGATCTGGTGGTCTACCAGCGGGCCACGTGGCTGGCCTACGGCGCGGCCGTCAAGGCCGCCCGTCGCGGAGCCAAGCTGGCTATCGATGAGGCGGCCACGCCCCTGGATGTGGCCGTGGTGCTGGCTGGCGTCGTCTGGCCAGAGTTGGCCGAGCATTTATAGTGGAGCAGGCGGGACGGGTGGAGCCGTCCCACTGGCCCGGTGCAGGAACACCGGACCACCAGCTTGCGCTGGCTGCTCCCTCCCCTGGGGGACCAAGGGTGACCAGGGCGTAGCAGGCGCAGGCGCAACCTGTAAAGGCGTTGGACGTGCAGGAGATCAGATGCGGAGAATGCGGGAGGTTGCTGGGTAAGGGGGAGGCGATCCGCCTCTCAATCAAGTGTCCCCGGTGCGGGACCGTGAATCACGTGAGGGCCGCGAGCCCCGGCACAGAAGGCCATGGAGCCTCGAAAGAGGAACATCCATGGCCGAGATCATTGACAACCGAGACAGAGCGTTAAGGCGCGCCAAGCGGCCGCCGCACCATCCCCCAGACCCGGGGGTTTACGATCCGCCCACGTCTACGGACAAGGGGTTTATCAAGGGGGCATGGGCGGTGGCTGGTTTTGGCGGCCGCGATTTCTATGTAGCGGCGATTCCAGCGGCTATGGCGCGTGAGCTGGTCACGCGCCACCACTACTCTCACCGGGTAGTCAATAATTCCTATGTCCACCTCGGCGTTTACTTCCGCCGGAATCTGGCCGGGGTGCTGTCGTTCGGCTATGCGCTACAGCCTGCCCGGGCCGGGAAGGTGGTGGAGGGAACGGGGACCACGGAATATCTGGAGTTGAACCGCATGTGGCTGGCGGACGTCTGCCCCCGCAACTCCGAGAGCATGGCCATCGCCTATTCGTTCCGGTACATCCGGCAGGTCATGCCGTGGATCGGGTGGGTGCAGAGCTTTGCGGATGAACGGTGCGGCCGCTGGGGCGTCGTCTACCAGGCGGCCAATTTCCTCTACGTCGGCAGCCACAAGTCGCAATTTCTCTTTCTGGATTGTGACTATTACCATGACTTGCTGGTGACGGCCCACCGGACGAGCGGAGGGAGGAGCAAGGTTATCCGCGAGGGCCTCGACCGGGCGCTCCGGCTCACCTTCCGCCAGTTCCGGTATGTGTTCTTCCTCAAGCCTGGTTGGCGCAAGCGACTGCGGCTGCCCGTGCTCCCCTACCCGAAGCCGGAGGATGGTCAAAACTAAACGTCGTTGTACACAAAACTAGGTGGCGCGGTACACCTGGATAGCGAACACCTCCGCCACCACGCAAAAAAGGGTTAGGCCGTATCGACCTAACCCTTTGAATTTGCTGGCTCCCCGGGGGTGATTCGAACACCCGACCTAGTGGTTAACAGCCACCCGCTCTGCCGGTTGAGCTACCGGGGAACAATTCGTCAAAAGCGAGGGAGCTTCTTAAACCAGCGACAGGTCATCCGTCAACCCCGTTTTTCGCCCAGCCCGCTTTTCCTGACGGCCTTCCTTGACGGCTGGCCGTATTTCTCGTACCCATACCCGCTTGACCGACACGTTTACACACTGGAGCCGCGCAAGTTGGGTACCGACGACCGCGCCAAGCGCAAGCCATTCAAACTCCCGGTGAAGTCCGACCGGGTGGAAGATTTCCGACCACTGCTTGAGGCCCTCGACAAAGGGGGCGAACTCAACGAAGTGCTCAAAAACCGCATCGCCAAGGCCTGCCAGCTCCTTGACGAAGGCTGTGAGATCTATCCCAACGACTTCGTCAAATCCGACAGCCTGCCGGATATCCTTGCCCATTACGAAACGGCCGACGAAACCGCCCTGGCCGACCTCGGACGCAGCTTCGTGGTCGCCGGACGCATGGTTTCCCTGCGCTCCTTCGGCAAGGTCACCTTTTTCAACCTCCAGGACGCCTCCGAACGGCTCCAGTGTTTCGCCTCCCGCGATGACATGGGCGCCGACGCCTACACCCGGTTCAAGAAATACGACATCGGCGACATCGTGGGCGTGACCGGAACCCTGTTTCGCACCAAGACCGGCGAGCTGACGCTGCACTGTTCGGAAATACGCCTGCTGTCCAAGTCGTTTCGGCCCCTGCCCGAGAAGTATCATGGGTTAAAAGACGTGGAGACACGCTATCGCCAGCGCTATGTGGATCTCATCGTCACCCCCAAGACCTCGGAGATCTTCCGCAAGCGGACCCTGATCGTGGGCGAGATGCGCCGCTTCCTCAACGAGCGCGGTTTTCTCGAGGTGGAGACCCCCATGATGCAGGCCGTCCCCGGCGGGGCCACGGCCAAGCCCTTCGAGACCCACCACAACGCCCTGGACATGGATCTTTACATGCGCATCGCCCCGGAGCTGTATCTGAAGCGCCTGGTGGTGGGCGGCTTCGACCGGGTCTACGAGATCGGGCGCAATTTCCGCAACGAGGGCATCTCCACCCAGCACAACCCCGAATTCACCATGTGTGAGTTCTATTGGGCCTACGCCCGGTTCACGGATCTCATGGACCTGACCGAGGCCCTTTTCGCCCGCATCGCCGAAAAGGTCTGCGGCAAAACGGTCGTCGATTACCAGGGCCGGGAGATCGACCTGACGCCCGGGCACTGGACCCGCATGACCTTCCACCAGTCCCTGGAGGAGATCGGCGGCCTGTCCCCGGAGATGTATTTGGATTTCGACGCGGCCAAGGCCCATGTGGAGAAAAACGGGGAAAAGGTGCTCAAGGGCGAAAAGCTCGGCAAGGTCCAGGCCAAGCTCTTCGACATCTTTGTCGAGCCCAGGCTCATCCAGCCCCATTTCATCTACCACTATCCCACGGACATCTCGCCCCTGTCGCGGCGCAACAAGGACAACCCGGACATCACCGACCGCTTCGAGCTTTTTATCGCCGGGCGGGAGATGGCCAACGCCTTTTCCGAGCTCAACGACCCCGTGGACCAGCGGCTGCGATTCGAAGAGCAGGTGCGCGAGAAAGAGGCCGGCGACGACGAGGCCCACCGCATGGACGAAGATTACATCCGGGCCCTGGAATACGGCATGCCGCCGACCGCCGGACAGGGCATCGGCATCGACCGCCTGGTCATGCTCTTGACCGACCAGTCCTCCATCCGCGAGGTCATCCTGTTTCCGCTGTTGCGCCCCGAGGTCTCCTCCTGATCATGAAATTCGAGCTGTTCATCGCCCTGCGCTATCTGGCGGCCCGGCGCAAACAGTCGTTCATCTCGGTCATCTCGCTCATCTCCATCCTGGGGGTGGGCCTGGGGGTGGCCGCCTTGATCGTGGTCCTGGGCGTCATGAACGGGTTCTCCACGGACCTGCGCGACAAGATCCTGGGGGTCAACGCCCACATGGTGGCCGGGGTCATGGGCGGGGCCATGCGCGACTACCGCGTGAACATCGAAAAGCTGGACGCCCTCCCGGGCATCCTGGGAGCCACCCCGTTCGTGTACACGGAGGTGATGCTCAGCAGTTCCGGCGGGGTCAAAGGCGTGATCCTGCGCGGCATCGACCCGGCCACGGCCGGAGAGGTCTTGAGCCTGCCCAGGGACATGGTGCAGGGCCAGTTGTCCGACCTGGACGCCCCCGGATCGTTCCCGGGCATCATCCTGGGCAAGGAGCTGGCCGAGCGCACCGGGGTCACGGTGGGCAGCGCCGTGAACATCCTGTCGCCCTCGGGACGGCAGTCCGCCGCCGGGTTCACCCCCAAGGTCAAGACCTTCGTGGTGCGCGGCATCTTCCGCTCCGGCATGTTCGAATACGACACCTCCCTGGCCTACGTGAATCTGGCCGCGTCCCAGGATCTTCTGGGCTTCAAGCACGACCTGGTCACGGGCATCGAGCTTCGGGTGGACGACGTCTACGCCGTGGACGCCCTGGCGCAGGAGGTGCGCGAGGCCCTGGGGGGCATGCCGGTCTACGTGCGCACCTGGATCGACATGAACGGCAATCTTTTCAAGGCCCTGCAACTGGAAAAGACGGCCATGTTCATCATCTTGCTCATGATCGTCCTGGTGGGATCGTTTAGCATCATCACCACCCTGGTCATGCTGGTCATGGAAAAAACCAAGGACATCGCCATCCTCATGTCCATGGGGGCCACGGCCGAGAACATCCGCCGGGTGTTCATGCTCCAGGGGGCCATCATCGGCGCGGTGGGCACGGCCCTGGGCTACGCCCTGGGGCTGCCCGTGAGCTGGGCCCTTGGCCGCTACCAGTTCATCAAGATTCCAAGCGACGTCTACCCCATGGATTACCTGCCCATCCGGCTGGCCGCAAGCGATGTGCTCCTGGTGGGGGCCACGGCCCTGGCCATGTGCTTTCTGGCCACCCTGTATCCGGCCCGCCAGGCCGCCAGGCTCAAGCCTGCGGAGGCGTTGCGCCATGAATGACGCGCTCATGGAGCTTCGCGGGGTGTCCAAGCAATACCATGGACCGTCCGAACGCATCGACGTGCTCAAAAACGTGAGCCTGACCATCCAGGCCGGTGAGTCCATGGCCATTCTGGGCTCGTCGGGCTCGGGCAAAACCACCCTGTTGCATGTCATGGGGGCACTCGATCTTCCCACCTCGGGCGACATTTTTTTTCTCGGCAACGACATGGGCGCGCTGCAACCGGCCCAGGCCGCAAAAATTCGTAACAAAGATATCGGCTTCGTTTTCCAGTTTCACCACCTTTTGCCGGAGTTCACAACCTTGGAAAACGTTGCCATGCCTGGGTTTATAGCAGGGTTACCCCATGCCGGGGCCCTGTCCCTGGCCGCTGACGCCCTGGCGCTCGTGGGGCTTGATGAAAGGGCCGGACACAGGGTAACAACACTGTCCGGGGGAGAGAGGCAGCGGGCGGCCATTGCCAGGGCCGTTCTTATGCGGCCGAAACTGCTTTTGGCCGACGAACCCACCGGCAATCTGGACGAACATACCGGTTCCCGGGTCGGAGAGGCCTTATCGCGCCTCAACGAGGAACTTGGCATGACGTTGGTGGTGGTCACCCACAACCACAGCCTGGCCGCGCTCATGGGCCGAAGGTTGGAACTTCACGGTGGAGAACTCTATGCACGGACTTAAATCCACGGGGCGGGCGGCTCTTTACGCCATTTTGGCAGTTTTGGCCTTCACCCTCCCGTCCCATGCCCAGTCCGGACAATCGGGAACCAAGATTCTTGTTTTGCCGTTTGCGGTCAACACCGCCTCCGACCAGAAGGGGATCGCCGCCAGTCTGCCGGGCATCCTGGCCGAGAATCTGCGTCGGGAAGGCATTGCCGTGGCCACGGAGAAACCCACCGGGCCCATGGATGATCAGACGGCCCGCAAGCTCGCCGCGGCGGCCAAGGCCACCCATGCCCTGTACGGCAGCGTCTCCCAGATCGGCGAGACCTTAAGCATCGACGGCCGTCTGGTCCCCGCCTCCGACGGCGCGCCCCTGTCGGTGTTCGCCCAGGCCAAGGAGGTCATGCAGCTCGAACCCGCCGCCAAGGAATTGGCCGGCAAGGTCCGGGGGCTCCTGGTGACCGGCGACGCCATCGTGGATGTGGCCGTGGAAGGCAACCAGATCCTGGACAAGGATGTCATCATCCTCAAGGCCAAGACCCAGGTGGGCCAGCCCTACGATCCCAAATCCGTCAACGACGATCTCAAACGCCTCTTTGAAACCGGATATTTCGACGACGTGCAGATCCGTCTGGAAAACGTCCCCGGCGGCAAGAAACTGGTCTTCGTGGTCAAGGAAAAACCGCGCATCCAGGCCATCGGGGTCATCGGCTCGGGCGAGGTGGACCAGGACAAGATTCTGGAGACCATGAGCACCAAGGCCGGCTCCATCCTGAACCTCAAGGTTCTGGCCGAGGATCTGGAAAAGATTCGCGAGCTCTACCGCAAGGACGGCTTCTACAAGACCGAGGTCAACTACGAGCTGGAGCAGACCGATCCGCGCATCGCCCGCTTGAACATCATCGTCAAGGAGCCCAAAAAGCTCTACATCCGCGAGGTTAAAATCGAGGGCGTCAGCAAGGTGGACGCCGACGAGCTGCATGACGAGTTGTCCACCTCCGAGCGGCGTTTCTGGTCCTGGGTCACGGGCAGCGGCGTCCTGAAAGAGGAGATGCTCGAGCGCGACGCGGCGGCCATCGAGAATTTCTACGCCAACCGGGGCTATGTGGACATCAAGGTCGGCCAGCCCGATGTGGAATACGGCGACGACGGCATCACGGTCGTGTTCCGGGTCAACGAGGGCGACCGCTACAAGGTCGGCAAGGTGACCTTCAGCGGCGATCTGCTCATGGACAACGACGCCCTGCTGCAGATCATCAAGCTTGACCAACTGGCCGAGGAAGGCGCCTACTTCGACCGCTCCGTTGTCCGCGACGACCTGAACCTGCTTACGGAAATCTACGGCGACCTCGGCTACGCCTTTGCCCAGGCCGACGTGGATCTCATGAAAAACGACGCCGAGAAATCCATCGACGTGGCCTACACGATCAACAAAGGCCGCCGGGTCTACATCCGCCGGGTGCAGATCGAAGGCAACGACAAGACCCGGGACAACGTCATCCGCCGGGAAATGCGCCTGGCCGACGGCGACCTGTTCAGCGGCAACAAGGTCCGTCGCTCCAACGAGCGTCTGGACAGGCTGGACTACTTTGAGAAGGTGGATATCGAGACCGTGCCCACCGAGAACCCCACCGAGGTGGATCTCAAGGTCAAGGTCAAGGACAAAAACACCGGCGCCTTCAGCCTGGGCGCGGGGTATTCGACCTACGACAGCGTGTTCTTCGGCGGGTCCGTCGAGGAGCGCAACCTCTTCGGGAAAGGCTACAACGCCAAGTTCCAGGGTATGTTGAGCGGCACGTCCAGCCGGTTCATCCTGTCGCTCATGAATCCCCGGTTCAACGACACCAACCTGACCACGGGCATCTCCCTGTACAACCTCTATAAAAAGTACGACGACTACAGCAAGGAAACCGTCGGCGGCAAGCTGACCTTCGGCTATCCCCTGGGCGAATACACGCTTCTGTCCTGGGCCTATCGCCTGGATCGCTACCGCATCTTCAACACCAACTGGTATCCCTCCAGCGTCATCGCCAACTCCGAGGGCACCCACTGGAGCAGTTCGCTGACGGCTGAAATCGACCGCGACACCACCGACAGCTCCACCCGCCCCACCAAGGGCACGAAAAACACCCTGTCCCTGGAATACGCCGGCGGCATCCTGCAGGGCAGCGACGACTTCATCCGGCCCACGATCACGTCCAACTACTTCCACCCCCTGCCCTGGGACCTGGTCTTCCATTGGCGCGGCAGCGCGAGCGTCCTGTTCAACAACGGCGGCGGCGACATCCCGGTCTTTGAGCGCTTCTACCTGGGCGGCATCGAGAACGTGCGCGGTTACGAGCAAAACAAGATCTCGCCGCAGGATCCCCGTACCGGAGAGCGTATCGGCGGCCGGGCCATGTTCTTCACCAACATCGAGACCATCTATCCCATCAGCAAGTCCAACGGCATCTGGGGTCTGGTGTTCTTTGACGCCGGTAATTCCTGGGCTGAGCATACGGATATGGACTGGGATCTGTACAAGGCCGTGGGCGCGGGAATCCGCTGGTATTCGCCCATGGGACTTATCCGGGTGGAATACGGCTACGGCCTGGATGCGGATCGCCAAAACCTCTGGCCGCACCAGATTGGCTTCAGCATGGGACAGTCGTTCTAACGAGAGCAGGAGACTGGCGGGGTACGCGTTTTTTCTGACAACAAACAGTGCAAGGAGATACATCATGGTCGGTATTTTTCGGACGCTTTGCATCGTGGCCGCCATCCTGGCCCTGCCGCTTGCAGCGGCGGCCGAGGGCAAAATCGCGGTCGTCAACCTGGACGAGGCCCTGGCTTCCTCCCAGGCTGGCAAAGCTGCCCTTTCGCAGCTGAAAACCAAGTTCGAGGCTCGGGAAAAGGCTCTGGGACAGCAGGGTGAAGATTTGAAGAAGATGCAGGAAGACCTGCAGAAAAAGAGCGTGGCCCTGTCCCAGGACGCCATGCGTTCCCAGGTCGCTGACTTCGAGGCCAAGGCCAAGAAGTACATGGACGAGCGCAACAAGCTGCAGCAGGAAGAGCAGGAGACCCAGCAGCAGATCCTGCAGCCGCTTCTGACCCGCCTGCAGAAGGTCATGACCGACTACGCCAAGAAAAACGGCTACACCGTGGTTGTGGAAGCCCGCAGCGTGCCGTATTTCGACTCTGCTCTGGACATCACCGCCGCCCTGCGTCAGGAATTCGACAAATCCAAGTAATCCCGGGCCGTCGTTCGGCCCGGCCACACGAGAAGAACGCCCGAAAGGCCGCTAGCGGCCTTTCGGGCATTTGCGCAAGGAACTCCATGAGCGATACCGTCCGTCCCCTTCCAAACATCCGGGACATCTTTACCCTGCTGCCGCACCGTTATCCCTTCCTGATGGTGGACCGGGTGATCGAGTTTCAGCCTGGGGTTTTGTTGCGGGCCATCAAGAACGTCACCATCAATGAGCCGTTTTTTCAGGGGCATTTCCCCGGGCTGCCGGTCATGCCGGGGGTGCTGATCCTTGAGGCCATGGCCCAGACGGGCGGACTGTTCATCGGCCAAAGCCAGGACGAGCCCCTGGGGGACCGGGTGTTTCTTTTTTCCGGCATGGACAACGTGCGCTTCCGCAAGCCCGTGGTTCCGGGCGACCAGTTGGTGCTGACCTGCACCGAGGCCCGCCGCAAGTTCAATCTCTGGAAGATGCGGGCCATGGCCGAGGTGGATGGGCGCAAGGTGGCCGAGGCAGATCTGAGCGCCGCCGTTGTGGAGCGTTCGGCCCTGTAACGCGCCTCACCCCAGCCATCGCTGGCACACGGGCGGGCAGGCCGCGACTGCGCCGCCGCTTTTTTGGACACCGGTAATGCCCTCGGGCGGATTCCCTCGGGCGGATTCTCTCAGGCAGGTACGCCGCAGGCAGATTCTTTCGGGCAGGCGCCGCTCTGGCGGTTCTTGGCGATCGAAGACACCCCGTCCGGTTCTCTCAGGAGCATTCTTCCTCGGCATGGCCCGGCGTCTCGGGCAGATAGTCCTCGTTGTCCGTGTGCATGGCCATGCGCATGGCGTCTTCCTCAATCTCGTCGTTTTTCTCGGCGAACAGGCGAACCAGATCGGAATCGATCTTGCCTTCGGCCGCCTCGTGCCGCAGCACGGCCAGGGCCTTGTTGCGCGGCAGGGCGGGTTTGTAGTGCCGTTCCATGGTGATGGCGTCGTAGATGTCCACAATGGCGATAATGCGGCTTTGCAGAAGGATATCATCCCCGCGTAGTCCGGAAGGATATCCCGAGCCGTCCAGCCGCTCATGGTGCTGGGAAATGATGGTCAAAAGCCGCCGCATGTTTTCGGGAAAGGGAATGTGTTGCAGGATGCGATAGCTTTCGGAGGGATGCCGCTCGATCTCCCGCCGTTCCTCCTGGGTCAGGTTGCCGCGCGGGATGAGCAGGGTTTGCATCTCCTCGTCCGTCAGCATGGGCAACACCCGGCCGTTAGTCACGATTTCGTTTTTGGCGATGCGCCCGATCAAGGCCGCATCGTCCCGGGTGATGCCATCCGAACCGTTGATACGCGCCAGCGCCGCGAAATCCTCGCGCCACGCCCCCCCGGTGACATCGCTCCACAGGGCCAGGCGCTGGCCGATGATGTCCAGGCGATCCTTGGGCAACCGGGACGATTTGGTGAGCACCTGCTCGCGGATGCCGATTTTGCCCACATCATGCAGGAGTCCGGCGTAGATGATTTCCTGGAGGTCGTTGTCCGTGAACCGCACATTTGGAAAGATATCCTGATTTTCATGCACCGCCTTGGCCAGGGCCACCGAAAGCCTGGCCACACGCTGGGAATGCCCGGCGGTGAAGGGATCCCGGGCATCAATGGCCGTGGCCAGGGCCTGCATGAGGGACTTGATGAGGAGCTGCACGCTCTCGAAGTGAAGCGCATTGCCCATGGCGATGCCGGCCACCGAGGCGATGGTGCCGACATACTGGAGATGATTGGCGTCGAAGCGCGGCGCGCCGCAGGCCCCCAGCACCAGGACGCCGACGCATTGGCTGGCGGAAAGAAGCGGGGCGATGAGCATGGCCGTCAATCCCGGGGCCTCCCCGTGCCACCTTTTATCCGAAGCCAGATCGTTTATGATCTCGGGCTTGCCGCTTTTCACGACATCCAGAAAAAGCGTGCTTCCGGCAATCTGCTCCATGCCGCATTTTCTGGAAGCCCCGAAGGAACGCTGTGGAAGAAATTGGGTGGTTCCGGCCTTACGCAGATAGATGATGCCGCCGTCGGCCGGAATGTCTCCAGAAAGGAACTCGGCCAGAAGGGCCTGGGCCACGTCGCGGGGGCGTAGCGACTGGTTGAGGGTCAGGGTGGCTCGATGCAGCAGGGACAACTCACGGTATTTCTGCAAGGTTTCGGCGGCCAGCACCCGTCGGATGTTCTCCCGGGTCAGGATCTCTTCCACGGACGTGGAAAAAAAGGCCAACACCTTTTTGGCGACGCCTGCCGCCTCCGGCAACGCATCGGGCGGCGGCGCCAGGATGGCCTGCCCGACCGGGACTTTGTCCAGGTGCAGGGGCAAGGTCAAAAGGCCCATGTCCGACAAGGGGGCGTGCCCGCCCCCGGGCGGGTGGACGATCCGGCCCTCCATGTCCGAAACCAGAATACGCCAGCCGGAACCGAGAAGATCGGTCGCCCGGCGCTGGAGCGTATCCAGGTTTTGTTTGCGCAAAAGCCTCGCGAGAATGGCCATGGCTGATCCGAAGACGCGCGGCGGGTTATGCCGTCAATCCCAGGAGATCCCTGGCTACCTTCAAGACTTCGTCCGGATCGAAGGGCTTGGTCATATACATGGCGGCGCCCATCTCAAGTCCCTGCTTGCGGTCCACCTCCTGACCCTTGGCGGTCAAAAGGACGATGCTGCATCCCTGAGTCTCGCCGTCTTCTTTGACCCGCTGGCAGACCTCATAGCCGTTGAGCTTGGGCATCATGATGTCCAAAAAGACCACATCCGGCTTCTCCCCCCGGATAAGCGACAATCCTTCTTCGCCGTTGGAAGCGGATAAAATCGTCACGCCATGCTCTTCTTCCAGCTCTTCCAGGGTTTGCTCCAGGAGCATGCGGATATGAACCTCGTCGTCGACGATCAAAATCTTACCGGGCATCGGGCACTCCTTTAAAAAAACCGGCCATCGCGCGTCAGGCCGATTCCGGCTGGGTAACGAAACCGCATGAAGCTGCCTTGAGCACCTTAGTCCGAATATTCGTCCTTTGTCAAAAAAACAGGCGATATCCATACGGATATCGCCTGAAAGAGGAGGTCGTCACGTCGGCGTTTTCAGCAGGAGCACGACGAACCGGACGAGCACGAGCCCCCGCACCCGCCGCCGCCAAGCTCAAGGCCTGACTGCACGGTGAAGCCCATGTACGTCATGTCCACCTTCATGGGGCCGGCCTGCTGGGACAATTCCTTGTCCACAAGAAACACGTACCCGTTGGTGTCGAATTTTTCGTCGGAATCCTTCGGCTCGTCCAGAGCCAAAGACAACTTGGGACCGGCTCAACCGCCGGTTGCGAGATAGATGCGGATGGGATTTTTTTCCTTGTCGGCGAAATACCCGTCCAATTGTTGGCGGGCGGCCTCGGTGAGCTCGACCATATCTGTATCTCCTGGGAGGTGTAGTAGGGCCGCCCTCACGAACGGCCCCCTGTAACGATCAGAATCTATGAGCAGCAGGAACCGGGCGTGCTGCACGAACCGGAGGAGCATGATCCGCCGGAGCAGCCGCAACCGCCGTCGCCAAGCTCCAGGCTCGACTGCACGGTGAACCCCATATAGGACATGTCCACGCGCATGGGAGCGGCCTGGGCGGCCAGTTCCTTGTCGACGATGAAATTGTAGCCCTCCACATCGAACTGATCATCCGTGTCCTTGGCCTCGTCAAGGGCCAGGGCCAGGCGGGGGCCGGAGCACCCTCCGGCGGAAAGATAAATCCGAATGGGGGCTTTTTCCTTGTCCGCGAAATACCCGTCCAATTCGCGGCGGGCGGCCTCGGTAATTTCGACCATGTCTGTCGACCTCCTGGGGAGAAATTGGCTGAGGCCCGTAAGTAAGCACGGCCCGGGGCTTTGTCAAACAGGAGAAACGACCCACCCCACAAGGCCCAAAGCGCCTCGCCAACCCTCCCGAAATGCCGGTTCGACCCCGGACATTGCCCGCTTTGGCCTTTTCCGCTAGGGTCGGCGTCATGACACAGCACAGCACGCCCACAGGGATCGCCATGAAACGACAGCGCCGCATTCTCTCGGCTGAAGACATGGTCCGGACCATCGAACGGCTGGCCTTCGAGATCATCGAACGCCACGACCAAGGCTGCGGCCTGGCGTTTATCGGCATCCAGCGCCGGGGCGTGGAGCTGGCCCAGCGCCTGAAAAAGGTTTTGGAAGGCCGCCTGGGCTGCGACATCCTGTCGGGCAAGCTGGACATCAACCTCTACCGCGACGACTGGACCCACTCCGACAACCAGCCGCATATCGGCGAGACCGACATCCCCTTCGACATCAACGACAAGAAAATCGTCCTGGTGGATGACGTGCTCTTCTCCGGCCGCACCATCCGGGCCGCCCTGGAGGCCATCCTGGACTACGGCCGGCCGCGCAAGGTGGAGCTTCTGGTCTTGATCGACCGGGGGCACCGGGAACTGCCCATCCAGGCCGACTATGTGGGGAAAAAGGTCCAGACCGCCCTGGGCGAACATGTGGACGTCCACCTAGCCGAGCTCGACGGCGAGGACAACGCCTACCTGGTGCGGTAATTGGGCAGGGGCAGAGGCCTCCGGCGGCCCAAGGGGGCAGGCCCCCTTGGGAATCCCCGAACGGGGAGAGAACGTCCGAGCAGCCCTCTTCCGGCGGTTTCCTGCGAAAGACCTAAACGATCAGGCCGGGCGAGGGGCTTGCGCGCGGCGCGGCAGGCAGGCCCGAGCGAAGCGACGCATGGCCTGACGCCGCGCCGCGCGCAGGCCCCGAGCCCGGCCGACCAGCGGAGAGCCGCGCTAAATCCGATTCTCCCGCTTTCTGCGATGCACGATCTCCGTGCCGATGCCAGATGTCGTAAAAAGCTCCAAAATGATCGAGTTCTCCACCCGGCCGTCAAGAACATGGGCCTTCTCCACCCCGCCGTCCACGGCCTCCATGCAGCACTTCATCTTGGGGATCATGCCGCCCTTGACCGTGCCTTCCTCGATGGCCACCGAGGCCTCGCGCAGATCGAGCGACGAAATGAGCTGCCCCGAGGCGTCCAAAACCCCGGCCACGTCGGTCAAAAGCACCAGCCGCTTGGCCGAAAGGGCCACGGCCACGGCCCCGGCCACGGCGTCGGCGTTGATGTTGTAGGTCTCGCCCTCCTCGTCCACGCCCACCGGCGCAATCACCGGGATAAACCCCTGGCCCTTCAGGGTGTTGATGAGCGTGGCGTTGATGCCCGTGACCTCGCCCACCTTGCCCAGGTCGATGATCTCCGGCGGGGCGTCCTTGCGCTCCAGCACCATCTCCAGCTTCCGGGCCTGGATCAGGTTGCCGTCCTTGCCCGAAAGCCCCACGCTCATGCCACCGTGCCGGTTTATGAGGCTCACGATCTGCTTGTTGATCTTGCCCGCCAGCACCATCTCCACCACGTCCATGGTGGCCGTGTCCGTGATGCGCAGCCCCTGTCGGAACTGGCAGGCGATGCCCAGCTGGTCGAGCATCTTGCCGATCTGCGGCCCGCCGCCATGCACGATGACCGGATTGATGCCCACGTACTTGAGCAGGATGACGTTCAGGGCAAAGGCCCTTTTCAGATCCTCGTCCACCATGGCGTGGCCGCCGTATTTGATGACGATGGTCTTGCCGTAGAAGTCGCGGATGTACGGCAGGGCCTCCAACAAAAGCCTGGCCTTTTCGTGTTCGCTGTCGCAGATCATGATATCCCCCTACAGGATGTACCTGGAAAGATCCCGGTCCTCGGACACGTCCGACAGCTTGTCCCGTACATAGTCCCGGTCCACCGCCACGGCCGTTCCGGACAACTCCGAGGCCTCAAACGACAGGTCGTTTAAGATACGTTCCATGATGGTATACAGCCGCCTGGCCCCGATGTTCTCCGTCTCCTCGTTGACCTTGCGGGCAAAGTCCGCCACCTCCAAAAGCGCCTCGGGGGAAAAGCTCAAGGCCACGCCCTCGGTCTTGAGCAGCGCCGTATACTGCACCGTGAGCGCGTTTTTGGGCTCGGTCAGGATGCGGTGAAAATCCTCGGCCGAAAGCGCCGTCAGCTCCACGCGAAGCGGAAACCGCCCCTGTAGCTCCGGCACCAGATCCGACGGCTTGGAGAAATGAAAGGCCCCGGCCGCGATGAAAAGGATATGGTCCGAACGCACCATGCCGTATTTCGTATTGACCGTGCAGCCCTCGACCACGGGCAACAGGTCGCGCTGCACGCCCTCCCGGGACACGTCCGGGCCCGAACCCTGGCGGCCGCCGCAGATCTTGTCGATCTCGTCGATGAAGATGATACCCGTCTGCTCCACCCGCTCCTTGGCCGCCTCGGTGACCTTGTCCATGTCCACCAGACGCTCGCTCTCCTCCTGCAAAAGGATCTCGTAGGCCTCACGCACCCGCATATTCCGGGTCTTCTTGCGGGACGGAAACATCTTGCCCAGCATGTCCTTGAACTGCACCCCCATGTCCTCCATGCCCGGCATGGCCATGATCTCCACCTGGGGCGAGGGCGCGGAGACCTCCACCGGCACCGTGCGGTCGTCCAGCGCGCCATCCCGAAACAGCCTGCGCAACTTCTCCCGGGTGGACGAACTCGGGCCGTCGGCGGACGCGGGCCGTTCCTCGTCGCCCGCATCCAGGGCCTCGGGCATCTCCATGGCCCCGGAGGGGGAATAGCGCGGCCCTGGCTTGGGCAAAAGCAGGTCCAAAAGCCGCTCCTCGGCATTCTTCTCGGCCCGCTCCTTGACCCGCTCCATCTCCTCCCGGCGCACCAGGTTCACCCCGATCTCCATGAGGTCGCGGACCATGGACTCCACGTCGCGGCCCACATAGCCGACCTCCGTGAACTTGGTGGCCTCGACCTTGAAAAAGGGCGATCCGGCAAGCTTGGCCAATCTGCGGGCGATCTCGGTCTTGCCCACGCCGGTTGGCCCGATCATCAGGATATTTTTCGGCGCGATCTCGTCGCGCAGCGCCGGGTCGATGCGCCGCCTGCGCCACCGGTTGCGCATGGCGATGGCCACCATGCGCTTGGCCTGGTCCTGGCCGATGATGTATTTGTCCAACTCCGCCACGATCTCGCGAGGGGTCATGTTCTCCATCGTCTCTCCACGGCCGGGTTCTGCGGCCTGACCTGTCTTGCCCACAAGCCGCGCCACAAGCGCGTCGTAAAGGGCCTTTCTCCGGGAAACGCGCGACGGGCCGCGCGACTTACTTCTTCTCCAACGTCTCAATGGTCACCCGGTCGTTGGTGTACACGCACAACTCCGCCGCAATGGCCATGGCCTTTTCGACAATCTCCCTCGCGGACAGCTTCGTCTCCCGGGCCAGGGCCCGGGCCGCCGCCAAGGCATACGGCCCGCCGGAACCTATCGCCGTCAGGCCGTCGTCGGGCTCGATCACGTCTCCCGTGCCGCTTAAGACCAGCACGTTTTCAGCGTCGGCTACAATGATCATGGCCTCAAGCCGCCGCAAATATTTGTCCTTGCGCCATTCCTTGGCCAGCTCCACGCTCGAGCGCAGCAGGTTGCCGCCATATTCCTCAAGCTTGGCCTCGAAACGCTCAAAAAGCGTGAACGCGTCCGCCGTGGCCCCGGCAAAACCCACGATCACCCGGTCCTTGTAGAGCCGCCGCACCTTCTTCGCGCCATGCTTCATGGCCACGGCCTGCCCCATGGTCACCTGGCCGTCGCCGGCCACGGCCACGCCATGCGCGTCGCGCACCGCCAAGATCGTCGTTCCTCGTATGTCCATGTCGTCTCCCTTACGTCTCGTCGCTCAGCACCGTACCGGCGGCCTCGCGCCACGCGTCCAGGGCGCGGCCGGAAAAAAGGCACATGGTGACCTCGGCCACCAGGGCATCCATAAGTCCTTGCCGCAGGGTCTGCAAGGCCGTGCGCGCCGCCAACTCCTCGGGAAATCCGTAGACCCCGCAACTGATGGCCGGAAAGGCCACGCGGCCGAGGCCAAGGGCCTGGGCCGCCAGCAGGCTCTCGCGGTAGGCCGAGGCCAAAAGGGACGGTTCGTTGTTGGCCCCGCCGCGCCAGATGGGGCCGACCGTATGAATGACGTGGGCGGCGGGAAGATTGAATCCGGGCGTGGCCACGGCCTGTCCCGTGGGCAGGGGACCGCTCCCACGCACGATGTCCAGGCAGGCGGCCAGAAGGCGCGGCCCGGCGGCCCGATGGATGGCCCCGTCCACCCCGCCGCCACCGGCCAGGGAGGGATTGGCGGCGTTGACGATGGCGTCCACGCTGAGCGTGGTGATGTCGGCGACGACGAGATGCAGATGGCCCGGGCCGACGGCAAAGGCATGGGCGGTCATGACGCGGCTCCTTCCAGCCAGGAGGGTTCGATCTGGGGGCCAAGGATGCCGACGACGGCCCGGGCGGGGTCCAGGATGGCCGCAGCGGCCTGGCCGATCTCGTCCCGGGACAGGCGTGCGATTTTGGCCGCCGTCTCGGACAGGGGCACATGGCGTCCGAAGAGGAGGTGGTTCTTGGCCAGCCGCACCATGCGGTTTTCCGTGGACTCAGCCCCCAGAAGCAACAGCCCGCGCAGATGCTCGCGCACATGCTCCAGTTCCTGGCGGGTCACGCCGCCTGCGGCCATGGCCGCAAGCTCCCGGCGCACCACGTCCAAAAGCTCCTCCACCCGGCCCGGGTCCACGGCGGCGTGGATCTCCAAAAGCCCGGCGTCGGCCAGGGTGTTTAAGTCGCTGGACACGACGTAAGCCAGCCCCCGCTTCTCGCGAACCTCCTGAAAAAGCCGCGAGGACATGTTGCCGCCAAGGACCGTGGTCAAGGCGGCCCGGGCGAAGCGGCCGCCATCAGCGTTGCCCGGCACGGGAAACCCCATGGCCACATGGGTCTGCTCCACCTCCCGGGGCAGGGACAGCGAGCCGGGCCGAAAGGCCGGAACCGGCGCGGTATTGGGCGAACCGGCCGGGACCGGCGGCAATCCGGCGAAAAAACGGCCGATCATGTCCGCCAGGGCGGCATGGTCCACGGCCCCGGCCGCCGCCACCACCATGGCCCCGGGGCGGTAGTTGGCGGCCCGCCACTCCCACAGGCCCGCCTCGGAAAAGGCGGCCACGCCCTCGGCCGGGCCGGTGATGGGATGGCCCATGGCCCGGTCGTCCCAGGCCGCCTCCCAAAGGGATTCCAGGAGCTTGTCGTCGGGGGTGTCCTCCACCATGCCGATCTCCTGGAGGATGACGTCCTTCTCCCGCTCCATCTCCTCCGGGGGAAGGCAGGGCCGAAGCGCGATGTCGGCCAGGATGTCCCAGGCCAACGGCAGATGGTCGGCGGCCACCCGGATGGAGAAGCAGGTATGCTCCCGGGAGGTGTAGGCGTCGGCCAGCCCGCCCAGGAGATCCAGCTCCAGGGCGATCTGGCGGGCCGTGCGGCTGGCTGTGCCCTTAAAGGCCATATGCTCCCAGAAATGGGCCATGCCCTCCTGGGCGCGGGTCTCATGGCGCGATCCGGAGGGAATCCAGATGCCCAGGCTGACGGTGCGCACGGCGGGCATGCGTTCGGTGACCACGGCTGGGCCGCCGGGGAGGATGGAACACTGATAGGCTTTTTTGGGGGGCATGGGTCTTTCTATGGCAAAAGGGTTAGGCGGGCTTTTGGGTCTTGGCCGTGCGCTGGACGGCCAATCCGGCCATGATCAACATTAGTCCCGCGAAGGTGGAGGGCAGAATCTCCTCGCCCACCACGAAATGGATGAACACCAGGGACAAAAAAGGCGACAGGAAAATGAGGTTGGCGATGCGGGCCGTGTTGGCGGCGTTTTTCATGGCCGACAGCCACAGGGCAAAGGCCAGCCCCATCTCGAAAACCCCCACGTAGGCCGCGCCCAGATAGCCCAGGGGGCTTGCCGGGACAAGGCCCGTGGTCGCAAGGCACACGGCCAGCGTCATGGGCAGGGAGGCCGCGAAATTGAGCAGAAGCCCGGGCACGGGGTCGCGGTCGTCCCTGGCCCCGAGAATCCAGAAAAGGGCCCACAGGATGGTGGACAAAAGGGCCAGCCCCACGCCGAGCGGGCTTTCCATGTTCATTCCGGCCACATCGCCCCTCGTCGAGATGACCAGCACCCCGGCATAGCCCACGAAAACCGCCAGGAAGTCGCGGCGGCCGATTTTCTGTTTGAGAAGCGGGATGGACAGAAGCGTCAGCGTGATGGCCCAGGTGTAGTTGATGGGCTGGGCCAGTTGGGCGGGCAGGCGGTCGTAGGCCGCAAACAGGATCAGGTAATACAGGAAGGGATTGAGCGCCCCCAAAAGCGCCGACCGGACGTACTGACGCCGGGTCATGGCCACAACCAGCCCCAGGCGGCCCTGCACGGCCAATATCGCGCCCAGGCACAGGGTGGAGGCCAGGCTGGAATAGAACAGCAGTTGCGCCGGGTCCATGTGGCGCAGCGACAGCTTGAAGGCCGAGGCCACCGTGGACCACATGAGCACGGCCAAAAGGGCGTGGAGGGTGGCTTTGCGCTGATCGGGCATGGTGTTTGGCGGATGATCCTTTGCCCGGCACCCTAGCCGAGACGGCCCGGCCGCACAAGGTGTCGCCCGGGGCATCCGGGATGGCGCGCGGGCCGTCCTGCCGGACAGGAGTTCTCTCTTGAAGATGAAGCGATTCGCCGCCGTAATCGCTTCATATCGTGAAGCGATTAGGTCCCCGGACGAAAAAAAACAGGGGAGGACCGACGCCCTCCCCCGCTACAGGATTTTCTGCTCGGCGGCGGCCTAGCTTCCGCACATGCAATCGACTCCCTCGAACATCACCCGGTCCACGTATTCCGCCTGCTTGCCCTTGTTCCACTGGGACACGGGCCGGTAGTAGCCCACGATGCGGGTATAGACCTCGGCGGGCTCACCGCAATCCGGGCATTCGAAGTGTTCGCCATGGATATAGCCGTGCTTCTTGCAAATGGAAAACGTCGGTGTAATCGACAGGTAGGGGATCTTGGTCATGGTGAAGGCCTTGATGATAAACGACCGCAGGGCCTCCAGATCGGTCGCAGCCTCGCCCAGGTAGGTGTGGAACACCGTGCCGCCGGTGTAGAGCGGCTGAAGCTTGTTCTGGTGCTCCAGGGAATAGATGACGTCCGTCGACAGCCCCACGGGCAGGGTGGTGGAGTTCGTATAATACGGCGTGCCGTTGCCCGAGGCCCGGATGTCCGAATACAGCGACTTGTCGATCTTGGCCAGCCGGTAGCTGGTGCCCTCGGCCGGGGTGGCCTCCAGGTTGTAAAGGCTGCCGGTCTCCTCCTGGTAGCCCGAAGTCAGCTCGCGCAGGTGGTTGAGCGTCCGGGTCATGAGCCTCACCCCGGCGTCGGTCTCGATGCCCTTGCCCAAAAGGTTCAGGCAGGCCTCATGCCCGCCCACCAGGCCGATGGTGGAGAAATGGCCCTTGAAGCCGTTTTTGAGGTAGCGCCTGGTCCACGGGAACATGCCCCGCTCCAGGTTGTCGTTGATGAGCTTGCGCTTGAATTCCAGGGCCGTCTTGGCCAGATCGGCATATTCCGTAACCAGATCGAGAAAATCCTCCTCGCCCTGGGCCAGAAAGGCCAGCTTGGGCAGGTTGAGCGTCACCACGCCAACCGATCCGGTCAGGTCGCCCGCGCCGAAAAGCCCGCCGACCTTTTTGCGTAGCTCGCGCAAATCCATCTGCAACCGGCAGCACATGGACCGCACGTCCTCGGGGCTCAAATCGGAATTGATGAAGTTCTGGAAATACGGCGCGCCGTACTTGGCCGTCAGCTCCAAAAGCTTCGTGCCGATGGGCGTCTCCCAGGGAAAATCCTTGGTGATGTTGTAGGTGGGGATGGGGAAGGAGAAAATGCGGCCGTGGTAGTCCCCCTGGGACATGACCTCCAGGAAGGCCCGGTTGAACATCTCCATCTCCACGGCGTAGTCGCCATGCACGCTGTCCAGGAGCTTGCCGCCGATGATCACCGCCTCATTGGCCAGATGCTTGGGCGGGGCCAGGTCGAAGGTCAGGTTGGTGAACGGGCTCTGGCCGCCCCAGCGCGAGGTGGTGTTCAAGTTGAACACGAACTTCTGCACGGCCTGGCGCACCTGCTTGTACGTCAGTTTGTCGTGGCGGATGAACGGGGCCAGATAGGTGTCCACGTTGTTGAAGGCCTGGGCCCCGGCCCATTCGTTTTGCAGCGTGCCCAGGAAATTGACCATCTGCCCCAGGGCGGAATCAAAGTGCCGGGCCGGGCCCGCGCAGGAGCGGCCTTCCAGGTTGAAGCCCTCAAGCAAGAGATCCTTGAGGCTCCATCCGGCGCAATACCCGGCCAGTCCGAACGACAGGTCGTGGATGTGGAAATAGCCGTGCTCGTGGGCCGCCCGGACCTCCTCGGGATACTTCTCCAGGGCGTATCTGGCCTGGACCGTGCCCGACAGGTGCAGCATGAGCCCCTGGAACGAATGGCACATGTTGGCGTTCTCGGCCACGCGCCAGTCGGCCTTGCTCAGGTAGTTGTCGATGACGTCTTTTATGTCCAGGTAGGCGGCTTTTTGCTCGCGCAACTCCCGGCGCTTCTCGCGATAAATGATGTAGCGCTTGGCCACGCCGAAAAGGCGCGACTCCATGAGCACCTGCTCCACCTGATCCTGCACCTGCTCCTGTTCCGGAACCTCGAGCTCCTCGAGCTTGTGCTCGACCTTATGCGCCAACCGCCTGGCCAAAAGGGGATCCTGGATGCCGCTGGCCTTGAGCGCCTTCAAGATGGCCAGGGCGATGCGCTCCGTGGACCAGGTTTCCTGGCAGCCGTCGCGTTTTTTTATCCGAGTGGGCATAAACCTTCTCCTCCCCACGCGCCTTGGGCGGCACGTATGCTTGAACAGTCAATGGAAAACCGGACGGCAGAATCACCTCCCTGATCTCCTGCACGTCCGCCTCGCAAAGCTCCGGCACAAGGGTCGTCCGGAACATGAATGCCTCCGGATGCCCCATGGCCACCTCAAAAATTCCGCTCATCTTCTCCCGGGCCGCCTCCGCCGTCACGGCGCCTCCGGTCACCAGGGGATATTTTTCATACGGCGCCTTCAGGTCCACGGAAAACCGCGTCCCCGGGGCATGGGCCAACACCGCCGCCACCATCTCCGGGCGCATGCCGTTGGTGTCCACCTTCACCGGCGGCCCAAAGGCCGTAAGCGCCGCCACCAGTTCCGGCAGATCCTCCGCCAGGGTGGGTTCGCCGCCGGTGACCACAATGCCGTCCAGCCACGCCCCCCGGGCCGAAAAGAACTTCCCCAGATCGGCGGGCTCAATGGGCGGATAGCGGTCGGGACGCCAGGCCAATCCGGCGTTGTGGCAGTGCGGGCAGCGCAAATTGCAACCGCCCAGAAAGATGACCGCGCTCATGCGCCCCGGCCAGTCGCACATGGACAAAGGCTCCAGACCCCGAATCTGGTTCCAAACGGAATTTTCGTTCACAGGCGTATCTCGAATATATTGAGAAGACAGGAAAAATGCGGCCCGCGCCGACTCCCCACGGCCACGTCCATTACCGCCAGCTTTATAGTCCCGCCCCGATAGTTTGTATAGACGCTCACAGCGCCTCCATCAGTGAGTTCTGCACAACATGAGCCGCCACACCCAAGAAATCACACGCAAACCCCCGGTTTCCACAATTTTTGCCCACAGCGTATTTTCTTGTTGAAAATCCTTTTCATCCCTAAACGCATCGCATTCCGATCTCCCCACCCACCCGGGGCTGCCGCCCCGGACCCCGCCCGGGGGGAATCATTCCCCCCGGACCCCCTGGCCTCGGGCGCTCGTTTCTGGCGCGATGCGCCAGAGACGAGCGCCCGGAAGTCCAGGCGGCAAGCCGCTGCGCCCAAATCATTGCGGCCCCCTGGCCGACGCATTCGCGTCGGCCAGGGGGCCGCATATATGGGGTGCAGGGGGCTTAGCCCCCTGCCGGGGGGCGTGGGGGGCAGCGCCCCCCACACCATGTCGCCCTACTGCGCCGCAGCGGCGTCGCCGCCGGGGCGGGGCCCGAGGATATCGACGTTGACCATCTCGATCTTGGCCTGCTCCTGGATGGTGGTCAGGTAGGCGCGGAACAGCTCGCTTTGTTTGGATTGAAGAAGCGACTGCATCCATTTGTCCTTATCGGCGTTCCAGGCGGCGGGGTCGGGCTCGATGCGTTTTTCGGGCCGGGCCAGGACGTAGCCATCGGAGACGGAGAACACCTGCGGCTGCCAGTCCTTGGATTTTTGTTCAAAGGCGACCTTGACCAGCGGCGGCACCATGCCCAGGCCCGGGATGAAGCCCTGGCGGGTAAAGGGCTGGGACAGGGTGATCTTGTCTTTGTATTCGGCCAGCACCTTGGCCAGTCCCTCGGGGGTTTTCATTTCCGTGGCGGCGGCCTCGGCCTTTTCCTTGGCCGTGGCCAGGGCTTGCTTTTCCACCAACTCGGCCACGATGCGGTCTTTGACGTCGGCCAGGGGGGCCACGGAGGCCGGTTTGACCTCCACGACCTTGGCCAGGAGGAAACCGTCCTCGGTGGTCAGGGGGGTGTCGGTTGTTTCACCCTGGGTCAAGGCGAAGAGGGTTTCCAGGCCCTGGGGGGCGATCTTGAGATTCGCGGGGGGCATGTCCTTGGAGAAAAGCGGCGTCTGTCCGATGGCCAGGCCTTCCTCTTCGGCGGCCTTGGCCAGCTCGACGCCGGCCACGATCTTGTCCTGCACGGCGTCCATGACCTTGGCCAGCCGGTCGGCGGCGCGCTCTTCGGCCAGGATGCCCCGGACCTCGTCCTTGACGTCGGCCAGGGGGGCGACTCCGGCGGGGCGTTTTTCCCGGATCTCAAGGACATGCAGGCCCACGGTGGTGCGCAGGGGGTCGCTGACCTTGCCCTTTTCCAGTCCGAACGCGGCATCCTCGAAGGACTTGAATTCCTTGGGCAACGCGCCGCGCGACAGCCAGGCGTAGTCCTCGCCCATAAGGTTGTCGCCCTGGGTGGGATTTTTCGGCAGAAGTGAGGCGAAATCCTCGCCCTTGCGCAGCCGTTCGGCCAGCTCGGCCATCCTTTTCTCGGCGGCCTTGACCTCGTCGGCGGAGGCGTCGGGAGGCAGCATGACCAGGAGGTGGCGAACCTCGACGGATTCGGGGCGCTCGAAGGCCTTGGGGTTGGCCTTGTAGTAGGCCTCCATGTCCTGGTCGGTGATTTCGTCGGGCTTGGCCAGGGTCTGGGGGGACAGATCCAGGTAATCGACCTTGATCTGGGCCGGGGTTTTGAACTTGTCGCCGCTTGCGTCGTAGAAGGCCTTGATGGCCTCCTCAGTCGGGGTGATGCCCTGGGAAAACGCGTCGGAGGTGAAGGGGATGTATTCGATGACGGCCTGTTCCCGGCTGAAGTCGTAGAGGGACCGGGCCTCGGCCTCGGTGACCTGGGCGGGCAGGGCGAGGTAGCTGCCGAGCTTTTCCAGGGTGAGGTTCTGGCGCATGTCCGTCTCGAATTCGGCGGGATTTAAGCCATTGGCCTTGAGCAGCTCCTCGTAGCGTTTGGCGTCGAACTTGCCGTCCTCGCCCGCGAAGGCCGGAACCCGGGCGATCTCCCGGCGCAGTTCGGCGTCGGAGACGGAGAGATTGAGCTTGGCGGCCTGGGCGGCCAGCATGGTCTGGGTGAGCATCTGGCTGAAGACCTGCCAGCGGAAGCCGCCTTCGGCCAGTTCCTTGTCGGTGACGTTGGGATTCTGGTTATGCACCATCCGCAGGCTTTCCTCGAAGGTCTTCTCGTATTCCTTGACCAGGATGGGGCGGTCATCCACGTAGGCCACCACCGAGGCGGTGTCGTTGCCGAACTTGCCGACCCCCCAGAACACGAAGACCACGATGATGACTCCGAAGACAATTTTGACGCCCCAGGATTGGGCATTTTGGCGCATGGCGTCGAGCATGGGTTTCTCCTTAAAAGGGATACGCTTGCGGCGTGGAAAGGCGCAAAAAAAACGGCGCGTCGAACCGGCCTGGCGAAAAAAAATCGCAACGCGCGCCCGCCAAGCCCCACCCCGGCTCAAGGCCGGAGAGCCGTGGGGACGCGGCGGGTGCGCTTGCCGCAGTGAAGCCCCGCCGCCGTGGTCGCCTGAGATGCGGCGGCCGGGGCCTTCCTTCGTGATGTGGCCGGGCTCCTACCGCCTGACGGTATTGAGCAGGCCGCCGGACAAAATAATGTCCAGTTCCTTCCGGGTCAAATCATTTGTGACCATGACCGGCTCGCCGCCCTCGACCGCGACGGCTGCGGCCTCGCCGGGACGGATGTCGGCGGTGGCAAGGCGCAGGACCGCGCCCTGGGCGATGCGGTCGTAGTCGGCCTTGTCCGCCAGAATCAGCGGCAGGATGCCGAAGTTGACCAGGTTGGCCCGATGGATGCGGGCCAGGGACTTGGCGATGACCGCCTTGACGCCCAGATGCCTTGGCCCCAGGGCGGCATGCTCGCGGCTCGAGCCCTGGCCGTAGTTCTCGCCGCCAAGGATGATCCCCTGCCCCAGTTCCTTGATGCGGGCCACGAAGCCCGCGTCCACCCGGCTGAAGATGAACTCGCTGATGGCCGGGATGTTGGAGCGCAGCGCCGTGATCTGGGCCCCGGCCGGAAGGATGTGGTCCGTGGTGATGTCGTCGCCGACCTTTAAGGCCACGGCGGCCTCGATCACCTCGGGCATGGCCGCGAACTTCTCCAGGGCCTTGATGTTGGGGCCGCGCACGATCTCGACCGCTGCCCCGTCGACGGGCGGAAAGAGGAAGAGGTCTGTGATGCTGGGCACGCTGTCCGGCAGTTCCACCCTGGCCGGGGCGTCGCCCCAGGTGGCCGGGTCGGTGAAGGCCCCGCGCAGGGCGGCCATGGCCGCCGTCTGCGGGCTGACCAGATAGACCTGGGCGTCCTGGGTGCCGCTTCGGCCCTCGAAGTTGCGATTGAAGGTGCGTGCGCTCACCCCGCCCGAGGTGGGTGAGCCGCCCATGCCGATGCACGGGCCGCAGGTACACTCGAGAAGCCTGGCCCCGCTGTCGATGATGTGGGCCAAAAGGCCCTCGGCGGCCAGCATGGACAGCACCTGTTTGGAGCCCGGCGAGATCATGAGGTCGGTCTCGGGATGGATGCGCCTGCCCTTGAGCAGAAGCGCCACGGTTTTGAGGTCGGCGTAGGAGGAGTTGGTGCAGGAGCCGATGGCCGCCTGATGGACCTTCATGCCGTCCAGGGCCTTTATCGGGGTCATGCGGTCGGGCATATGCGGCGCGGCGGCCAGGGGAACCAGCGTCGACAGGTCGATAACGACCTCGTCGTCGTAGGCCGCGCCATCGTCGGCCACAAGCTCGCTGAAGTCTCCCGGGCGGCCCATGCGGGCCAGGAAATCGCGGGTCACGGCGTCGCTGGGAAAAATCGAGGTGGTGGCCCCAAGCTCCGCGCCCATGTTGGTGATCACCGCCCGCTCGGGCACGGACAGGGTGGCCACGCCCGGCCCGGCGTATTCCATGACCTTGCCCACGCCGCCCTTGACCGTCAAAAGGCCCAGCAGGTGCAGGATCACGTCCTTGGCCGTGGCCCAGCCGGTAAGCCGGCCGTCGAGCCAGATGCGCACGACCTTGGGCATGGGCAGGAAATAGGCCTGCCCGGCCATGGCCAGGGCCACGGACAGGCCGCCCGCGCCCATGGCCAGGGAACCGATGCCTCCGGCCGTGGGGGTATGGCTGTCCGAGCCGACCAGGGTCTTGCCGGGTTTGGCGAAGTTTTCCAGGTGCAGCTGGTGGCAGATGCCGGTGCCCGGGGGGGAATAGATGATGCCGTAGCGCGCGGCCACGGTGCGCAGATATTGATGGTCGTCGGGATTGCGAAAGCCCATCTGCAGGGTGTTGTGGTCCACGTAGCTGACGGAAAGCTCCGTGGCCACCCGGTCGATGCCGATGGCCTCGAACTGGAGGTAGGCCATGGTGCCGGTGGCGTCCTGGGTCAGGGTCTGGTCGATGCGCAGACCTATCTCGCTGCCGGGAACCATGTCGCCGCTCACCAGATGGGCGGCGATGATCTTTCGGGTGATGTTTTCAGCCATGCTCGCGTTCCTCTCTCGGGGGGTGGTATAGGCGTCGGGATTGCTTGCCCGCGAGAAGGGGCGAAGTCAAGGGGCGCAGGAGAAAAGCCCGCCAGGCAAGGGATGCGCCACGGGGTCGCCCGGCAGACAGGCGCCCGGAACTGCCCGTTGTAAAATCCCAAGGTTCTGGCATACTCCACTGGCGCAAGAGGCGTGGCCAATGGGTTCTGGCGCCAGGGAAACAGACACTACTCGAGGTGGATCAGAGGGCCATGACGCGTATATGTTTACCACGAAATTAGACGTATTGGACAATTATGACGGCGCATCCCTCGTTGTCATGCTCGGGGCATGCGACCCGGGCGCCGAAGTACCCGCCGAGAATATCTTACGCTTTTCCGAGGTCGATGGGGCCTCGCTCTCCGTCATCAGTCGCCTCAACCCTTTCCTCATGCGTCATGGCGTCACCCTGCTCGTCTCTTCACACTTCGTGAGGGAAGCTTTTTTTTGGGTCCGCCAAATCCAAAAAAGTCTCGTCTTCAACTACACAAAATACGTCTGGTTTCCCAAGCAGGACACGTCCACCCCTGACCCTTTCGATTTAGGGCATGACAAGGGACCGCTTGCCGACCTGGCCTACCGGTGTAATGTCTTGGAGAACCTTCCGTTTCTCATGGCATACCCCAGGGCCAAGGCCATTCAGGATATGGGTTTGTCTTGTCCGGTTTTGGCCCTTTCCCCCGGCCCGTCCCTGGTCGGCCTGCGCCCGCATTTCGCGGAACTTGCAGCGCGCTTCCTGGTCGTGTGCATTTCCCGCTCCCTGGAGTTCTGCCATTTTTGCGGCGTGGTTCCGGACGTGGTCGTCCAACTCGACACCCACCCGGAGCAGGCCACCTTTTATAAACCAGAGATGGACTTCTCTCATTCTTGGCTGCTGATGCTTTCAAGCGCACCGGTTAAAAAATACGCCTCCCGATTCGCCGGGGCTTTCGCTATCGACACATTTCTCCCTCAAGCCTTCAAAGAAGCGTACGACATGCGCTGTTCCTGGCTCAGCTCCCTTATCCCGACTCTTGGCGCTGTGGAGTTGTTTTGTCCAAAAACTGTTTTGCTGGCTGGCGCCGACTTATCCTACTCGGGTTCGAAATATTTCAATGGCGGCCTCCAGAACGCCTCCCATGTCAAACCTGTCAATTTCGACCACTTCACCGAAATAGCGGCAGTCCGTAACGGCCACTTTCCTGTACGAATGATTGACGGTCAAGTGGGCGAGACCACACTCCAATTTATGGCAACAGCCAATGAGGCGGAAACCGTTGCCCAGGAAATCAGCAGGAAAAACCGTACAGCCTTTTTCAATGTAACCGGCTCGGGAATTCTGGATCCAAGTATCTTCGCCACCGCCGCTCCTGAAGATTTTCTTCAGGAGCCGTTGCTCGACCGTCGAGTCTTGCGGGAGGCCATGGAAAAAGCCCGCCACAACCGCCAGGAAATCCACTCGGTCTCCGTAAGGAAGTATATCCGCCTCCACACGCAACGCAGTGAGGCGCTCCTTCCCCAGGCGCGAATGATCGTCTCCGGGCCTCCCGACTCTCCGGCCGCCACCCAGCTTCTTTCGGCCGGAAAGCTCATTACCTTCCTGCATCCCCTCCAGTCGCCGAAGGATGGCCTGCAGTTGTGCCTGAAGCTGGTGGAGAAATATCACAAAGCCGCCTCCCGGGCAGAAACCCTGCAACGCCTGAATGATATGGCTTCCGAGGGACAAGAGATACCGGTATTGGCTTTAACCGATGAGATGGAGGATATAAGCGCCCGCCTTTCGGCTCGATTTCCTCGTGGGGCGTGGAAACGTCATTACTCTTTGGGGAGAACGGAAAATCCAAACTGGTTTTTTCTTTCGTCTCGCAAGATACCGGAATTTATCGGCTCCCACCCCGTAATCCTGGCCAGTTCGCAATACATGGATGCATATGATTATCTCCTTTCATTGCTGCCATGCGACCATGTCTGTTGCATAGAGGATCTGCTGCGTCTCCCATGGCCAGGTTTTTCTTCTTTGTGAACGCCGCATTTGGCCTATTTGAGCACCGCATCCAGCCAGTCGAAGAGCACCACCCCCACCAGGCTGCGGTTTTCCATGATGCAGTGGTTGGACGCCCCCTCGTCGGCCGGGGTGACGACCATCTTTTTGGCGGGATGGGGAAACCCGTCCAGAGCGATTTTTTGCTGCCGCTGCACCTCCTGGCTGGCGTATTCCCCCTCGCCGACAATGATCAGCGCCGGTACGGCGATCTTCGCCGGGTCGAACGCATTGCCCGCATTGGCCGCCACCAGCCCGGCCGGATTGTCCATGGCCACGCCGTAACGCCAGCAGATGGATTGCACCACGCCGCTGTGGAACGACGACCAGGAGGCCATGTCCTGGGCCGTCGTCTTTGCGGCGGGCATGGTGGAAAACAGGGCATGGGCGTCCACCACGGCGGAGTTCATGGCCACGGCCCTGATGCGCAGGTCGTGCTGGGCGGCCTGGGGCGCGAACAACCCGCCGCCGCTGATGCCGTAGGCCGCGAAACGGGCGGGATCGACCTCGGGGCGGGCCAGGATGGCATCCGTCGCCGCCTTCAGGGGAACGTACGTGTCCGTGCGAAAGACCTGTCCCTCCAGGGGCATAAGTCCCTGGCCGGGTAGATCCACGGTGACGAAGTTGTAGCCCCGGGCAAAGGCCTGGGGGGCGATGTAGAAATACAGATCCTCAGCAAAGGTCTCGCCGCCGCCGATCATAAACAGGGTCTTGTGCGGCCCCGGGCCCGGGACGGCCCGGAAGTAGCCCGGCAGCACCGTGCCCGCAAAGGGAACCTCGAAATAGTCCAGGGGCGGATCGAAAAGCGGCCCGGCTTTACGCATGAGCTCCCGGACCCTGGCCCCCCGCTCCTTGAATCCGGGATTGTCCGGCAGCATGGAGACCAGGGAGATGCGCCAGGCGTAGGCGGCGCGCAGATACTGTTCCCGGGCGCTCACCTTGTGCCCGGCGGCCAGGGAGGCGTCGCCCCGGGCCGCGAGACGCCCGGCCAGTTCGGCCCACTGGGTCTGCCAACTGGCGGCGTCGCCGTCAGCGATGTGCGAGGCGGCGTAAAAGGCCTCGCCGATCTCCACCCCGCCGTTGACGGCCGAGCCGAGAACCAGATTCCCGAAGTGGAAATCCATGTCCCCTTCCGTAAAAAAATAGTGGAAGGCGGTGGCGTGGGCGTCGAATTTCGTGGCGGCGTCCGCAATTGGCGCAATTGGCGCTCCTGGCGCGTTCGGGCCCGGCGGGGCGGCATGGGCCGCAACCCCCGCCAGGACGCAACATGCCGTACAAAAAACCGCCCGAAGCGTGCGTCCGACCATCTTGCCCCCCCTTCCTCCGACATTTTTGCGGGCCTTTCACCCGGCCTCCGGCAACCCGTTCGGATCACGTCCGCCCTCACGCGGGACATGGCCCCGGGGCCGACATCCGCCGCCCCTGTGCGCCGATATCCTCACCGTCCCGCGATATACCTTTTCAGCCGGGCCAGGCCCTCGGCGATGTTCTCCAGGGAATTGGCGTAGGAGAACCGCAGATGCCCCTCGCCGCCCGAGCCGAAGTCGATGCCCGGGGTCACCCCGAGGTGGACCCTGTCCAGGATGTCGTGGGCCAGGGCCAGGGAGTCCGGGCCCAGATGCCGGGCGTTGACCAGCACGTAAAACGCCCCCGTGGGCTCCACCCGGATCGCAAACCCCAGCTCCCGCAATCCCGCTACGAGAAACCTGCGCCGCTCGTCATAGATTTTGCGCATGCGCTCGATGTCCGGCCCGGCCTCGGTCAGGGCCGCGATCCCGGCCCACTGGGCCACGGACGAGGCGCAGATGAAAAAGTTCTGCTGCAACTTCTGAAGAAGGCACAGGTACTTTTCCGGCGCGATGAGATAGCCCAGGCGAAACCCGGTCATGGCGTGCAGCTTGGAAAAGCCGTTTAGGACAAAGCAGTTGTCCGTAAATTCCAGGGCGCTGCTGGCTTTCCCCTCGTAGACCAGGCCATGGTAGATTTCGTCCGAGATAATCGCCGGGCCAAGCCCGCAGATGCGCCGCATGTTCTCCCGGCTGATCACCGTCCCGGACGGGTTGCCGGGCGAATTGACCAGGATGGCCCGGGTCTTTTCGTTGACGCGCGCGGCCAGGACGTCCGGGTTGAACTGGAAGCCGTCCTCCTCGGTGACCGGAATGTAGGCCGGGTTGGCCCCGGTGAAGCGGATGAAGTTCGGATAGCAGGCATAGCCCGGGTCGGTCAGGAAGATGTCCTGGCCGGGCTTGGCGAAGGCGGCGAACAGGAGAAACAGGGCTGCCGAGGTGCCGCCCGTGACCACGATGTTTTGCGGCTTGACCGTGACCCCGTATTCGGCGGCGTAGTGGCGGCAGATGGCCTCGCGCAGTTCGATCAGGCCCAGGCTGTGGCTGTAGTGGGTCTTGCCGTCGCGGATGGCCCGGCAGGCGGCCTCCTTGACGCAGTCCGGGGTGTCGAAATCGGGCTCGCCGATCTCCAGGTGGATGACGTGATGGCCCTGGCGCTCCAGGCCCTGGGCCTTTTCCAGGATGTCCATGACCAGAAACGAGGTGATGTCCTTGCAGGCGGGATTCATGATTTTTCGTGTCTTCATAGGGTGGTTGGGGTGTCGGACGGCTCGGGGCGGGGCCCCGAGGGTTGGGCGTAGCGGTCGTTTAGGGCCTGCACCAGGGACTCGGCCCCGGCGATGGCCTCCCGGACGCGCCGCCGCGAGGCGTTGCCCCACCCGGCCGGTTCCGAGGCGAAAATGCTGCGCCACCATGCGGTATTTTTGTCCATGGCCCGCTCCAGGGCCTCGCGCAGGGCCCCGGGCGGATTCTCCCGGGCAAGGGCCCGGCGCAGGCGGCCCTCGGCCAGCCCCCGGGCCTTGAAATGGACGAATCCAGCCCCGGCCAGGACCAGGGCCGCAAAGGGCCAGGCCCGCCAGGAGGCGGAAAAGATCCAGTCCAGCCACCCGGGCAGGAAACTCCCCCCGGCGGCAGGCCCGGAGGCAAACGAGGCCGCAACGCACAGGGCGGCGGCGATTCCGAAAAAAAGCGCATCGAAGCGCAACACGCTTGTGCGCCAACGCCCCGCAAGCGCCCGGATGCGGGGCACGAAATCGTCTTCGATCTCCCGGGCCATCTTCTCCAGGGCCCCCACGATGCGGTAGGCCCGCTCCACCCGCACCTGGGCCATGCGGCCGTGGATTTCCGCCAGATCCTTGTCCCGTTTGGCCGCAAACCGCCTGGCCAGGGCCTCGTCCGCGATGGGCAGGGCCGCCTCGGGGCTGTAGACCCGGTAGAACCTCCCGGCCGTGAGCCCATGCTGGGCCAGCGACCGCTGCCAGGCCCCCACCACCTCCTCGGGATTGTCCTCCCGGGCGGTCACGTCCATGCGGTTTAAGACATAGAGGAACTTGCTTGAGTCCTTGCGGTTCACGGTCCCGGCCACCAGATGGCGCAGGGTGTCGCGCATGGCCCCGGGCTCGGGGCGGTTGGCGTCGAAAAGGACCAGCACCAGATCCGAGAGGTCCATGATGTAGTCGGTGATGCGCAGCGTGGCCGTGCGCTGGGCGTCGGCGTCGAACCCCGGGGAGTCGATGAGGATGAGCCCCTTGGCCCGCTCGCCCGGGCAGGTCTTGAGTTGCAGATAGGCGTCGATGCGGCCGCCCTCCCCGGCCTCCACCTTTTCCAGCTCCTGGCTCATTTTGTAGAAGGGAAAGCGCAGGTCGGCGTCCAGGGCCACGCCGGGCAAGACCCGGGACGAGGGCTCGGTGGTGTAGCAGATGACCGTGAATTTGTCGTCCACGGCGTGGGTGCCGGTGTGTTGCAGGGAGTGGCCCAGATAGTTGTTGATGAAGGTGGATTTGCCCGCCGAAAACGGCCCCAGCACGGCGACCAGCGGCCACCAGGCGATGCGCGCGGCAAAGGAGCCCCCCTTGGGCAAAAGCCCGAGCCGCCGCCCCACGAAGTCGAGCTTTCGAAAAGAGGCCACCGCGTCCACCAGAAGGGGATTTTCCCGGCGCAACTGCTCTTCGAGATTTTTCAAATCCGGGGCGTGATCGTGATTTTCCATGCCGTCTCCGTCGTTTGGACAGGACTAGCGCATCCCCGGACAAAAATCGAGCCGCCGTGACGGCGACCCTGCCCGGCGGTAGGGCCACCCGCCATGCCGCCCGTATCCCTTCTGCCGCCCTTCATCTTGTCTTCTCCCCACCCCTGGGATATCTTTGTTTAGATACGAAAAACACTTCGGCCCTGGACGCCCCCATGTTCAAGCCGGGCAACAGATACGTCCTTCTCATCCCTGCCGTCTATTTCCTGGCCGCCGGGGCCTGGATTCTATTCTCCGACCTGGCCGTCACGGCGCTTTTCCGCGATCCCCAGTCCATCGCCGACATGCAGACCTTCAAGGGCTGGTTCTTCGTGATGGCCACCAGCCTGCTGTTGTACGCGCTGCTGCGCCGGGTGGAGGCGGGCCAGCGGGGACACACGGACAGCCTGTTCGCAGCCAGGCGGGAGATTGCGGCGGCCGGGGACCGGTTGGCCTCCGTCGTCAACGCCGCGCCCCTGGCCATTTACCTCCTGGACCGGGAAGGCCGCGTCAGCCTCTGGAACCCGGCGGCCGAGCGGCTCTTCGGCTGGAAGGAGGCCGAGGTCATGGGACGGCCGCTGCCCACGGTGCCGGAACAGCACAAGGCTGAATTCGAGGCCATCCTGGCCCGGGCCTTTGCCAAGGCCCCTCCCGCCAACCTGGACGTGGTCCGGATGCGCCGGGACGGCTCCCTCCTGGAAGTCAGCCTGCACGCCGCCCCCATCGACGATGGCCACGGCGAGCTCACGGGTGTTTTGTTCATGGCCTCCGACGTGACCGCCGCCCGGGAGTTGGCCCGGGAGCGGGACCGGCTGTTCAACCACTCCATGGATCTTTTGAGCATCACCGATTACGCGGGCGTCCTGCAGCAGGTGAACCCGGCCTGGACCCGGACCCTGGGCTATTCCAGCCAGGCCCTTGTGGGCCGTCCGGTGGTGGAGCTGGTCCACCCGGACGATCTGTCGGCCTTCCTGGCCATGGGGGAACGGCTGGTGGAAGGCTCCCCCGTGCGCAACTTCGAGGCCCGCTACCGCACAAAAGACGGTTCTTACGCCTGGCTGTCGTTCGCCTCCCATCCCCTGCCCGAGCAGCAGCGCATCTTCTCCGTGGCCCGGGACATCAGCGACCGCAAGCTGGCCGAAGAGGAACTGCTCAAACGCCGCCGATTCATGGAGGTCGTCCTGACCAGCCTGCCCATCGGCGTAAGCGTGCGCCTCCTGGACTCAGGCCTGGCCACCTTCCAAAACCCCCGCTATTCCGAGATTCTCGGCTGGCCGCCCGAGGCCCTGGCCACCCTGGACGGCTATTTCGGCAGCCTCTTTCCCGATCCCCGGGAGAGAACCGCCATCCGGGAACGCATCTTATCCGACGTGCAAAGCGGCGAACCGGGCCGCATGTCCTGGAAGGATCTGCCCATAACCACGGCCAAGGGCGAACGCCGCCACGTCACCATCGCCAGCTTCCCGGTTCCGGGGCACAACGTGCTGGTGGCCACGGTCCTGGACACCACCTTCCGCACACTGGCCGAACAGTCCATGGCCGAGGCCAAAAAGCAGGCCGAACAGGCCAACCAGGCCAAAACCCAGTTTCTGGCCAACATGAGCCACGAACTGCGCACCCCCTTAAACGCCATCTTCGGCATGTCCCAACTGGCCCAGACGACCTCCCTGCCGCCCGATCAGGCCGAATGCTGGGACATCACCTTCCAGTCGGCCAAAAAGCTCCTGTCCATCGTGGACAACCTCATCGAACTGGCCAACATGGAGTCCGGGGCCGTACAACTGACGGTCAAGGAATTCGACATCCGCTCCCTGGTGGACTCCCTGTGCCGCACCCACGAGGTGCAGGCCCGCCTCAAAAATCTGAACTTCACCTGGCGGGTCGCCGACGATGTCGGAGACATCCTGGTGGGCGACCCCTTCCGCCTGCGCCAGATCCTGGTCAATCTGCTCGTCAACGCCATCCGCTTCACCATGCGCGGCGGCATCACGCTGACCGTGGAACGCTACGAAGCCCCCCCGGACGGGCCGCGCCGGGTCTTTGTGGACCAGGGCTTTGCAGGAGAATGCCTGCTGTTTCGGATCGCGGACACGGGCATCGGCATCCCCGCGGACAAGCTGGCCTCGATTTTCGACAGCTTCGCCCTGGCCGAGGACTACCTGACCAAAAAATACGGCGGCACGGGCCTGGGCCTGTCCATCGCCAAGCAACTGACTGAGCTTCTGGGCGGTTCCGTCTGGGTGGAAAGCACCCCCGGCCAGGGCAGCGTCTTTTCCTTCACCGCCGCCTTCTGGCTGCCCACCTGCCGGGTGTCCTTCCCCACGGACGACGCCCCCCCCAGGACACGGCCGCCCCCCTGCGCGTACTTCTGGTGGAGGACGACACCAGCAACCGCTTAAGCGCCGCGACCATGCTGCGCCACATGGGCCATGCCGTCACCGAGGCGGAAAACGGGCAGGAGGCCCTGCGCGCCCTGGCCAGCGATCCCTTCGACATGGTGCTCATGGACATCCAGATGCCGGTCATGGACGGCCTGACGGCCACCCGCCACATCCGGCACGGCGAAGTCCCGGGCCCGGTCAAAAACATCCCCATCGTGGCCCTGACCGCCTACGCCATGGAGTCCGACCGGGAACGGTTCCTGACCGCCGGAATGGACGATTTCCTGGCCAAACCCTTCGAGATGCAGGCCCTGGCCGACACCGTGGGACGGGTCATGGCCAAGCGCCGTTTCAACTAAAACATACAAAGCCCCTGGCGGGGCGTTGAGCCGCCAGCGGCGGCCGGGCCGGATTGACACCGCCCCCCGAGATGCTACCTTTTCGGGGCCGCGGCCTGTGTGCGGCCGAATCTTTCGCAGCGGGGACGCCATGCACGAAGAAAGCCTGAACCGGGTCATCCGGGACTACCTGACCGGCGAGGACGTGGAAGAGACCTCCTACGAGGAATTTCGCCAGGCGTTGGCCCGGCTTCTCGTGGAGGAACGGGGCTATCCCAGGGACCGGATGTGCGCCAAGGCCGGGGTGTGCTTTCCCATGGAGGGCAAAGACTATACCCGCATGGTGGATCTGGCGGTCACGGACGGAAGCGGCGCGCCGCTTCTGGTGGTCATCTTCTGCTCCGGCGAACCCGGCTCCTACATCCGCGAGACCCTGGCCGCCTCACGGCTTTTCGGCGACACGCCAGCCCCCCTGGCCCTGGTCACGGACACCAAGGAGGCCCTGCTCCTTCGCGTGGCCGACGGACACATCCTGGCCCGGGGCGGCATGCGGACCATCCCCCATTTCGACGAGCTGACGCGCCTGGCCGCTGCCTCGCCCGCGCCCCGGCTGTCCGAGGAGGCCATAAACCGGGAGCGGCGCATCCTCTTCGCCTACAGCGAGCTTTTGTCCGGAGGCTGTTGCGCCGGGGCCTGCCGACCGACGGCCAGGCGATAATTCCGGCGGCGGGGGCAAATATCCAGACGCGCCGCCACGGATCAGTCGCCGGAGCGCCAGTCCGCCGCTGTCCAGGCCTCCCCGCCGAAGGAATGCCGACGCCTGGGGGTCGCCCCGCCGCATCCCCGGACATGAAAGCGGGGACTCCCGGTTCCGGCCGACAGCCCGGGCAGGCCCAACCGCACCAAGAGCCCCCCGTGACATCCCGTTCCCCTTCAAAACCAGAGATGACCTGATGAACGCTGCCAGTCTCCCATTCGATATCGAGCGCGAACTTCCATTCCCGGATCCCAGCTTCAAAAACGTGTTCGTCTTTGATCATATCCCAAAATGCGCCGGAACCTCGTTGCATGCCATGTTCGAC